>JAPOYT010000141.1 GCA_026706445.1 Chloroflexota bacterium
TACGCTCGCCCCTACAGACTGTCAGGTGGATGCAATTTACCTATTTCAACCGAAAAGGATACACTTCCGCGGGTACGCAGCCCAGCCAGGCGCTCGACAATCGTGGGAAGCTATGTGGATTTGCCGCCCAGCCCCTCGATCGCCGCGCGCACTTCCGGCGAGCCGAAGGCGCCCCGCCCATCCGGCCGCCACTCAACCGGATCGACCAACTCCATCTCATCAAGGCCGACCAGCGCGAAGCCGCGCGCCTGCAAGCCATCGACGATCGCCGGCAGCGCTTCAATCATCGGCAGCGCGCTCGCCAAACGTCGAGCGTCATCGTCAAACTCGCGGCCATCGTGCAGGTCGACGATGGAGCCGCCGGCGAGAGAAGGCGCGTTCAGCGTCGCGTCGACGATCGCTTGCGGATCGGTCTTGGCGAAGTCGGCCGGATTGACATCGGCGTCGACGATCTTCATCTCGCGCGACATCGCCACCGGCGAGTAGAGGCAGGTGAAGAAGTTGAAGTAATGGGCGCGCAGATAGCGTGTAGGGCGGCCCAGCAGGTTGCCGATTGCCGCTTCGGCGCGGTCGAAATCGCCGAGATGCGCCTCGTGCAGGTAGCTGTGATTGCCGACGCAATGCCCCTGCGCGACGATGCGCTGGAAGGCTTGGGGATAACGGTCAACCCACTTGCCCAGCACGAAGAAGGTGCCGCGCGCGCCTCGGCTATCGAGGATCTCCATGACCTGGTCGGTGCGCGGCGGATTGGGTCCGTCGTCGAAGGTCAGCGCCACCTTCATTTGGTCGCGCCGCCCGTGGGTGTAATATCTTAGCGACATCCGTTTACCTCGCTGTCCAACTTTCCTGGCTGATCGGCTTGTGGTCTACGATGCGGAACCCAGCGCCTCAAAGCGGCCTTTCCAGGTCTCGCTCTCCGCCTCCCAGGTTTGCGAATATAGGCCCCAGCTTCGCCCGTCCGACCAGAAAACCTTGAAGGGCTCATCGCTCTTCAACATTTCGGGCACGGGCGAGAATGTCGCCCGGCCGCTCTCCGCGTCAATCTGCATGCCGCTCAGCGCCAGCAGCAGCGCCCAGCTGGCCATGCTGCGGGCGTAATGATTGCCGCATTCGACTTCGTTCCAGGGGTTGCGCCGGACGCCATCGTGACGCTCGCGCAGCGCTTCCACCAGCTCAAGCCCTTCATCGACCCAGCCTTCAAAGATGAGATGGGCGGCGACTTGATACTCGATGCCGGTCCAGACCTCATCAGCGTAGGGGAAGGGCAGGCGCGGGCGCCCGCCATGGGGCCAGGAACAGAGCAGCAAGCCCGCCTCGTCATTCAGGGCGTAAACGCGCTGGCAATTGCTGTGTTCGCTGAAATCGCGCTTGAAGTTGTGCTCGTAGATCGACTTCACCGCCGTCTTCAGATGATCAGCCGGCAGCAAATCTCCCAAACCCAAGAGGCTGGCATGCAGCTGTCCCAGCAATTGATCGGACAGGCAGCCCTCGCCGTGCTGGTATTTGACGGCGTTTTCGTCGTCGAGCTTTTGGATGTAGTAACCGCCATTCCAGAGCATGTCGTCCAGGTTGGCGCTGCCAGTCTCGAAGGCGCGGCGGCAGCGTCCGCTCAGGTCGTCTTCGCCCATGGCGCGCGCCATCTCTTCGACCGCGCGCAAAGCCGCCAGATAATAAATGCCGCATAGCGGATTGGGACCGTGAAACTCAATGTCGTAGGTATTATGCTGGACGGCGTCGAGCACCTGGTCATTGTCTTTGTCCCAATAGCCGCTGGCGAAGCCGATCGCGCGTTTGACGCCCTCCCAGATTTCAGCGAGGAAGGCATCATCGCGGCTCAGTTGCCATTCGCGATAGGCGCGCAGGATCGAGCCCATCTGCCCATCGACGGCGGCGTCGGTGCGGCCGCTCCAGAGGAAACTGTCGTGAAAGGTACCGAAGGAGCGAAAACGCATGAAGCCGTCGTCGCTGGTCTCCACGTTGAATTCGATTCGCCGCATCTCCCGCTCCAACGACGGGAAGAGATAGGCGCCGGTGTAGGCGTAACTCCAGACGTGAGTGCAGCTGCCAGGGCAGCAGCCGGCGTCGTCAAAGCAGCCTTCCCAGCCATAAAAGCGGCCGTCATCCAGCCAGAAGCAGGTGGTGCTGCGCAGCGGCACGATATTAGCTGAGATGGCATCCAGCACGACGGCCGGCAACGTGCTTTCGAACAAAGCGTCATGGAATTGTCGTGTGGTCGTTTCCAGGCGATCCAGATTCGTTAGCGTGTAGCGCGCCGCGTCCCAGGCGTCAGCAAAGCGCGTGGCGTAATGGTTGCGCGCGATTCCGACTTCGCTTTCGTCGACGCTTAACATCGACGCTGTTTGTGAATCCCAGGTATTGAGGCGGTTGGGGATGAACCAGCTCAAGACGAAGCGGAATTCCTTCGTTTCTCCCGCCGCCAGCCGATCGCGCAAGCCAAGCGAACCGGTGGGCAGCCGCTCGCCCGGCAGATCATCGGCCGCGTCATGAAGCAGACCTTCGGCGAGCAAGTCGTCCCAGAAATTATGCAAATAATCCCACCATTCGCCGCGCATCCAATAGCGCTGCGCCATCACCGACTCATGATCGGTCGTCAGCGCCAAACTGCCGAAGTTGATGTCGCCGGCGGCAAGCTGAGCGTCGGTCAGGTACAAGCCGCGCAGGTTTGCCTCATCGCGGAAACTGTTCGCTGTTCGCTCCATGTCTACTGGCGACAAATTTCGGTATTGGTCGGTGTCGACGCCGCCGATGGGATTGCTGATCGTGCCGACCAGCGTGACGTCGACCGGGTCTTCCGTCCTGTTGGCGACTTTGTACTTCATAATCGCGCAGGGAATCCCGGAATCTTCCGGGTTCAGCGGCAGCAGCGGCGTATAGGCTTCGAGCTCGACGCGCACCGGCAGGCGGTCGTCTTCAAATTCGATACTGGCGAAGGGATATTGCCCGCGGAAACTGGCGCCCTGGAAACGGGGCAGCCCGGCGCTGGTCATCGGATGATAGCCATGCGACAGGTCAAAGGGCGGCTGCAGCGGGCCCTCGAGGACGCGCGCCTGCGGATCGTGTCCGTCCTGGCGGCAGCGCAGCGCGAAGAAGGTCAGCGGAATGGTCGCGCCTTTCGCCGGGCTGTTGAATATCTCCCAATCGCGCAATTCGCCGCGCGCGCCGAGCGAGACATTGCCGGTGCCGACTCCGCCTAGGGGAAATGCCAGGGTGGCGGCGGTATGGTCATAACTGCGGATTCCTTCGTGGTATTTCATCGGTTCACCCTTCGAAACAAGTCGCGCGAAAATGGTATGCGGCAGCGGGCTGGATTGGATTGAATCAGGCGCCTTTCAGCCCGCTCAAGGTGACGCCTTCCACCAGCCGCCGCTGAAAGATCATAAAGAAGATTAGCACGGGAACGAGATTCAGCACGATTGCCGCCATCAATACGCCGGAATTTGTCACCCCATCTTGACCGCGTAAGTATATCATGCCCAGCGGCAATGTCATCTTTTCGGCCGAATTGATGAAAATCAGCGGCCAAAAGAAATTATTCCAGGAGCTGTTGAAGGTGAGTATTGCGAGGGTCGCCAGCGGCGGACCGGCGAGCGGCAGCATGATGCGCCAATAGATTTGCAGGAAGCCGGCGCCATCGATTTTGGCGGCATCTTCCAACTCGTCTGGAATCGTCTCAAAAAATTGTTTCAGCAGAAATGTTCCGAATACGCTGGTGGCGTAGGGGACAATCAGGGCGCCTAGGTTGTTGTACAAGCCCATGCCGCGGATGATGATGAAGACGGGGATCAGCGTGACATGCTGCGGCACCATCATCGACGCCAGGAATAGGATGAAGATGATTCGCTTGCCCGGGAAGCGCAAGCGCGCGAAGGCGTATCCGCCCATGCTGCAGGTGATGATCTGCGCGATCGTCACGCAGCCGGTGACAAAGACGCTGTTGAGGAAAAACCTGAGAAAGTCGACGCGCTCAAAGACGCCATGATAATTGTCTAGGCGCATTGCGCTGGGGATGACCGGCGGCGGCAGCTTGAAGAATTCGTGCGGTTGGCCGAAAGAAAATGACACCGCCCAGATCAACGGCAAGAACATAAGCAGCGAACCGAGAATCAACGGAAGCGCGAGTACAACGTTAGTCAAGTAGGCGCCAAGATTGTGCTTTAACTTGTCCTGAAACGCCGAATTGCCGTACGAAAACGCGACGCTCGTCATTATCGCCCCTTGCGAACGGTTAGCGGTAGAAGACCCAGCGGTCGCCGAGCCGGACTTGGGTGACGGTCAAGAGCAAAATGATGACGAAGAGCAGAACAGCCATGCTGGCGGCGTAGCCCATATTGAAGCTGCCGAATGCCTCACGAAAGAGATACATGACGACGGTCCTGGTGGCGTCGCCGGGTCCGCCGTTGGTCAACACATACATCGACTCAAACACCTGGAAAGCCCCGATCAAGGCGATGATCAACGAAAAGAACAACGATGGCGTCAGCAGCGGGATCGTGATGCGCGTCAGGCGAACGCGGCGGCCTGCGCCATCCACGATCGCCGCTTCGTAGAGCTCGCGCGGGATCGCCTGCAACCCGGCGAGGAAAATCAGCGTGAAAAAGCCGACATGCTTCCAGATATCGATAAGCACGACAGAGCGAAAAGCCCATGCCGATGAGGACAGCCAGGGGATTCTGTTGATGCCAAGGCGCGTTAGATAGTAGTTCACAACGCCGGTGCTTTCTTGCAAGAGAAAACCGAACATCAATGCGACCACCACCGTCGAGATGACGAAGGGAATGAAATAGGCGGTGCGCAGGCAGGCGCGCAGCCAGTTCCATTTTATGCTGTTGATGCCGATGGCGATGAACATGCCTAAGCCGACATTGCCGCTGGTGGCGAAGAGGGCGAAAAGCGCTGTGTTGCGCAAGGTGATGAGGAATAGCTTGTCTTGGGATAGCTCAATGAAATTCGCCAAGCCCACATATTCTGGTTCGGAAAAGAAGTCCCAGTCGAACAACGACATGCCCAAGCCCGAAATCGTCGGGATGAGAAAGAAAACCAGAAAGCTGAGCAGCGTGGGGAGAATGAAAAAGTAGCCGGCCAAGGCTTCGCGCAGAGCCAGACTGTTTACGCGATTCCAGGTCATATCGGCTCGGCGAAATAAAATGTGAGCCCCCTGATTTGAGCAAGACAGGAACAAGCCGCCGCGCCATCGGCCGCCGACGACTGCGCTGGCCGGTCGCCGCCGGCTTGGTTCCACAACCCGGAAGTCGCCCCTGAAGGCTTGATGTTCGCCAGTGGGAGGCGGAATGGACCAAGCCACCCCGCCTCCCGCTCGATGCTAGTTCTCCGCGATGACCGCTTCCATATCGGCTTGGATGTTGGCGGCGGCCTCTTCTACGCTCATTTCGTTCGCCCAGACTTGCGACATATAGCGATCGTGGATTTCCGCCAGCTCGGCGAAATTGGGCGCGTTGATGACCGTCCGGCCGTTCTCCAGCACTTCGTAGAACCGGAGGTAATTGGCCGGGCTGGCTTCAACCAGGACCGGATCGCTGGCCAGCGATTGGCGGGCGGGCGCGCTGGCGGAAGCAAATTCGCCCGAAAGCAGCTTGGACATGACTTCCGCGCTCACCAGATGCTTGACCATCTCCCATGCCAGGTCCGGGTGTTGGCTGTCTTTCGTGATGCCGTAACCGTCAGTGCCCCATTGAGAGCCGGGCGCGCCTTCGCCCGTTTTGGTGGGGAAGAAGACCACATCATAGTCATCTGCGGACATGCCAGCCGGGATCAAGCGCTGGCGGCCCGCCGGTGAATCGATCATCATGCCCAATGTGCCGGCGACAAACGCTTCCCGGAAGTTGAACGAACCCGTCGGTCCCACTTTGTGTTCCCAGATAAGGTCGCGGGCGAATTGCAGCGCCTCGATGGATTCGGGCCGGTCATACCAGGGCTCGCTGAAATCCTCATTGAGGAAGAAGGATCCGTTAGAGACGAGCCAAGGACCGAGGTGCCAGAGCCAGGCGTTGTGGTGGAAGCCCCAGACATCGTTGATGCCATCGCCGTCGCTGTCTTGCGTGATGGTTGTGGCGTATTCCAGAAAATCATCCCAAGTCCAATCGGGCGGTGGTTCGGGTAATCCGGCCGCTTCCAGCACTGCTTTGTTGTAATAGATCAGCGTAGTGTTCCAGGCGAAGGGCAGCAGATACTGCTGATCATTCCAGCGCAGCCCTTCAAGCAGCTTGGGATGCGCATCATCGAGGAACTCCTGCATATCGGCGTCGCTCTCCAGGAAGGAATCCAGCTCGCGCAGGACGCCGCGCTCAGCCATCAGGGGCACCGCTTCAATGGCGTTCCAGATGACATCAACTTGTTCGCCCCCGAGCATTGTCGTGACGATTTTCTGCGTGTAATCGCCCCAACTGTCTAATGGTACCGGAATATAGTTAATGGTGACTTCAGGATGCGCTTCGAGGAAGCCTTCAAAGTAAGCCTCCCATTTCTCCTGCGGCGCGAATGAACCGTAAACGAAGCCCAATGTCACTTCGTCTTGCGCTGGCGTTACCGCCGCGGTCATACCCAAAAGAACCAGCGCCAGGATCAATACGGATCGTTTCAATATGCTCTTCATTTTGACCTCTCTCATATGTTTAGAATCTCGTCGTCTCTGCATCATGCTTGCCAATTCGACCCGGTCTGCCTTTCAAGCTGTCTCCTTCCTCAATATTCGCAACCGAATTCGACGACGGGCGCGCCATTCAGTTCGCAAGATCTGCGCCCGCTTCTGAGCGAAATTCTAGCGAACTTGTCCGCTTGGGGCAAGCAGATCGGCTTTGCGCCGCAATGCGGAAGCGCGGCATTGAACGAATCTGGCGCCGCGGCGGCTCACGGCAAGCGCCTGTTGTCCAGCTTTTGTTGACGGGGGCATACTGACGCGTTACTATCACGACGGTGTTGGCATTGGATGGGAGTGCAGCGCGTCCGCTCGGACGGAGGACATATTCATCTATTGGAGTAGAAAGGCCGCAAATATAGAGAGTTTGAGAGTATCGAATCGAAAGTCCAATTAGATTTGTCGTCAAGGAGTTAATGTAATGAGAAACCTCAAAAGCATTCTGATTCTGCTCGTGGCAGCGGCGCTGTTCCTGCCCCTGGTTGCGGCGCAGGACACAATCCCGCTGACCGATCCCGAGACTGGCGCGCGCCCCTGGGAAGGCAAGGAGCTGCGCATCCTCAACACCGAGGTCGTGCCCATCCTGGCTTATCAGCACGAGATC
>JAPOYT010000143.1 GCA_026706445.1 Chloroflexota bacterium
GAAAACCCGGAAAACTTTCATACTGAACCGCACCATCTTACTTCGGGACTATACACCTAGGCTCATGACTTCGCCGCCCATCTTGTTCGCAGTCGATATCGGCGGCACCTTCACCGACCTGGTTGCCCTCGAGCCGGACAGCGGCGCCATCCACGTCGAAAAGCTGCTCACGACCTATCCTGATCCGTCTCGCGCGGTTCTGGAAGGCCTACAGAACCTGCTGAAAAGCAACAATCTGTCGCCCAAGTCCATCCGCTATGTTGTGCACGGTACTACGCTGATCACCAATACGATTATCGAACGCGCTGGCGCGAAGACGGCGCTGCTGACTACCGCCGGCTTCCGCGATGCGGTCGAGATCGGCAATGAAGGGCGCTACGACATGTATGACCTGGCGCTCAAAAAGCCGCCGCCCTTGGCTGAGCGGCGCCTGCGCTTTGATGTGACGGAGCGCATGCTCGCTGATGGCCGGGTTTGGCGCCCGCTGGATGAGATGCGTCTGCGCAAAATCTGCGCGGCGCTGCGGGCGGAAGGTATCGAAGCGGTCGCCATCTGTTTCTTGCACGCTTATACCAACCCGGCGCATGAACTGGCGGCGCTGGCGATCGTCCGCGAGGAGTTGCCGACGGTTTCCATCTCGGCATCGCATCAAGTGGCGCCCGGCATGCGCGAGTATCCGCGCGCATCCACCACCATCGCCAACGCCTACGTCCAGCCCATCACCGAGCGCTATTTGGAGCGAGTCGCCTCCGGCTTGAAGGACAGAGACATCGACGCGCCCTTGAATATCATGCTTAGCAGCGGCGGCACAACCACAGTGGCGGCCGCGCGCGCTTTCCCCGTCCGCCTGGTGGAGAGCGGTCCCGCTGGTGGCGCGCTCGCAGGCTTGTATTGGGGGCGGCTGCTGGGGCAGAAAGATGTGCTGGCTTTCGATATGGGCGGCACCACAGCGAAGGCGGCGCTGACCCGAGACGGCGAGTTGGCTATCAGTCATCAGTCGGAAGTGGCGCATGTACATCGCTTCAAACGCGGTAGCGGCTTGCCATTGATGGCGCCGATGATTGAGATGATCGAGATTGGCGCTGGCGGCGGCAGCATCGCCCGCTTGAACGCGCTCGGCTTGCCCGCTGTCGGACCGCAGAGCGCTGGCTCGGCGCCCGGGCCGGCTGCTTACGGCAACGGCGGCAGCGAACCCACCGTCACCGACGCTGACCTGCTGTTGGGCTACCTAAACCCCGATTATTTCGCTGGGGGCAGCATCAAGCTCGACGCCGAAGCGGCGCGCGCGTCCTTTACCGAATTGTCGGCGGCGCTGGAGCTCTCGCTTGAGCGCATGGCTTGGGGCGTGCATCAGTTGGTCAATGAAAATATGGCGGCGGCGGCGCGCGTACACGCGGCCGAGCGCGGACTTGAGATTCGCCGTTATTGTATGGTCGCCACTGGCGGCGCCGGTCCGGTTCACGCTTGTGGCGTGGCGGGTGGTCTGGGCATCAGCCGCGTCATCGTCCCGCCATTGGCTGGCGTCGGTTCGGCCTTTGGTTTTCTGACAGCGCCAATTGCCTTTGACTTCACGCGCAGCTACGTCGCCAAGCTGAGTGAGCTCGATTTGTGCGAACTCAATGGAATCCTCCAGAGTTTGGAGCGCGAGGGCAGGCGGATCGTGGAAGCGGCGGGCGTACCTGCGTCCGAAATCATTGTGCGCCTTAACATTGATATGCGCTATGTCGGGCAGGGTTATGAAGTGCGGGCGCCATTTCCGATGGAGCCGCTGAACGAAAAGCACGTCGGCAAAATGCAGCGCGCCTTTGAATCGGTGTATCGCGCCTTCTACGGACAGTTGGCTGAGGGCGTGCCAATCGAAGCGGTGAATTGGCGCGTGCTGATCAGTGGACCGACGCCCGATATCGAGAGCGCTCCGACCCGCGCATCGCAGCCGCAGCGCTTAGATGATGCGCCGGTCGCCTGGCGCCCGGTCCGCTTCGCGCCTGATCAAGCGCCGCAAAAAACGCCGGTCTACCGCCGCGAAGAACTCATGCAGGCTTGGTCAGCCGAGGGTCCGCTGATCATTGAGGAGGCGGCTTCGACCACGGTCGTTCTGCCCGGCTGGTCGGCGCAGGTGGCGGAAGGCGGCTGCCTGCTCTTAACGCGGGAGGTGGGCCGTGCAAGTGCAATTTAATATACGCACCCAGGGCTTGCCGTATACGTCGCAAGCCCTATAGAGTTGTGGGATTACCAAGGGCATTCCCTATTCTTCCCCTAAGTCCGTCTGTCCCTAGCAGTTTTGGGGTTAGTGCTGGATCTCACCATACGCGCAGCCAAAAGCTACCACGTAAGGAGAAAACCCGTCTACATGACCTAGATGTCGGGGTTATCTGGAATTAGCCCTGCACCAGCTAAGATTCTGTTCACACCACGCATCTCTAGTTGGATGTTCTCGAGTATTTTCGTATGTTGCTCTTGCGTGTCTTTGATAGGTTGCAGTTCAGATCTTAGGGCAGCTACTACCGCATCAGCAATACGTTGTTCGTCTGATGTTAATCTCGGAGGTCGCTGCGGATCGGTATCATAGTGCTGTGTTGCTTGTGCCATGTTGATTCTCCTTAATACCCGCTTCTGCTCCAATTTCTGAATGCATTAACAGCTTTATCTACATCCTGATACGAGCAATGTTCCTCCAAGGATCGACGAACATCATACTCGGAATCATATCGGTCAAAAACGCAATGAATTGTACGAGTATAATCAGGCACTTTGACAATAAACTGATTATCCTCTGAAACACAAACTACTTCCGTACCATATATTGTTCGTTCATTGCGTTCTTAGTTTCTTGCATGTGCGAAGCCGATGATAATTCCCTTGCGGGCCTGCACAGAACTTACTAAGCCTTCTTTAGATTGAAGTAGAACACCTGATAATTGATGGTATTCAACGCTTAAATGCCAATTCGGTTCCACAAAGTCACTATGAGATATCATTCTGTTACCATACCATAGTGGCATAATAACTGCAATATTTTGCGATTTGCCGAGTCAATTGTGCAATCCTCATAGCCACGAAGGCAGAGAGGGCAAGACCAAGGAGGGCAGGCGATGATCGATCCCATCACACTCGAAGTCATCTGGAGTCGACTGATCTCCGTTGTCGATGAGCAGGCGGCCGCGCTGATACATTCGTCCTTCACCACCGTCGTGCGCGAGGCGGGCGATCTTTCGGCGGGCGTCTTCGACCGCAGCGGCAATATGATCGCCCAATCGGTCACCGGTACGCCAGGCCATATCAATACGATGGCGAATTGCGTGCGCAAGTATGTCGCGCCCAATTATCCCATCGACAGCCTGCAGCCGGGCGATACCCTGATCACCAACGACCCCTGGGAGGCATCGGGTCATCTCTTTGATTTGACGATCGTCTCGCCAGTATTCTATCGCGGACGCGGCGTCGCCTATTTCGCCAACACCTGCCACGCGGTTGATATCGGCGGCGCGACCATGGGCGGCGATGCGCGCTCGCTCTACGAAGAAGGGCTGGCGATCCCGTTGATGAAACTGTTCAAAGCGGGTGAGGCGAATCGCGAGCTCTTCGACATCATCCGCGCCAATGTCCGCGTGCCCGACCAGGTCATCGGCGATATCTACGCGCAGGAGGTCGGCAATCAGGTCGGCGCCCGCAAGCTGATTGAAATGTTGGATGAATACGACTTGCCGGATATCGAGGAGGTATCGGCGCTGATCCTCGACCGCACCGAGACGGCGGTGCGCGCTGCGATCCGCGCCCTGCCCGATGGCGTCTACAGCAATACGATAACGATTGATGGCTTTGATACGCCTTTGACCATCGCCTGCTCGTTAACCGTGGAGGGAGATGAGCTGGTTGTCGATTATGAGGGCTCGTCGCCGCAAGTCGACCGCGGCATCAATGTCGTGCTCAATTACACGCATGCCTACACGACCTATACATTGATGGCGGCGCTGGCGCCGGGCATCCCCAACAACGAAGGCGCTTTCCGCCCCATTGATGTGCGCGCGCCGCTCGGATCGATCCTCAACTGCACGCGGCCTGCGCCGGTAAGCGCCCGCCACCTGATTGGCCATTTCGTCAGCCAGCCCTTGCTGACGGCGCTGGCGGAGATCGTGCCGGATCAGGTGATCGCCAATGGCTCGGCCGGCTTGTGGAATACGATGATGGACGGCATGGACGAGAACGGCGACGAATTCGCCTATATCTTTTTCTCCGCCGGTGGCATGGGCGCCGCGCAGGACCGCGACGGCCTCTCGGCGACTGCCTTTCCCAGCGGCATCATGGGCGTGCCGGTCGAAGCGATTGAAACAGCCGCGCCACTTTTGATGCGCCGCCGCGAATTGCGGCCCGATTCCGGCGGAGCTGGACGATTTCGTGGTGGCTTGGGCCAGGTGATGGAGCTGGAGATCATCACCGGCGCGAGCGCCAACCATTCCTGCATGTATGATCGCACAGGCAGTCCGGCCCTGGGTTTGCTTGGTGGGTCGCCCGGGGCAACGGGCGATTTACGGCTGTCCGATGGCGGGCGCCCACATCCCAAGAGCCACTATGTGCTGCAGCCGGGCCAGCGCGTGATACTCGAATTGCCGGGCGGCGGCGGATACGGTCCAGCATCGGAACGCGATCCCGAGCGGGTCCTGGAAGATGCGCGGCAAGGGTACATTTCCTTGGACGCCGCTGAACGGGACTACGCGGTAATTGTCAATGCCGCTACCATGGAAGTGGACGAGGCGGCGACAACTGCGCTGCGAAGGGAGCGCGAGACATGAGCGGGCAGCGCTACGATCTGATCGTGGTCGGTTTGGGCGCCATGGGCGCGGCGGCGCTTTATCAGGCGGCAAAGCGCGGCGCGAAGGCGCTGGGCATCGATCGCTTTGATCCGCCGCATACGCTGGGCTCCAGCCACGGCGATACGCGCATCACGCGCGCGTCCATCGGCGAGGGCGAGTTCTACGCGCCCCTTGTTCGGCGTTCGGACGAGATATGGCGCGAGCTGGAAGCGGCCAGCGGGCAGACGCTCTTTCATGAAAGCGGGGGTCTTATCATCGCGCCGCCCAGCGCAGACGCGACCTTTCACGGCGAAGGCGATTTTGTCGAAGCCTCGACGCGGGTGGCGGAGCGCCACGGCATTGCGCACGAGGTCATCGACACGGAGGAAATTAAGCGCCGTCACCCAATGCTCAAGCCGCGCGCCATCGACCGCGCCTATTACGAGCCAGGCGCTGGCGTGCTGCGCCCCGAACGTTGCGTAGCGGCGCAGCTCGAGCTGGCGCGTCAAGGCGGCGCGGCCATTCATACTGCCGAGCGGGTGACCGGCTATGATGTCGGCGCTGACGGCGTCAAGGTGGCCACGAATCGGGGCCGCTACCGCGCCGATAAGGTCATTCTTTCTGCCGGCGCCTGGATGGCCGACTTGGTTCCGGAGGCTTATCGCGCCGCTCTGCGCGTCTGCCGCCAAGTGATTTATTGGTTCGAGGCGGAAGAACTCGGCGCATTTGATCCGAAGGTCTTTCCCTGGGTTATCTGGATCGGGGACCGGCTGGAAGAATTCTGGAGCAGTTTTCCGGCGCCGCGCGATGGACCGCGCGGGGTCAAACTGGTGACCGAGCAATACCATACCGCGACGCATCCCGATGTCGTCAGCCGCGAGGTGACGGCGGAAGAATGCCGTGATATGTTCTATCGCCTGACCCAGCCGCGGCTGAAGGGCTTGCGCGACAATCTGATCCGCGCCGAAGTTTGCTTGTACACCGTCACGCCCGATGAGCATTTCGTCATCGATTTTCACCCGGAGTCGGAGCGCGTCGTGATCGCCTCGCCTTGTTCCGGGCACGGCTTCAAGCACTCCGCCGCCATTGGCGAGACCCTGGCGCAGTTGGCGCTGGATGGGGAAAGCGAGTTTGATATTTCGGCGTTTCGCCTCGCTCGTATCGCGGCGGCGCCGTCAAAATAAAGTACCGTATTGTACGGGCGAGCCGACGGCTCGCCCTTTGAAGCGCAGAGAATGTAGGGGCGACCAATTGCGTCGCCTGCCTATTGTAGGGACTACTAGCAGGGTCAGCCACCGGCTGACCCGTACACACTTCTTCGTATGTGATTTGTTGGGGCGATCCATCATGTCGCCCGCAGAGCCAACAGTACACAGGAGAAATTCCATGCGACTCAAGGGAAAAACCGCCATCATCACCGGCGGCGCAAAGGGAATCGGCGCGGGCTGCGTGCGGCGCTTGGCGGAGGAAGGCGCCAATGTCGTCATCGCCGATATTGATGACCGCGCCGGGCACGCGCTCGCGGCGGATTTGGGTGATGCCGTCCTCTTCGTCCGCTGCGATGTCTCCCAGCGGACATCGGTCGCGGCGCTATATGATGCGACGGTCGCCGCCTTTGGCGCAGTTGATATTTTGGTCAACAACGCCGCCTTCGTTCACCAGCCGGGCGTCATCGAGCATTTCCTCGAATACAGCGACGCATCCTGGCGCAAAACGCTTGAGGTGAATCTATCGGGCTTGTTCCATTGCTCGCAGATTGCCGCCCGTCTCATGGCGAAACGGGGGCAGGGCGGGGTCATCATCAATGTCAGCAGCGGCGGCGCGTCGCGCGCGCATCGGCATATGTTTGGTTACGATACGAGCAAAGGCGGCATCGAGGCGGCGACGCGGGCGATGGCGCTGGATCTGGCGCCGCTCAATATTCGCGTCAATACGGTGGCGCCGGGCAGCACGCGCGTCGACCACGGCGCCTCGGTCGGCGATGCGCCGATCCCGCCTTCGGACGTCATCCCGCTGCCGCGACAAGGCGCACCGGCTGATATCGCCGCCGCCGTCGCTTTCCTCGCCACGGACGACGCGGCCTATATCACTGGCACGCGCATTTTCGTAGATGGCGGCATGGACGCGCAGCTGCGCAGCCCGGCAGTAGACTTTACCTATGACTTCAGCGAGTATTTGTAGGGCTTGTCCGCTACTTGTTGGCTCGCTTCCGACGCTGCGCAGTGCAAAGGCGTACAAAGGCTTCACCACAGAGGAATCGAGGAA
>JAPOYT010000173.1 GCA_026706445.1 Chloroflexota bacterium
TAATGGATGTACAGTCGCCCGCTAAACGGAAGGCGAAACGGATGGCGAAGCGCAGACGCAGGAAACCCAACATCTCACAAGCCGTGCTCGATCAGGCGCGTCAAGGCGTAGTCGATGAAGGCAGCGCCGAAGTTCCTGCCGCTGGCGCGTCATCCGCTGCCGCCAACACCACCGTGCCGAAGCAGCCGCAGCGTCGCCGCCGCGCCTTGCAATCGGCTCAGCTTGAACGACGCAAAGACGAAGGCGCCCTCGACGCCGAATTCGTAGCGGAATTGCTGGCCAACCCGACCAAGGTCGTGACCGAAGACGATTTGCGCGCCGATTATGGTTTCGTAATCAAAGACCTGCGCAATATGGGCATCTTGGCCGCCTGCCTCTTCATCGCCTTGGTCATCGCCGCGCTCGTCCTGCTCTGATACCCTCCGCTATTAGGAGGGGCGACATGCCTTGGTCCGCTCTGCAAGTCTTCCTGCGCCGCATTTCGACGCCGATACGTCTCCTGATTTCGCTTTACGCCCTTATAGTCGCCCTCTTTACCCTGCTCAGGCTGCTGCGCGTCAGCGGCGCGCCATGGATCGACCTCGCGAATACCTTCGCCCCATACTGGTATATGCCGCTTGTCGTCACTTTCCCGCTCTCCATTATCGTCACACGCGGCGGCGCTTCACCGGCCGAGCATGTCCGCAAGCGCCTTACGCGCCTGAGCAAGTCGATAGACGCTGCCGCTGCCCAAGCCTATCCGCCGCGCTGGAGCGTGTTGCTGCAAATCTGCCTAATCGCGATCGGCTTATACTGGTTCGCTGCGCCGGGCATGTACCGCCCGGTGGAACCGCCGAGTGGAGCAAGTTTCTCGGTCGTCACCTTCAATGTGCAGGGCAGCAATCGTGATCTCAAGCAGGCGACTGATTGGCTGTTGCGGCAAGCGCCGGATGTGATCGTGCTGCAAGAGACGGCTGACGGTTATGATGGCCGGCTGGCCCCGCTCTACGATGTCTACGCCCACGAAGACCATATCGAGGGCAGCGTCCGCGTCTTCTCGCGCTACGCCATCCTTGAACGCGAAGTCCTGACGATCGAGGCTGAACCGGGTCGGGAAGCGCTGCGCCTGCTGCTGGATCAAGACGGGCGCGACTTGGCGGTCTACGCCCTGCATTTCATGCTGCCGCTCAAGCCGCGCGTCCAATACGACCCCGACGCCGATATCGGACCGGAAGCGCTGCTTCGTTATGACGAGCGCCGCCGCAACGCCCAAATCCGCCGCTTCCTCGAAATCGTCCGCCGCGAAACATCGCCTTTCATCGTCGCCGGTGATTTCAACATGAGCGACGCCTCCTTGATTGTTGACGAAGTAGCGGCGCTAATGGACGATGCCTGGCGTTCCGCTGGGGTGGGGGCGGGCCGCACCTGGCCCGTCGCCGAAGCGATTGGCTTGCCCCGCGTCATCCAGCCTCTTCTCCGCATCGATTACATCTGGCACAGCGCGGCGCTGCGACCGACAGCGGCGACGGTCGGCGAAAACATCGGCTCCGACCACCTGCCCGTCACCGTCACATTCGAATGGCGCCAGACTTAGTTTGAGCCGCATGATTGCGTAGGGGCGGGCAAACCGTAGTGTCGGCGGTCAGTGTCCACGCGACCTGCGCTCGGCTTGGCTCGCCCGCCCGCACAGAACTTTGCGTTTCATACAGTTTGCGAGCCGATACGTGACTTGTCCGGGACGGTGGGAAAACCTTAGCAATCAGCCGCGTTCACCCCTATACTGAAGTCATGGACGCGCGACTGCAATTCATCCCCATCATGATCGTCGGCTTTGGCGCCGCCCTCTGCCTCACCCCCCTTACGCGCCAAATCGCCATGCGCCTCGGCGTCACCGCCGCGCCCAACAAACGCAGCATCCACAGCCGCCACGTGCCATTGATGGGCGGCGCCGCCATCTATCTCGCTTTCGTCCTGTCGGCGCTGCTTTTTAGTCCGCCCAATCATCTGGTCGAATTGGGCGCCATCGTCGCCGGCGCTACCATGCTCGCCTTGATTGGCTATCTGGATGATCGGCGTCATCTCAGTCCGCGGATCCGCCTCCTGGTGATGACAGTCGCCGCCGCCGTCGCCGTCTTATCCGGCGTGCAAATCCGCCTCTTCAGCACACCCTACATTGATATCCCGCTCACCCTTTTCTGGATTGTCGCTCTCATCAACGCCGTCAACTGGATCGACAACATGGACGGACTGGCGGCCGGCGCCGCCGCCATCACCGCGGGATTCTTCCTCCTCCTCGCGCTGTCGCAAGGGCAGATCCTGGTGAGCATGCTGGCCGCCGCGATCTTCGGCAGCGCTTTCGGTTTCTTAATCTACAATTTCAATCCTTCGAGCACCTTCATGGGCGATATGGGCGCCTATACGCTAGGCTTTGTGCTGGCGATACTGGCAATTAAGCTGAAGTTCGCCGCCCATCCGCCAAACGTCACCTGGATGGTGCCCGTCTTTGCGCTTGCGCTGCCCATTCTCGATATCAACCTGGCGATCTTCACCCGCCTGATCGAGCGGCGTCCGCTGATGCTGGCGGCCAAAGATCATGTCTCCCACCGGCTGCTGCGCCTGGGCTTGACGCAGCGGCAGACGCTCGCGCTCCTCTACCTTTTCTGCATCGTCTACGGTCTCGTCGCGCTGGGCCTCAGCCAAGCGCCCGCCGAACAGGCGCTGGCAATCGGCGGCTTGGCGCTGGTCTCGCTTGGCTTTATCTTCTTCGCCCTCGTCATCATCCGCTGGCGAGACAGCCGCGCCTCGGGCGAAACGAATGGCTAGCGCCGGCAAGGGCATGGCCACACCTCGGTCACTTAGGGCATCTTCACCGGGCCACAGGCTAACATATCCTGGCTTTCCGCAAACAGCAGTGCGCAATCGCTGAGCATCTTGCCGATTCTATGATCACCGTCCGTATTCCAGTGCGCATCGCCCGCCGGCGCGTAATCCGCTTTGAAATCGAGCGCGTCAATAGGATTCATATGGAAGTCCCTTAGCGCTTTTGGTCTCCTGCCCACGCCCTTTCTTCTAAGCAATTCACGACTGCAATTTGCCCCAATGTCTGCCATAATGCTAGCCTGTTGTCCAATTGCAATCCGAAGCCGAAACTGACGCATGCCACGAATCGCCGTTTCCGCTAATTCCCTCGTCGATTACAGCCCTGAACGCTGGCGCTTGATTCAAGTAGATGACCCGGCTGAACCAAAACTGCTGGTCGAAGCCAAGACTGGTTTGCCGCTCCGCTATAACGGATACTTCGCCGTCAGCCGCGACCTGCCCGAGTCGGGCGAAATCCTGGAGGCGGATCTGGGACAGGTGGTGCTCGGCTGGTCCAACGAGTCCAGCTCCTGGCATTTGGGCGTGACGCTGTCGCCGGAGATCTCGCTGGCGCGCTCAAGCCGCTGGTTCGAGTTGTTTCGTTTCACCCACCCCGATGCCTCCGCCCACGAAGCGAGGGCGATTCAACTCGGCGCCGCGCTGGCGAAAACGCTGGATATTCCCTTCGCCTCAACAGCGCCTTTGGAAATAGCGCCGGAGCCGGAACCGATTGTCCTGGAAGCCTTGCCGCTCGACCTGGGCTTATGGCGCCTGGAAAAAGCGGAGCAGAAGCGCGGCGGCGACGGTGGACTGCGCCTGGTTCGTGAAAAGCGCTGGCTGCGCGCCAGGCAGCGCCAGCTTGCCTGGTATGGACTGTTGATCGCGGTTTATCTCTGGGTGTCCATCGCCACGCTGACGAGCGAGCTTGGCCTGCCCGTCGCCGGTACTTTGATACCGAATCCGGCCTGGCTGCCTTACCTTGGCATTGTTGTGGCTGTCTTGCTGCTGCTCGCCATCGCGCGGCAACTGTCCATTATCCTCCGTGAGCCAAACGCCATCATCATCAATCCCTACGAAAAGACCATCAGCGCCATGCGCGGCAGCCAGCAGCTATGGAAAGTGAACGCGGGCGGTGTACAGTCGATCTACCTCAGTGAATTGGTCAAGAAACGCGGGCGCAAACCGACCGTGTTTCATGGCGAAATCAATCTTCACCTGCTTGACGGCAGTTTCAGGCCAATCCTGGTTGACAACGAAAAGATCGTCGACGCCCTCTTGCCCGGGCGCGACCCGGCCGCGGAAAAGGAACGCCCGGTCAATGTGCATGCGCTCGAGCCGGAGGCGGTTAGTACGCCGCTGCAAGCGGCCGCCCTTCATATCGCTGTCGGCTTGGGCGAATTGCCCGTCTGGTACGACCGGCGACTGAAGTAACGAATATTTAACGTAGGGGCGACTGACGGTTAGTGTCTACGCAACCCGGTGAGCCGCCCGCAGCGAGGTCTCAATGAAAAGCACGGTGATAGTCAACCCCAGCTTTCGGCGAATGGACGAAATCTTCTCGGCGGAAGACCAGCGGCGGATGCATGACCTTGTCGACGTGATTTGGGGAAAAGACGATTCTATGCCGCAGGACGAATTTCTGCGCGCCTTGCCCAGCGCCGATGTCGTGGTCACGTCCGGCTGGCATTACGGCGATGTCCTGGATCAGGCGGCGCGCTTGAAAGCGATCATGGATGTCTCCGGCAGCTTCCCGCTGAATCTGGATTACCAAGCCTGCTATGAACGGCGCATCCGCGTTTTGAGCGCGGCGCCCGGCTTCGCGCGCCAAGTGGCCGAGTTTTCGCTCGGCCTGGCGATCGACGCGGCCCGCCAAATCTCCTACGGCGACCGCCTGATGCGCCGTGGCGAAGAAGCGTATCTGTGGCACGGCAATGTAGATACCTTCCTGCTTTACGACCAGCCGGTCGGCATCATTGGTTATGGCAGCCTGGCGCGCGAGCTGCATCCCCTGCTGATTCCCTTCGGCGTCAGCATCTCGGTTTACGATCCCTGGCTGGGCGACGGCTACCTGACGCGGCAGGGCTTGCGCCCGCTCTCGCTGGAAGAGCTGATGGCGACATCAAAGTTCATCTTTGTGATGGCGGTCCCGTCAAGGGAGAACCAGGCGATGATCTCGCGCGAATTGCTGGAGTCGATCCAGCCCAATGCCGTACTGATTTTGGCCAGCCGCGCCCACGTCATCGACTTTGACGCGGCGACTGAAATGGTGCTGGCTGGGCGCTTCAAGCTGGCGACAGATGTCTTCCCGATCGAGCCGCTCCCGGCCGATCACCCGATTCGCGGCGCCGAGGGCGCGATTCTATCGGCCCATCGCGCCGGTTCGGTGGCGCAGGGCATGGTCGAATTGGGCGAGATGGTAGTGGACGATCTCGAGGCGATTGTGAAAGGCATGCCGCCGCGGCGCCTGCAAATGGCGGAGCCGGAACTCAGCATGCGCTACGCCAGCACGCGGGCGAAACGGGGCTGATTCGGGCTAAGAAAGAGCAATCGCACCCGCTTTAAATTAGCTTCTTCTGTGAAGGTTTCCAGATTCCCTCTGAATATAGTCGTTCTACGGACTTCTCGAAGTCTTGAATAGCGCTGATATGGTTGTTAAGAAACCAGCGCTTGTGATCTGCCAAATACGACTGCCTAACTGACTCATTGCGCAAATCCAGTGGAACACGTTTCATTCTGGGATCAACGCTATCGAAACCCGAGAACTCGCTCTGCAATCGTTCCTGCGCTATCTTAAGATAGTCGGGATTTATCTCAATTCCTGTTCCAAATCGGTTGAGTTGCTGGCAGACGCGAAGAGTCGTTCCGCTGCCGAAAAACGGATCGAGAACACGGGCACCCTCATTGCTTGAAGCAAGGACGAGTCGTTCAATTAGTCCTTCCGGTTTTTGAGTGGGATGATTTTGTCTATTGTCGTTACAATAGTGGACATGAGAAAACTCCCATACGTCACCGGGATTAGCTCCTCGCATATTGTTACGTTCACGATAATACTTCTGTGGTACACGTACTGCATCCAGATTGAACACGAAATCCCGTGACTTTGTGAACATCAGAATGTCATCATGCCTAGGGGAGAATCCTCTAATTCTACCTACGCCTTGCGTATAGTGCCAAACTATCCAATTGCTAAAGTGCATTCTCAGTTCGCGTTCGAGGATTTCAAATAGGTAGGCAATGAACCGGTAACCCATGAACACGTAAATTGTGCCCCGCGATGTTAGCAAACGTGATGCCTCGCAGAGCCATTGCCGGGTAAATTCCAAGTATTCATCGAAACCGCGATAGTCAAGATTATTACCGTAGTTCTTGCCGAGATTGTACGGAGGATCCGCGACAATTAGGTCAAACGACCCCGATTTGAGTTTCGGAAGCTCGCAGAGCGCGTCACCCAAGATGAGCTTTTGGTCAATCACTAGTTTTTATCCAACCATGCTTGTTCGCCAGTGCCAGCCACTCTTCAAATGAGCGTCTAGATGAATGCAAATATTTTCGGTCCAGCAATTGACAGAATTCCCAAGTCGATCTTTCCTCGAGTTCTACGTAGTGAATGTCACGTATCTGAATTTGTCCCGTTCCTAGAGCGGGGTTGTAGTTAATGTCTTTCCAGCTAATGTATTTTAGATCATATGCATTGTATGCGACAACTTCCATTGTACCATCCATTAGACCCGAAACCGTATTGCGCGACGAATATACACGGTGTTTCAAGGACAGAATAACAAACAAGTAATCCGGGTCTTCGACATATGCGCTTCGAATCCGTGCAAACGAAGTGATGTTTGGCCCTTTTCCACTCGACTCAATATCTTCTGCGGTTGCCTTTACATCTACCTCCGCAGTTACGCCACTCTCGACCTTTCGTTGCTTCCTAAATTGAAGGATTACGTCCGCCATGTGCAATCGTTTTACAGCCTCGACATTGATTAGATGTATAGTCCCATGTTATCATGGTGTTATCACTAATCATCAAAAGGAAGCATTATGGGACAGGTTCTCCACCCTCAAGCCAGAACGACGGCGGCAACCCGCCGAGAGATACAAAATAGTCAAGAGAGCATAGGCAAGCTGGCGAAGCGCTTTGGCATCAATCCCAAGACGGTCGCGAAGTGGAAGAAGCGCGATTCCGTCAAAGACCTGCCGATGGGACCGAAG
>JAPOYT010000185.1 GCA_026706445.1 Chloroflexota bacterium
TGTAGGGGCGACTCTTGAGTCGCCCACTGTTAATTCGCCGACGGGCGAGCCAAGGCTCGCCCCTACAGACTGTCAAGTGGATCCAATTTACCTATTTCAACCGAAAAGGATTCACTACCACAGACTGCCGTCGCTGGGAAAAGGGGTGATATGGACGAGTTCATGTCAATCGCGATAGAAGAAGCCTACGCCACCAAAGCTGAGGGCGGCAGCCCCTTTGGCGCCGCGCTCGTGCGCAAGGGTGAAGTCATCGGCCGCGGACGCAATCTCATGATCCAGAACAATGACCCGCTTAGCCACGGCGAAATGGAGGCGATAAAGGCGGCCGGCTTACAGGAGACCTATGCCGACACTGTGCTCTATACGACCGCCTTCCCCTGCCTGATGTGCGCTGGCGCGATCGTGCGTTATCAGATTCCCAAGGTGATTATCGGCGCCAGTTGGGAACATAGCGCGCCCTCGCGCGAGTTTATGCAGTCGCACGGGATTGAGTTGGTGGAATGGCGCCTGGAAGAGTGCTACCGCATTGTCGAGTCGTCTTAATCTGCCGGGCGGACTTGCGGCAGCGAGAAGCTGAACGTCGTCCCTTTTGATTCGACGCTGCTGGCCCAGATGCGGCCGCTGTGCGCTTCAATGAAGCCCCGCGCAATAGCCAATCCCAAGCCGGTCCCGCGCGCGCCATCATCGCTGCGCTTGCGCGAGCCTTCGCCGCGATAGAAACTCTCGAAGAGGCGCGGCAGCACATCTTCCGGAATGTACGAGCCGCTGTTATGGATGTCGATTCGGATCTCATCGTCGATGCGCCAGGCGCGCAAGGCGACCTGTTCACCGCTCGCGGCGTATTTGATGGCGTTGTCGACCAGATTCGACAACACGCGCTGGATCTTGTCCGGCGCCATAAGTATCATGTCGACCTCGTCTGAAACTTCGCCCTTCAGCTCGATGCCGCGGTGTTCCGCCTTCAGACGCATGCTGCCGATTGTATCCGAAATCAGATCGCGTATTGACGCGCGCTGAATGTTGATCCGCAGGTGACCGACATCAAGCTGCGCCAGCTCAAACAAGTCATCGATCAAGCCGCTTAGGTGCTCGATTTCGACTCGGCTGTTGTCTAGGTAGCGATGCACCGTCTCGTCGTCTTTGACCACGCCATCCAGCATCGCCTCGATCATCACGCGGATTGATGTGAGCGGCGTCCGCAAATCGTGCGAAACCCAGGCGGTCAAGTCGCGACGCGTTTGTTCAAGTTGCCGCTTTTGCTCTTCGACTTCTTGCAGATTCTGCGCCATGGCATTAAATGTGTCCGCGAGTTGGGCAATTTCGTCATTGCCGGATATCTTCAGGCGGGTGGTGAAATCGGACCCGGCAAGCGAATGTGTCGCATCGCTCAATTTGCTGAGCCGGTCGGTCATCGTCTTGGATGCGAAAAAACCGATCGTAAGCGCGGACAGCCCGGCGAAGACCAGCAGCACCGAGGTCAAGGTCAGGTAATGGCTCTGGATAAAGGTGAAACGGGCGATCACCCAAACATTGAGGAAGATCATCAATACCAGCAGCGCGATGACCATCCAGATCGCCCAGCGCAAACTGCGAAACCATTCCAAAATGCCCAAACGGTAAAAGGCGTAGGACAGCAGGGAACTTGTGAGGCCGGTCACGGTCATAAACGCCAATAAATCCTGCACCTCATTCCCCGGCAAGTCAAACATGACTAACTCGCTGAACAAGGCGCCCGATATCGGAATCACCAGCACGATCAAAAAGATAATGAATGGATTCCGCGACAGCCTCTGTTCCATGCGCATGCTCTTCGTCACTTTCACTATTCGGCCGCAGGCGCCTCAATCTTGTAGCCCACGCCCCAGACAGTCTTGATATAACTCGGGGCGCTCGGGTTTGGCTCCAGCTTTTCGCGCAGCCGGCGCACGTGCACCGTCACCGTGCTGTCGTAACCTTCGAATTCGTAGCCCCAGACGTTTTGCAGCAACTGCTCGCGGGTGAATACGTGCTGCGGATGGCGCAACAGAAACCAGAGCAGATCAAACTCCTTGGCAGTCAGGGAGACCGGCTTATCGTCCACGCTGACTGCGCGGCTGCGCGGGTCGAGACGCAAGCCAGCGTATTGCAGCGGGATCTCGCTTTCCGCTTTGGGCGGGGACGCGCGCTGCAAGATGCGTTTCACCCGCGCCACCAATTCACGTGGGCTGAATGGCTTAATGACATAATCATCGGCGCCCAACTCCAGCCCGGCCACGCGATCGACTTCGTTCGTCCGCGCAGTGAGCAAAATTATCGGAATATCGCCTTCAATCTGCAATGAGCTGTAATCGGTGTCGTGACGCAAGCGGCGCGTGATCGAAAAGCCATCGATGCCCGGCAGCATGATATCGAGCACGATCAAATCGGGACGGCTGTCATGCAGAATGGACAGCGCCTGTGGACCAGTCTCGGCTTCGGTGACGGCAAAGCCCTCAAGCTCCAGGTATCGCCGCACGACTTCGCGAATTGTGCGCTCATCATCAACTACCAAAATGTTACGTTCTTTTGCCATCGTCTCTCGCCGTTCTTTCTTTGCCGCTCGCCGTTCATTCTAGCGTAAATTGTAAATCTAAAGGAGCGCTTAACCGGTAAGCAGTCAGCCGGAATTGAGATGGTTAAGTTCTAGGGGACGGTCTGTTTTCGCAGCGGCAATTTCGTCTGCGTTGCGTTATCATGGCGAGCGCTTGCGCCACTTTGACAAAGGGGAATCATCATGAAGGACAGCATCCAAAACACAATCGATTATCTCCAGGAAACGCAGGACAGGATGATGGAGGATTACAAAGAACTGCTGCGCTTTCCTTCCATCAGCGCCGACCCAGCCCATGCGGATGATGTGCATGCTTGCGCCGCCTGGATCGTGGGGCAGCTGGACGCGATGGGATTCGATAAATGTGAAGCCATCGCCACTGAGGGTTATCCGGTGGTTTACGGCGAATGGCTGAAGGCGGGCGCCGATAAGCCCACCGTGCTCGTCTACGCGCATTATGATGTGCAGCCGGTCGATCCGCTGCCGCTTTGGCGCAGCGAGCCTTTCGAGGGCTTGATCCGCGATGGCAAGATCTTCGCGCGCGGCGCCAGCGACAATAAAGCCGGCGTCTGGGGCAATCTCAAGCTCTTCGAAGCGCTGCTGCGCACCAATGGCGAGCTGCCGGTGAACGTCAAGATCATGTTTGAAGGCGAAGAAGAATCGGGCTCGCCCAGCATTGAGGCTTTCGTCAAAGCGAACAAAGAGCGACTGAAAGCCGATGTGCTGCTGAATTGCGATGGCGACTTCGCGCCGGCTGATCCGCGGCTCTATTACGGCGGGCGCGGCATGGTCACGGCCGAAGTGCGGGTCAGCGGACCAAAAGCCGACATCCACTCCGGCCTATACGGCGGCTTGGTGCAGAATCCGCTGCATGTCGCAGGCAGGATCATCGGCTCTTTCCACGACGATGAGGGGCGCATTCAGGTGCCCGGCTATTATGACAAAGTGCGGGGCGCAAGCGGGGTGGAAAAATCGCGGATTGACGCCGGCTTTCAAGAAGATGCGATGATAGAGGGCGCCGGAGTCAAACAGTTCTGGGGAGGATCAATCGCGCCCGCGGCCGAGCGCGCGACCGTCTTCCCGACCTGTGATATCACCGGTATGTGGGGCGGCTATCAAGGCGCTGGCAATAAGACGATCATCCCGGCGGAAGCCGGCTTCAAAATCACGATGCGCCTGGCGCCCGATCAAGACCCGCCGGAAATTGCCAAGGCGCTAAAGGAGTATGTCGAAGGCTTCGCGACCGATACGGTAGAAGTCGAATGCAACCTCGGCGAAATGGCTTGGTATTTCGAGCTGGTCACTGAGGGACCGTGGCTGGAAGCGGTGCAATCAGCGATTGAAGCGACGGTTGGCAAGCGCGCGCAGCTTGTCCGCACCGGCGGTTCCATTCCGATACTCGGCGTCTTCAACCGGCTGATTGGCTTGCCGATCACGGCTTTTGCCTATGGCGAGGGCGAAGGCATCCACTCGCCGAATGAATACCTGAAGCTGGATAGTTTCTACACGTCGCTGGAGGCGGCTGTGCGGCTGTATCACAATTTGGGGGCGGTTGCGGTGGGATAGCGGGTCGGCGGCGCTGCCATTATTCTTCACCACGGAGCAGGAGCTGTAGGGGCGAGCCTTGGCTCGCCCGCAAACTCACTTCTATTTCCCCACTAAATCAGCAGCCCAAGCGCCACAAAGACCAAGCCAAGCAGCGCGAAGATATAGGCGGAGCGACGCGTCTTGGCGTCCCAGGCTTCCGTCCGTTCGGGATTGTCTTTGCGCCAGCGCGGCTCCAGCGAATAGAGGCGCCAGACCCAATCGCGGCGGAAAGCGCAGAGTCCCGCCAGGAGCCAGAAGGCGATGCCACCGAGGATTAGGATGCCGTCACCCATCGTTTCACCGGACTAATTCGGCTGCAGGATGATTTTGGCGTCTTCGCGGCTTTCCAGTCGCTTGAAAGCCGCCAGCGCGTCGTCAAGCGGCATGCGGGCGCTGACCATCTGTCGCATGTCGATTCGGCCTGCTGCCATCATGCGGATCACATGCTGGAAGGGTCCGCCGGCGTGGCCGAGCGAACCGGCGTATTGCACGCCCATACGCTTGTAGGCGACGATGGGCACGGTCGGGTTGGCTTCGCCCATGCCGATATCGATGATCGACGAATTCACCGCCAGGCAGCGGTCCAGCTTCTCGATGGTTTGGTCAGCGAAGCCGGCGCATTCCACCACATAATCGACGCCGCGGCCCAACGTTTGCTCCATGATCGCCTCATCGAGATCAATGCCGATGGGATCGAGCGCGGCAGACGCGCCCATCTTCATAGCAAAATCGCGGCGGCTGGATGACGGGTCAATAACGATGACCTGCCCGGCCCCGGCGGCGATCACTAGCGCCTGCGCCGCCAAGCCGATTGGTCCGGCGCCGAAGATGACGACATTGTTGCCCGGCTGCCAATTATGCAGGCGATTGAACAGCCCTTGATACGATACGCCGGTCGGCTCAACCATCGCGCCCATTACCAAAGCTTCTTCTTCGCCGTAGCGCTCGGCGATCTCATCCAGCTTCCAGCAGTATTTTGGGCGCACCGGCAGGTACTGCGCCATGGCGCCGGGGATGGTGAAGCCGAGTTCTTCGATATCCAGGCAGTGGTTCACGAAACCCTTGCGGCAGGCGAGGCATTCGCCGCACCACTGGATCTCCTCTACCGCGACCAGGTCGCCGACTTCCAGGCCTTTCACGTCTTTGCCGACTTCGACGATGCGCCCGGCGAACTCGTGCCCGATGATATTCGGGGTATGCACCAGACCGGGATAGACCATGTAGCCATCAGCGCCGGCCTCGTACATGTGCATATCAGAGCCGCAGATGCCAACGGCCGCGACTTCCAGCAGCGCTTGATCGGGCTTTAAGGTCGGTTCGGGCGAATCTCCCAGCTCGATTCTTGGTTCCTTCCAGGTCATATTGGCGTTGCGCGGCCGGCGCATTTCGCGCTCGCTTTCGGTCATGTCGTAGCCCGGCTTTGGCGCCCATTCAGCGTGCAGGGTCAATGCTTTCATCTTTTCGCTCTCTCCTGATACATGTTGATGCCGGTTCAGCCGCGCGCGGCGTGAAAAGCCTCCCATTGCGCCCTGAATTCGCGCAGTCCTTCAAGCAAATTATAGGGGCGACGGTCCAGCGCCTCACAGGTCTTCTCATTGCTGGTGACGATGCGAAAGGGGATGTTGATATGACGGTAGCGATCCAATACAGTTGGATCGGTGGGCACTGGCGCGATAAGCGTGCGATCAATCTCAAAAACGCTTGCGAAATGATGGGCGAATTGCAGGCGACTGACCGGCTCGCCCCCCCAGCAATGGAAGATGCCGTTCCCGTCATGCTGAGCCAGGCGCAGCAGCATCTCCGCCCCATCGGATGCCAGCGTCGGATGCGCCACATCGTTGACCTTCGGTCCGATCCAAATCTCGGCGATGAGACCGCGCGACAGCTGATCAATGACATAATTGCCCAAATCAAAGCCGAGATCGTTGGCTTTGCGCAGCAGGCTTGGATTGCTGTAGTTGATGCCATAGATGCCAGCGAGGCGGCCGATGCCGTAACTCAAGCCGGCGACGCCCATGATGTCGCGTTCGCAGACCGCTTTCATAAAGCCGTAGAGCAGCACGGGACAGGGCGGCGAGTCTTCGTCCACCAGCGGCTCCTGCCCATCGAAGACCCAATCGGAGGAGACGAAGATATACCTTGCGCCGACATCTGCGCAACTCTGGGCGAAAGCCAAATTGCCTTCGACCGTCGCTCGCCAGGTTTCGGCGCGATGATATTGCATGTAAACATGGTCGAGCACGGCGGCACAATGGATGACGACATCGGGTTGGTAGCGCTGGATTGACGCGCGCACGGCGGCGGTATCGGCCATATCCAGCGGATCGAGTTGGTAATCGACTTTCCATTCGGGCGCGGGACCGAATTGCGCGGCGATAATTTCGATGTCGCTGCGTCCCCGCGCCAGGCGGATGATGTTGCTGCCGACCAGTCCGGTGCCGCCGGTGATGTAGAGTCGCATTCGATGCTGATTTCCCCAAGGTCAAACCGCGCCTAGCATAAATGTTTACGTATGCCCTGTCAAATTTGGGCGCCGCTGCACAGTCTTGCGCTTTGAAGGGCGAGCTGCCGGCTCGCCCGTACATGATGTGCAAATATTCGAGCGACCGACAGAGTCGCGCGTACATATTTTGCCGTCACTTGTGAATTATTTTGCTTTTTCGCCGAGAGGGGGGTAGAATCCGCACGAAGGCAAGAAATTAACTTACTCGAACAGATTCATAGAGGAGCTAGAAATGAGCAAGATTAAAGGTCTTTCGCGCCGTGATTTCTTGAGGGGGGCGGGCGCGGTCGCGGCCAGCTCGCTGCTGCCG
>JAPOYT010000239.1 GCA_026706445.1 Chloroflexota bacterium
TCAGTGTCTACGCGACCTACGCGCAGCGGTGGCTCGCCCCAGCAGAACCCTGATATCAATTTCTGTTGCGTTAAACTGACACAGTAGCGGACAAGCCTTGTAGCGGCGAAGTCGTAAATTGAGAGACGCTGTCCGCTTAGACAGGCATCCAGAGCGCGCGCGGCTAGCCTGTCGAACTTATGGCGACTGGCGGCTGCGTGAAAGTTGAAGCCACAGTCGGCGACAGCCCGTCATCTCGCGGCAATCGCAGGCTCAGGCTGTCCCAGAAACCAATTTTGACCTATATTCTTGGCACTCGCTGAAATGGCGCATAAGGATACAGTGGCAATGACAATCAAAATCAATACGCCCGGCGTCGACATCACCGGCGACATCAGCCCCGAATATGAAGCCATACTCAGCCCAGAAGCGGTCGGCTTTCTCACGGATTTGGCGCGGAGATTCACCGCCCGCCGCAACGAACTGCTGGAGGCGCGCATAGGGAGGCAAGCCGCCATAGACGGGGGCCAGCTGCCGGACTTTCTGCCCGAGACCGCCGTCATCCGCGATGATCCCTCCTGGCGCGTCGCCCCGGTTCCAGCGGATTTACAAGACCGCCGCGTCGAGATCACCGGCCCCACCGAGCGCAAGATGGTCATCAATGCGCTGAACTGCGGCGCCAAAGTTTTCATGGCCGACTTTGAAGACGCTAACGCGCCGAGCTGGGAAAACATGGTTGGCGGGCAGATCAACCTGCGCGACGCCATTAACGGCTCCATCACCTTCACCAATCCCGATGGCCGCTTTTACCAACTCAATGAGCAGACGGCCACATTGTTGGCGCGGCCGCGCGGCTGGCATCTGGATGAGCGCCACTTCCTGGTCGATGGCGCGCCGATTCCCGCCGGACTCTTTGATTTCGGTCTCTACTTTTTCCATAATGCGCAGGCGGCGCTGGATCGCGGCACTGGTCCCTACTTCTATTTGCCCAAGCTGGAGAGCCATCTGGAAGCGCGCCTTTGGAACGATGTCTTCGTCCATGCGCAAGACGCGCTAGGCATTCCGCAAGGCGCGATCAAAGCGACCGTGCTGATCGAAACAATTACCGCCGCCTTTGAGGCGGAAGAGATTCTCTACGAATTGCGCGAGCACTCGGCGGGCTTGAATTGCGGCCGCTGGGATTATATCTTCAGCTACATCAAGAAGCTGCGCAAGCACCGCGATTATCTGCTGCCGGATCGCGCGCAAGTCACCATGACCGTACCTTTCATGCGCAATTACACGCTGCACGTAATCAAGGTCTGCCACCGCCGCGGCGCTCATGCCATGGGCGGGATGGCGGCGCAGATCCCCATCCGCAACGACCCGGAAGCGAATCAAGCCGCGCTCGACAAGATCCATGCCGACAAGCTGCGCGAAGCGAAAGAGGGACATGATGGCACTTGGGTGGCGCACCCGGGCTTGGTGCAAATCGCCACAGATGTCTTTGATGAGTATATGCCGGAAGCGAATCAAGTCGAGCGCCAGCGCGATGATGTCAATGTCTCCGCCGCCGACCTTCTGACGCCCAGCGCCGGCGACATCACCGAAGATGGCTTACGCCTGAACCTCAAGGTCGGAATCCAATACCTGGAGGCCTGGCTCGGCGGAAATGGCTGCGTCCCGCTTTATAACTTGATGGAAGACGCCGCGACGGCCGAAATCAGTCGGGCGCAGGTCTGGCAGTGGCTGCATCACAAAGCCGCGCTGGCTGATGGGCGCCCGCTGACGCTCGCGCTATATGGGCAACTCTTGGAAGAAGAGATGGACGCCATCCGCGGCGAGGTCGGCGCTGAGCGCTTCGAGAGCGGGCATTTCCAGCGGGCGATGCAGCTATTTGACGAGATGATCCGCGCCGACGATTTCGCCGAGTTTCTGACGCTGCCCGCTTATCAATACCTCTAATCGGACAAAATAAACGGCCGTAGGGGCGTCTCGCTGAGACGCCCTTGTTTACATTGCCAGCCTTGGCTGACCCCCAATTGCGCGGGCGAGAGCGAATCTAATCCGCCGTCCGCACCGTCTTGGAATCGCTGTCGATCAACACCTCATCGTCGCCGAAGTAAACTCCGAGATAGACCTCATACTCTGTACCAGGTCGCAAGCCGCTGAAAGTCTGGCTGCCGCCTCGGCCTCGTTTGAGTATGCCCTTGCTTCTGCTGACGTCGGTGACATGGAAGAAGTATAGAAAATCGCCAATATCGTTCCAGCTCGCCGTCAGGCTGTCCCGCGTGATGTCGCTGACGGACAGCTTGAGATCTCCGCGCTTCTCTGGCGCCGGCTCTGCTGGCGGCGGGACGGGCGTAGGCGGAATGGGCGTTGGCGGAATCGGCGTTGGCGGGATAGGCGTTGGCGGGATGGGCGTCCGTGGGATAGGCGTCGGCGGCGGGTCTTCAGCCTGTTGCTGCTGCGGCGGATCTTCCGCTTGCTGCTGTGGCGGATCTTGAGCCTGCTGCTGTGGCGGGTCTCCCGCTTGCTGCTGTGGCGGGTCTTCCGCTTGCTGCTGTGGCGGATCTCCCGCTTGCTGCTGCTGCGGATCTCCCGCTTGCTGCTGTGGCGGATCTTGAGCCTGCTGCTGTGGCGGGTCTCCCGCTTGCTGCTGTGGCGGGTCTTCCGCTTGCTGCTGTGGCGGATCTCCCGCTTGCTGCTGCTGCGGATCTCCCGCTTGCTGCTGTGGCGGATCTTGAGCCTGCTGCTGTGGCGGGTCTCCCGCTTGCTGCTGTGGCGGGTCTCCCACTTGCTGCCCCATCGGCTGCTGGGAAACACCTTGACCTTGCTGTTGCGCCGGCTCTGGCGCTTGCTGCGGCGGCGTATTGACGACCTGCTCCTCGCTGACCGTGTGGCCGCCCTCGAAAAATCCCGTGAGGGCGACGGTGTAGGCTGTGCTTGGCTGCAAGCCGCTGAAGCTATGCGAAGTCGTCCCGCTTGGCAGGACATTGGCATCGACTAGGTCGCCGCCGGCCAATATCAGCGTATACTCTTTCGCGCCGATATCGCTCCAGCTCAGGGTGATGCTGCTGGAAGTGAGCGCGCTGACGCTCATGCCCAGGTCAGACGCCTCTTCGGCTGGCTGCGCGCTTGCCATCCCGCCGACCGACGGCTCCGAGCTTGAAAGCCCGCTGTCACCGTCCGTGACAGGCGAACTGGAAAGCTGCTCCGGCGTGGTGAAATCGACTGTATCTGAGGCAGGTGATCGACCAGGCGCGAATGCATCGAGCCGCGCTCGATACTCCGTTTCCGGCTCCAGATTTTCCACTGTCCATCGCGTCGTCCCGCCTGCAAAGCCCATTAAGAAAACCCGATGATTGTCTGATTTTCGAAATACGTAGAGGTCGAAACCGCTGCTGTCGGCGCCGAAGCCATTGTCCCAGCCAAACGTGACTTCATCATGCTCGAGGCGGACGACCCGGAGATTAAGGTCGGGCGGTATCGGCGTTGCGGTAGGCGGCGGCGGCTGCGGCGGGTTCGCTCCGGGATTCGTCTTGATGCTGAATCGGCTCTTGGCGATGACATTGATGTTAGTGCCTTCGTGGATCGCCGCATTGAGTTCGAAGTCATAAGTCATATTGGCACGCAGGCTGCAGTAGCGGTAGACCGTGCCAGCATTGGCGCGTCTATGGAAGCTTGGCAAATGGCAATTGGCGTTGTTTCCTTGCTCGCCCGCTCGTTGGCCGCGCGCGGTATTGTTGATGCAGCTTGGAGCGCCCGTCTGCCAGGGCCACCAGGCGCTCAGCCAATAATGCGTGGCGCCGGAATAGGCGTCGAATTCGATGGCGATGTCATTGGCGGTTTTGCTAACCAGGCGCCAGGTCACCGCTTGAGCGCGGGCCGGGGCTGCCTGCCAGCCGATGATCGTGAGCCTGACCTCGGGACCGATCTTTTGCGCGCCGTTATGCGTCGAGGGTCGAAACGACGAGCCAGGACCGCGACCGCGATAGCCTTGAATCGTGATGGTATATTGCATGCCTTCAAGGAATTTGCCGATGTGCGTGATCGAATAACCTGCCACTGCACGGTTGTGAACGTTGATATGTTCTTGTTTACCCAGCGGGCTGTAGGACACGGTGACGAAGTCGGCGCGGGGATGGACATGGCGGATTGTAAGCTCATTCTCTCTGATTAACGCTGTCAAATCATTGTCGCCAATGGTTCTGAAACTGCCGGTCGCCGTGCCCAGGACGTGGCCGTCGCGCGTCAATACCCAGGTTACGGTATAGGTTGTGCCCGGCAATAGCAGGTCCCAATCGTAGGTGGTCCGGTGCTTGATGTTGCGGCCCGACATCCAGGAGTCGCAGGTAGTGCTGATAATTTGTTTGCCAGGCCGAAAAGAGCAAGGACTTAACTTGACGGTAGAATAATCGACCCTGTTCATGGGGCCGCTAAGGACCGCTTCGGCGAAACTGTCCGTAACGCCGCGGAAGCTAATACTGTAAGCGTTTTGGGCGAAAGCTGACGAGAGTTGCAAAAGCGGCAAGAGCAGCAGGCAAAGGGCGAGCTAGCGCCACGCGGCGCGAGCGGATGCCCGCTCAATTGGAGAATTATGGCTTCGGTTGTGATTCATGAGAATAATCCTTCATTCCTAAGGTTTGGCTGATAGCGGCAGCTTGAATAAGCGCGGATCGCTTAAGAGCCATCAGGAATCACAACCGTCAATATGTCTGGAATTTCCCCTTTTGGTCAGTTTTGACCTTGCGAAGTAATCTAACGTTGGTTAGAATAATGAAAGGAGTCGCGGAAGCGATCCTTGGACAAGCGGCCTGCCCCGCGCTGTGAGGCTCAATTCACGATGGCGCGGGGAGGCTTCTTTCATGCCTATGCGGGCATAGAGTCAGTAAGCCGCAAATGCAATCAATTACATAAACGCTCCCATCGATAGATGAAAATCAACAACCTGAATGCTTCTCTTGTTTGCGGCGGCAGAGATTAGAACATATTTTCGGGGGAGGGGTAATATAATGTAATGTTGCCGAGCATGACGCGCTCCGAAATCTTGAAAGTTATTGTATCCCATTCTTGCGGGAAATACAAAAAATAAGCGCGATTGCCCAAGGGCATAGACCAGCCGCTCTTGACATGTTTGCTCATACGGCATAGCGTAAGCGTGAAGGATTGCGAACGCCGAGGACATCATAATGAACAGCAGCGTCGGGGGCCGGTCTATATCGCTGTCGTTAGAGACGATCGTTATGCTGTTAACCGCTGTTGTGTTGATGCTAACAATCGTATTGACCAGCAGAGATCTCGAGTACCGCCTGGACCGGCGAATCGAAGCGCTAAGGCTCGAACTGAAGGCTGACATCCAGCGTCTTGAGGACAGACTCCTGCCCGTAATCTTTCCGGCAAACGAAGAATAAACTTGGAGAAAACCCCCAGCCGCCGGAAGCGGACAGTTATGGCGCGCGTCCGCCACGCTCTTCAAGATCGCCTGAGCCAGACGCGGCTTTCCCCGCCCGCCGCGCAATGTAGCCGAAAGCCGCCACCGACACCGCGACCATGATGACAACCACCAGCAGCCCGCCATCGTAGCTGCCGCTTTCATCGCGCAGCCGACCCACCAGCCAGGGTCCTAGCGCCGCGCCCAGACCGCCCAAGCCGCCGACCAAGCCGTTTATCAGTCCCAAGCCTTGACGCTGAAAGACATCGCTGGCCAGCGCCGTCGTCTGGCTGCTGCGCGCGCCTTCGCCCATGGCGAAAAACAGCGCATACAGAAGCAGCAGCGATGGCATATCCACCATACGAATCAGAACCAGCATAGCGACCGCGCCGAACAAGCCGGCCGCCCCGATGGTGTAGGCAGTGGCGCGGCCGAAGCGATCCGACACCCAGCCAAGCACGATGAAGAATCCGCTGGTGAGCAGGCCGCCCAAGCCGACAACGGTGGCGGCTGTCGCTCGCTCGAAGCCGACCGACTCCATGTAGGCGATTTGATGCACGGTCAAGCTGCGCACCGGTCCCATGGTCATCAGGGCTGCGATCATCAGCGCCCAGAAGACCGGATTGCGAATCAGCCCGCGCCAGTTCACCCGCGCCAGGGTCAATTGGCTTTCGGGCAATAGCAACGGCGGAGGCCTGCGCAAGCCGATCACCATCAATGGCAGCAGGATAAACAGACAAACCAGCGCCAGCGTCAGGTAGGCGTCGCGCCAGCCGAAATTGTCAATCAGCCAATTCGCCAGCGGCACGAAGAGCAGCGAGCCCAAGCCGGTGCCCGAAAAGGCAATACCCAGGGCGCGACCGCGCTGCGCCGGCGTCGTCCAGCCCGCGACCACTGAGGCCACCGGTCCCAAACCAGTGATGCCCAAGCCGATACCTTCAATGACGCCGTAAGACAGCAAGAGATCGCTGAGCGATGTCGCGCGGCTGCTGAGCCACAAGCCGCCCGCCATCAGAAGCGCGCCGAGCCCGAAAACAGGGCGCGGTCCCCAGCGGTCAAGCGCGATGCCGGCCAGCGGCGCGGTGGCGGCGAAGACCAGCATATTGAGGCTGAAGATGGCGGCGGAGGCTTCGTTGCTCCAGCCTTCTTCGAGGACGAACTCGGCGAAGAAGACCGAAAAAGAGAGGCGGATGCCGAAGATGATGAATACGGACAGGAAGCAGACGAGCACAATGCGCGCGGCGCTGGGGAGCGGATCGTCAGTTTCAGGCGACATCAATTAGGCGGCGAGTTCAGGAAGCGCCTCATGCCGGGCAGACCAAAGGACAGGATTGATCTCGAGATTGCGAAACGCATCCATTTCGTTCAGAACGCTGTCATGCTGCGCATCATTCAAGATGGGATACAGTTGCGCGTCGCTTGGCCTACTCTCGCGGATATCCCACCACCGCCAAGCCACTTGCTCCACCGCGCCGCGACCAGGATTGTTTATGCCGATGAGCACTCGATGTGGCATATTGCCTGAAGGCGGGATGACATACTTGTAATCCACATAGTAGCCGCTTTTCCC
>JAPOYT010000226.1 GCA_026706445.1 Chloroflexota bacterium
CTCAAGAGTCGCCCCTACAAAATCATAGGTACTTGGGGTTGGGGATATAATCTCGAGGATGGCTCATTTGAATTTCAGCCGAGTTCGATACACTACCCAACCACATTCGGCTTGACAGCGCAACCTGCCAACCTGTACAATGCGCCGATTATGCTCGAAATCAAGCAGGAGTAAAGATATGGGTCCGCTACCAAAGCGCAAAGTCTCGAAGTCTCGGCGAGACCGCCGCCGCGCCCACCACGCCTTGACGCTCAAGCATCTGGTGGAGTGCGAGAGCTGCGGCGAGTACCATATCGCGCATCGGGTCTGCCCCAAATGCGGCTCCTACCGGGGCGAAGAGGTCGTCGAGATAGAGAACGATTAGCGCGTCGCCCAAAATCGAGGCTATGACAAGGGACCGTGCCGCTGCAGCGCGGTTTTTTTGCGCCTCCGCGCCTCGCTAACTGTGTCGCTGTAATGCATAATGGTGACCGACAAATGAAGATCCAAGCTGCGACATAATGGACTGGAAGACATGCGCCGCCTTGTTCCCTGGGCAAGGCTCGCAAATCGTGGGCATGGGCGCGGACTTCGCGCGTGAATACGCGATCGCGCGCGATACCTTTGGGCAGGCTGATGAGATCCTCGGCTTCGAACTCTCGCGAATCTGCTTCAACGGTCCGCGCGGCCAACTGGATCAGACCAATGTTACGCAACCGGCGCTTTACGTATGCGCCATTGCCATTTGGCGCGCTCTGCGACAACTGCTGCCCTCGGCGCAGCCAGCCTGGATGGCTGGTCACAGCCTGGGTGAATTTTCGGCTTTGACCGCTGCCGGCGCTTTAAGCTTCGATGAGGGCTTGCGGCTGGTGCATGCCCGCGGTCGATTCATGCAAGGGGCAGGCGAAGTGATCCCCGGCGCGATGGCGGCGATTTTGGCGCTTGATATCGCGCAGGTTGTATCGCTTTGCGCTGAGGTTTCAGCGGATACGGACGAAACCGTCGTGCTCGCCAATGACAATTGCCCGGGCCAGGCGGTCGTTTCGGGGCATATCAATGCGGTAGACAGCCTAATCGAACGCGCGACCGCAGCCGGCGCCAGAAGGGCGGTCAAGTTGGCGGTCAGCGTCGCCGCGCACTCCCCATTGATGGCCTCAGCATCTGAAAGCTTTCAAGAGGTCGCGCAAAGCACAAAGTTCTCGCCCCCAAAGGTACCGGTAGTTGGCAACGTGCTGGCTCAGCCCCTTGAAACGGTGGCGGAAATCAGGACTGAGTTGGATCAACAATTGACGCAATCCGTGCGCTGGACCGAGTCGATGCAAACGCTTATCGATGAGGGCGCTGATGCCTTCATCGAGATCGGCTCAGGAAACGTGCTTACCGGTTTGACGCGCCGCATTGATCGATCGAAAAGGCGTGTCAGTCTCAATTCCGTAGAGGCGCTTAACGCTTTTTTGGAGTCGCTCGCCTGATGATTCAGACGGCTGGAGGCAAAGAGGGTGTCTGAACAGATTCTTGCTCGGCGCGACAGCTTGGTCTTTGAAGTTACGCTCAATCGTCCAAATGAGCGCAACGCCATCAGTGACGAAATGATGAATGCGCTTGCGGATGCCTTTGACCGAGCCGAGCGTGAGTTCCATGACGGGGCGCGCGTTGTGCTCCTGCGCGGCGCCGGGCGCGCTTTTTCTTCGGGCATTGACCTCAATCAGTTCCAGACGCTGGAAGAGGACCTGCGCAACAATCTTTTCCCTTATACCGCCCGCTATCAAGCGATTCTCAACAAGATTGAACGCTGCTCGCTGCCAGTCGTCTGTATATTGCAGGGATATTGCCTCGGGCTGGCGCTGGAGATGGCGCTCGCCTGCGATTTTCGCATTGCGGCGGAACGCACGAAGCTGGGCCTGCCGGAAGCGCGCCTGGGCATCATTCCCGATGTCGGCGGCGCCGTGCGCCTGATCAAGCTCATCGGCCCCTCCCGCGCCAAAGATCTGATTTTGACTGGGCGCACCATCGACCTGCCGCAGGCGCTGGATTGGGGACTGGTGAACGCGGTTCTGCCTAAGGCGGAACTGGAGCAGGGCGTCAGTGAATTCGTTGAGGCTTTGGCCGCATCGGCGCCGCTGGCGGTCAGCTACGGCAAGCGCGTAATCAACGACATTATTGACAACGCGGCCGGATTGCAGCTCGAAGCTTGGGCGCAGGCGCAGCTATTCCGCACGAAGGACTTTCAAAATGCCATACGAGCAATGATGGACAAAACTTACCCGATTGACTGGGAGGGCAAATAGGCGCGCCTAATCCGTGACATTGCCGATTACAGCGCGCAGTTTCCCGTCGGCTGATATCAGCATTTGGCTCGCTTCCTCGTATTCGACGCCTGTTCGCGCCATCACAACCGCCGCCTTCACCTCGTTATTCGCCCGCGCCAGCAGTTCCCGCGCATGCTCCGCATCTGCGCCCGTGAGACGCATTACCAGCCGGCAAGCGCGCTCAGCCAGCTTCTGATTGGATACTTTCACATCGACCATCAGATTGCCGTAGACTTTGCCCAGGCGGATCATCGCGCCGCTGCTGAGCATGTTCAGGATCATCTTTTGCGCCGTGCCCGCCTTCATGCGCGTTGAGCCGGCGATGACCTCCGGTCCGACATCGACGCCGATCGATATATCCGCCTGCGCGCCAATGGGAGCGTCCATATTGCAGGCGATAGCGATCGTCTTGGCGCCCAGCGATTTGGCGTATTCCAAGCCGCCGATGACATAAGGCGTGCGACCGCTGGCGGCGATACCGCAAACCACGTCGGCCTTCGCAAGCCCGCGCTTGGCCAAGTCTCTCCGCGCCAGTTCGGGTCGATCTTCCGCGCCTTCAATCGAGCGCGTAACTGCTGGCTCGCCACCGGCAATAAGGCTTTGCACGAGATCGGGCGATACGCTGAAGGTCGGGACGCATTCGACCGCGTCCAAAATGCCTAGGCGGCCGCTTGTGCCAGCGCCAACGTAGAACAGTCGTCCGCCGCCCGCAATCGCCTCGGCAATAACTTCGACCGCTTCGGCGATTTCTGGCAGCGCCCTGCGCACAGCGGCCGCCACTTTAGCGTCTTCGCGATTGATCACGCGAACAGCTTCGAATGAAGTCATCTGGTCGATCTTCGCGCTTTCAGGATTCGCTCGCTCGGTCGTCAAATTCGTCATTTCTTTGCCGCGCTCCATTCCATTTTCGCCAGCATTGCCGCGCCGATCACGGGCGGGTGCTTGGCGACCGGCCGCTCTGCCAGCGCCAGCCGCCGCGATACCTCTCTCGATAGCCAGTTATCGTTGTCGAGCAGCCCGCCGGCAAAGGCGATCGGCGCCTCCGGGTAATCCAGCCTCCGCCGCAGCGTCTGCAATTGATCGGCCAGATATTCCGAAGCGCGTCGAAGTATGCGCATCGCCTGCTCATCGCCATCCTCTGCGCGCTTCAGCACAAATGGCGCCAAGCCCCCAATTCTAACCGCCGGCGCCGCGTCAGACTGGTACACCCATGCCAATAACTCCCTCGCTTGCGCTAGTCCTAGCTCGTCGAGGAAAGCGCGACCTAAGGCGTCTTCGTTCGCATCCCATCCCAAATCATATTCTCCTATTGCCAGCCTCAGCAACTCGCGCCCGATCCAGTAACTGCTGCCTTCGTCGCCCAGCAGGTATCCCCAGCCGCCCACTTGCAAGCGAATGTCCCCGGGTTTGACAGCGAATGCGCCACTGCCAGTGCCCGCCAGCAGCAAGATGCCGTGACGCCTTGCCAAAGCGCCCGCCAGCGCAATCTCGAGGTCCGAACTTGGCGCATGACGACTCCTTGGCAAGACCGGCTTCAGCGTTTCGAGCAGCCAGCGCTCATTGCGCAGATTGGACGCGCCAGCGACGCCGATGCCGACGGCGCTTATGCGCTCCGGCCGCAGGCTCGCCTCGCCCAAGGCGGCGCCGACGCCCCTTTGAATCCGCGCCCGCGCCTCACTATGCCCGACCACGCTTGGATTGACGGCGCCGGCTTTCAGCGACGAAAACTTATCCAGCTTGGCATTGACGATAGCGATTCTCAGCGTGCTTCCGCCGCCATCAATGCCCATAAACAGCGGTTCATTCATCGCGCGTCAACGCTCTCGACAATGAGATCATGGATCGCCCGCCGAAAGGCATGAATGCCCTCGTCGCGCCGGCCATGATAGACGCGGTTCGTCAGGGCAGCGCTGACCAACTGCCGTTCCGGATCAATCCAGAGCGATGTGCCGGTGAATCCCGTGTGGCCGTATGAAATTGCGTTGTAGCGGTCACCGGCTGAAGAGTCGCTGTCCGCTTTGAGCATCCAGCCCAAGCCCAGTCTATATTGCCCTGCAACCTGTAGACGGGTTGCTTCAGCGCGCAGTTCGGCGCCTAGGCCCAGGCGCTCATCGCCAGCGAGCCAGGCTTGACCAAAACGAGCGACGTCCAGCGCCGTCGCGAAGAGCCCGGCATGCCCCGCGATGCCGCCGACGCCACAAGTGTTTTCATCGTGAACCTCGCCCCAGGCGCGCCGCTGACGCCAATGATTGTCTAATTCCGTCGGAGCGATTCGGTCGCGCGCTACGCCATTCAGCATCGGAATGTATGTAAATGAATCCAGCGCCAGGGGTTGCAGCGCCAAGTCACGGACCGCCGTATCCAGCCGGCTGCCATGCAAACGCGCAACCGCTTCGCCCAGCAGCATGATGCCGATGTCGGTATAACGAATCGTATCGCCGATTGTTCCGGCGAAGGGAAAATCGACCATGGCGCGTAAGCCGCGCTGCCAGCGCGCCTCATCGTAATGCCGAACATGAATCGGCGGTGGCGGCGGCCGGTCCGCCGCTAGCAGGTAGACCGAACGCCAGGGCGGCAGACCCGAGCTATGTGTGAGCAGATGCTTGAAGGTGACGGCGCCAGGATCGACAGACTTGCCACGGAAGCGCTCTTCCGCTGGCAGACGGGCGCGCGTATGCGGATCTTGTCCGCTGGCGATTTTACGCGGATTCAGCCGGCCGAATTCGGGAACGATGTCCACCAGGCGGCTCTCCAAGTCTATGGCGCCCGCCTCAACCAGCGCCAGAAAACTTGTCTCGACGATAAGCTTGGTTACCGAAGCGAGATCAAAGAGCGTGTCGATGCTGACCGGCGTGGATTGATCATCCGGATCAATCCAGCCCCAGGCATCCTGCCAGACCGTCTCTCCCCGATGAATGACGCAGATGCTTAACGCGGGAAAGGTCCCTGGCAAATGACATTCCAGGAGTCGCGCGAAAGATGGGTGATCGGCGAAACGAGTCATCAGATCTCCACCGTTAATCTAGCCAGTTGGGATGGTATCGCCGCATATCGCGTCTACCGCCGCGAGCGTCAATGGCTTGCTTTTGCCGCGATTCTCTTCCGGGCTTCCCAGCGGATCATGAATTCATAAAGCGCCACCATCAGCAGCGCGCCCAGGAAAATGAAAAAGCTGATCGACTCCGGACCGACATATTCCGCGAACACGCCGCCCATTCCCGCCAGCGCCGCGCCACCCAAACCGGCGCAGCCAACCTGAAAGCCAATTGCGTTTACGGCATGGTCGCGCCCGACCCGGTCGTTGGTCTGCAAAATCAAGATCGGGAATACCGCCGCCAGCCCAAATCCTATCCCTACCAGACCAAGCAGGCTGAGTACATCATTCATATTGAGAAAGAGCAGCAGCGCGCCAATGACGGTGAAACCGAAGCAGATATTCAGCAGCGTTCTGTCGCCCAAGCGCATGGCGAGCAGCCCCATCGTAATGCGTCCCACCGTGAAACTGGCCCAATATGCGCTGACCCAGCTGCTCGCGATCTCCTGCGGCAGGCTGCGCGCTTCAATCAACAGCGTATTGGCCAGCTGCCCGGTGCCGATCTCGACGCCGCCATAAAGGAAGAAAAACACCAGCCCAAGGATCACAATTGGCCGGCGCAATGTGTATCTCGCCGACGGTCGCTCCAGGCCACGCTTTGCAGTATCGCTCGAGGGCCGGATTTTCCAGAGCGGCAAACTTAACAGTATGACCAGACCAATCAGCAGTAAAATGATGCCGACGAGCACGTAACTGGACTGCCAGCCGCTGCCTTCGTAAATCACGAAATGCGTGACCACCGCCGGCGCGATCGTCAAGCCAATGCCCCAGCAAGCGTGCAGCCAATTCATCACGCTGGCGCCGTAATTCGCCGAGGCGAAATTGTTCAGGCCCGCGTCCATCGTGCCTTTGCCGATGCTGGCGATGAATGCGACGCTGAGCAGGACAATCCAGGCTGACGCAATGGCGTAGCCGAGAATGCCGATTCCCGCAAATACCATGCCGCCGACTAACACCGGACCAATAGAAAACCGGCTGATTATCGAACCGCTGAGAAAAGCGGCAAACAAGCCGCCCAGCATCGCCGCCGGCGCCAGGGCTGCCAGCGAATCATGCGAAACATTAAACGTGTCTTGCATATAAGTCCAGGAAATGTTGAGCAGTCCGGACGCAATGCCAATCACGATGAAAACCAGGTAGGCGACCAGGATGGGGAAGGTCTTCTTGAAGTTCAATTGAGCTCGCTTCGCTAGGAACAATGCAATCTATCATACTTTGTCCGAACGTTCGCGCAATGGCTTCCTGGCTCGTTTCCCGGCTGGTGCAACGCCCAGTCACGCGCCAATCCAGTCGCCCATTGCCCGGCTTTCATGCTTCCATGAAGACGCAGCGCGCCTGTACCGCCCATTCTTTTGTCGGCGGGAGTAGCAAACATGCTGCGGTTCGCCCGATGTCGAGTGTCGCGTATATTGTCATCACAGTCTCTCGCAAGTCACGACTTGGCTCACACAATATAATGAGCCGATACAATTCGAAAGCTGTAGGGGCGATTCTTGAATCGCCCGCCTACCAATTCCTGGGTCAGCTTCGGGCGAGACAAGGGTCACGTAGACATAGACCGCCTCTCGC
>JAPOYT010000064.1 GCA_026706445.1 Chloroflexota bacterium
CGTTGGCGAGCGCGCCCAGGGTCAGCTTGGCGATGAGCACGGCGCCGGCTTCCTCCAGCCGCTGGACGACGGTGGCATCGACATCGAGCTGCTGACCTTGGTAGGGCGCGGCGCCCCATTGCGTCGGATAGCCGCGCGTCGCCAGCAGGTCTTTGGCGCCCCAGGGGATGCCGTGCAGTGGACCGCGATAGCGCCCGCGCGCGATTTCGTCATCAGCGCGTTTCGCCTGCTCAATGGCGAGATCGTCGGTGTAGGCGGCGACGCACTGGAGAAGGGGATCGTAGCGCTTGAGCCGGTTGAGGTAAATCTCGGTCAGCTCGAGCGAAGTGACCTGGCGACAGCGGATGAGCTCGGCGAGTTGGGTGACCGGCAGAAAAGCGGCCTCTTCGAGATCGGCGGGGCGGGTCACGGGCGCGCCGGCGCTCATGGCATAGCTTCGCGGGACGGCGGCGGACGCGGGATCGGCGGGCTGGACCTGGAAGTTGAGCGCGAGCGGCACGCTGTTGTCGAGGTCGGCGGCGCGGATCGCAGCGTATTGCTCGCGTCGTCCGTTGACGATCTCGAGCATTTGCTCGCGCTGGACGGGGCTGAAGTCGAGGTCAAGCAGGGTTTCGGCGGCGGCGATTTCGGCAGGGGTGATGGCGGGGTCTTGGTCGGGCATGGGCAGGTTCCTTTGGGTTTATTGGACAGTTGTATTGTAAAGGGAAAACTTTTTTGTCCAATAAAGTATTGAACGGCTTTGGAGCCCCCACCCCAAACCCCTCCCCCATGAAGAGGGAGGGGCTTAAATCGTCGCGCGACATTGGCGGGAATGAGAATTCTCATAATTGTGTCATGATAGAGCGAAACCTTTTTCGTATCACAAAGTGAGAATCATGATTCGGCGCGGTCATGGGATATGGGGTTGTTAAGCGGCGCTTCGGGGAGATGGTAGCATGGGTGGGGGAAGAAGGGGTGAACGGATGGGCGCGCAGTCTAAATTCAAATATCAGTCAGTTTAAGGAATGCGGTATTTCTGTTTGCGTTCTTTGAAGGCTAGTTCGCCACCTTCTAGAACTTCTATGGCCTTCTCTCTAATGCAAGGGTTTTCAAGGGAACCGGACACGTATGTAATGTTATTGTCATTGTGTTCGGCGACAATAACTTGTTCTGCATCTGCATTCACAACAACATTCGCGTTGTTTGACACCAGAATGATTTGTCTACCTTTCTTGGCCTGTACAATTGCAGGTATTAGCTCATCATAAATGAATTTATTGTCTAAATGATCGTCATGAGAATCTATGATTATTGGTCGAGTTCCGTCTGCCAAGTAGAGCTTGATCAATACTGTGGCTTTCTGACCAATCGAAAGTCGCTTTATGGGCACTTTCTTGTACGATACTTCAGGTACAAGAGCAAAATGGTTGCCGTACAAGAGTTCATAAAAGTCAGATAAACCCTTGCCCGACAAAAGACTATTGCGCAGGCGGTTGTCGTCTACGAGACTCTCAATATTAATCGAAAGATCACCAATGGCGCTGTCGTCGCCACGTGCGACACTTGCAAACAAGTCTAAAGTTGTATCGAAATGCGACTCGCCGTCTTTCAGCTTAACGCTTCTTTCATCGAATAGCTTTCTACACTTTGTCAAGAAAGATTGAGCGGAGAATCGCATCCTTGCCGAAAAATCAATACCTGCCAGAATGTTTGACCGGTTTGGATCCGATCCGTCTGAATGATGAGCACGTCTGTCCAGATAGCTCGTCATCATTCGCTGAAACGTTTGCTTTCGCAGAGCTACTTTGTCGAGCATATCGCGGTAGTGAGAAGCCCTGGAATCGCGTAAGTCCTGTATTTGGCTTTCTATGCTATCAAATTCACTTAACTGAGCTTCTATCTTGCCCAACGCATCTTCAGCGATTCTTTTCTCGTCAATGAGCTTGGAGTGATCTGCTACGCGCTTGTTCTGTTCTTCCATATCTTTTTTGCTTTGGTCAATGACTTTAAGCGTGGAATTGATTTCCTCTTCCACTTTGTCGGCAATACGGGCAATTGACTCCGCCGAGGGGTAAGCCAGTTCGAAGAGAACTTCGACTTTAAATTCCAGCTCCTGAACCAACCTGTTTATTGTCAGAACAATGGAGTTGAACTCGGTCAGATCGTTCGTCAGAATAGACTTTGCTCGCTTTATATTCGAACTCACCTGCTTGAGCTTTTCATATCTACCTTCGAGATTGGCTACTTGATCGATAGCCTTTTGAGCTAGTTCCATCTCGTTACTGTCTATTGAGTCATTTTCAATCTGCTCCGCGAGATCTTCAATTGAGACTTTTAAGGTCTTCTTTCTTGTTTGAAGCGCGGCTTGAACTTCCACTGAGATGTCTGCAGACAGTTGTATAATTCGGTCTGAGATTACTCCGATCTGGTCTTGAATGTCTTTGATTTGCTGGAGCAAGCTGTCGAACTCGTGCCTATCAGACATTGACGTCGTGGACATTACAAGTTGCTCGATTCGCTCAGTCAGCTTGTAAGTCTCTGATACGGCAGCATCAAGTTGGCCCTGTTCGATATAAGCAACATCTACATGACTGAGCAAGGACGAACTGTCGAATACATCTTTTTCGAATGAGTCTGCGCCCGAAAACGCAATACTTGTGCGAAGTCCCGGTTTGTGATCCTCGCAAATTCTCCACACGAATGAGTTTTCATTCAAAACGCTGGCTCGATCCACGAAACAATTGGCAATTAGATCGACGAATGCCGTTTTACCGGCTCCCTTTCCGCCAGTTACCGCCACTAAGCTATGATTGATTGGTATCGCTGTAGCCCCAATTGTCAGCTCCGAGTCAACATACGTTTCCGAGAAGCTAACTTCAGAAATTGTATAGTTGCTTTTGGGAAATTCTGGAGCTGCCGGACCTATAAATACTCTGTCTTCCGGTTCATATAGCACTTGCTTGAAACCGTCAAACGTTGGATCAGCCTTGATCCAGCAGAACCGGAGATTACAGTCTTCGGTAGAGCTTTTACAGTCATGCCCTTTCACGCCTCTGTTCGAACACGGATGACCTATAAAGAAAAGCTCATGCGCGTCGCTCCCGTGAATACAAGGTTTAAGCGATTTGAATTCGGCGACGAAATGTTGAGGAGTCTCATAGTCGTGGTGCCGTCCGAGATACCATATTCGACTGCTTGGATTCGACGTAAACATAAAATCCGTTTTCTGCGTGAGAATTTTTCGCAATAGATGAGATTGGCCATGCCACGGCGGCAAGTTATCTTCTGCAAGGACCAGGACATATTTGTCTAAGAATTTCGGATTGCGTAGCCGTGCACATATCTCTTCAAAGTCAAGCACAGCTGCAGTTGCGCCGACTTGCATTGGTGTCAGGTTTCCATACTGCGTCCTGTTCTCAAGTTTAAGTTGGTGACCCAATTCTTCTAAGGTTTCCGGCATCAGCTTTTCTTTAAAGTCTGTGCTCTGTGGGTCCCCTTCAACTGTAATATGAAGTTGCTCTAGAAAATGCCTTTCGATATCTGACACCAATACTGTGTTCGAGAAAATCACATGAAGGTTGACGCGCTTGTTGTGCCCTAGCACATTAAGACGCAATTCTACGTTGGGGAGAACGAGATCGACTTTATCCAGCCGTCCGTCTTCTCGATATTCAAGAATCTTCTTGTACCCGTCAACGGTGAAATAGTCGGTTATTCCTAACACCTGTATATCAGTTTCTTCAATGCGGTCAACGTATGAATCCCATACATTCCTCCCGTCAGTAGACTTGAACTCGTTAGCAAGAATCGATGAAGGGCTATGCACATGCAAATCCCACTTGCGCCAAATTGACCCCACCTCAAATCCAGCCATATTAATGCAACCTCAATCAGATTGCCGACATACGACTCACAGGCATCGAATTCTAATCAAGTATTTCGGTTGTTTCAATGTGTAATGCAAGCTAGTCAGAGGTTCGCCGCCCCCGCAGCCTCAGCGAATTACTCACCACAAACACGCTCGAGAAAGCCATGGCCGCGGCCGCAAACATGGGAATTAGACCGCCCAGCATCGCCACCGGGATCAGCACGATGTTATAGATGAAAGCCCAGAAGAGGTTCTGATGGATCGCGCGCAGGGTGGCTTTGCTCAGGTCGAGCGCAGCCGCGAGCGCTTTGAGGTCGCCGCCGACCAAGGTAATATCACCTGCTTCGATGGCGATATCGGTTCCGCTGCCGATGGCGAAGCCGATATCGGCCTGCGCCAGCGCCGGCGCGTCGTTGATGCCATCGCCGACCATGGCGACGGTCGCGCCTTCGTATTGCAGCTGCTTGACGGCTTCCGCTTTGTCGGCTGGAGGCGCCTCAGCCAGGACGCGCTCAATGCCGACTTCGCGGGCGATAGCGTCGGCGGTTTGCCGGTTGTCGCCGGTGACCAGGGCGACATCCAGTCCGCGCTGGCGCAGGGCGCTGATGGCGGCTGCCGAGCTCGGCTTGACCGTATCGCCGATGGCGATGGCGCCGGCGGGCGTTCCATCGATGGCGAGCAAGACGACCGTAGCCCCTTTATTTTGGCTGCGCGCGATGTCGGCTTCCAGCGCGTTGATGTCGATGTTGTTTTCGGCGATGAAGCGCGGGCTGCCGACAAGGATATCCTTATTTTCGATGGCGGCGATGAGGCCGCGGCCGGGGCTGGCTTCAAAGTTTTGCAGGGGCAGCGTGGCAATGCCTCGCGCTTTGGCTTCATCAAGCAAGGCTAATGCCAGCGGATGTTCGCTGGCGGCTTCGGCTGAGGCGCTGAATTGCAGCACATCCCGCTCGCTGAAGCCCGGCGCGGCCAGGACCTCGGTGACGGCCGGCTGTCCCTGCGTGATGGTGCCGGTCTTGTCGAGCAGGATGGTCGTCAAGGCGCCGGCGCGCTCAAGGGCTTCGCTGCTGCGGAAGAGGATGCCAGCTTCGGCGCCGCGTCCGCTGCCGACCATGATGGCGGTGGGCGTCGCCAGACCGAGGGCGCAGGGGCAGGCGATCACGAGCACGGCGATCATATTGAGAATGGCTGTCGGCAAGTCGGCGCCGCCGAGGGTCAGCCAGCCAACCAAGGTGATGATGGCGAGGGCGATAACGGCGGGCACAAAGACCGAGGCGACGCGGTCGGCGATTGCCTGGATCGGCGCTTTGCTGCCTTGCGCTTGTTCGACCAGGCGGATGATCTGCGCCAAGACGGTATCGCGGCCCACGCGCTGCGCTTCAATAATTAGCCTGCCCTGCTGGTTGATGGCGCCGCCATAAACTTCCGCGCCGACGGATTTGTCCACCGGCAGGCTTTCGCCGGTGAGCATGGATTCATCAACGGCCGAGCGGCCGTCGGTCACGATGGCGTCCACCGGGATGCGTTCGCCCGGTTTGACCAGCAAGATGTCGCCGGGCGCGACTTCGTCGATGGGGATGGCTTTCTCTTTGCCGTCGCTGAGGAGCGTCGCCGTTTTTGGCGCCAGCCCCATCAGCCTCTTGATGGCGGCGCTGGTCCTGCCCTTGGCGCGCGCTTCCAGCAATTTGCCCAGCGTGACCAGCGTGAGGATGACGGCGGTCGATTCGAAGTAGTCGGATTTGCCGACCACATTGCTGAAGCCGAAGACGATGCCCAGCAAGACGATGATGCCGTAGACGTAGGCGGCGCTGGCGCCCATCGCCACCAGCACATCCATATTGGCGCTGCCGTTGCGCAGGGATTTGCTTGCGCCGATGAGATATTGTCGGCCGAGCAGCAGCATGACCGGCGTGGCCAGCGCGCCGAAGAGGAAGAGCCAGATGTCGTCCGCCAGGAAGGCGAAATTGTCCATCAAGAAAGGAACCTGATGCAGGAAGTGGCGCGCCATGCTGAGGATGGTGAGCGGGATGGTGAAGAGCGCGCCGATTTTGACCAGGCGGGCTTGGCGGTCGGTTTCGGCTTGGCGGACCTGCGCTTCGTGGTCTTCATGGGCGTCGTGCGCGGATGTGTCGATGACGCCATAGCCAGCGCGCTCAACTGCCGCGACCAGATCGTGGCGGCGCGCAAGGCCGGGCAGGTAGCTGACGCTGGCTTTTTCGCTGGCGAGGTTGACCGAGGCGCTGATGACGCCCTCGCTGCGATTCAGAGCGCGCTCCACATTCTTCTGGCACATGGCGCAGGTCATGCCGGTGATGGGCAGGTCGATTGCCGCGGCGGCGACGCCGTAACCGGCGCGTTCCACCTGGGCGACCAAGTCGGACGCTGCGAGCTTTTCGCCGTCGTATCGCACATTGGCTTTTTCGGTCGCCAGGTTGACGCTGACAGCGTTGACGCCATCAGCGCGTTTGAGGCTGCGCTCGACATTTTTCTGGCACATGGCGCAGGTCATGCCGGTGACCGGCAGCGCGATTTCTTTGGTCGTCATATTTCGCGTTCCTTTCAGCTGTTGATCAGCTTGAGAATTTTCTGCATCTCGCTGAGCGCGCCTTGCGGGTCGGCGCCGAGGTCATGCGCCAGCGTGTTTTCGATGTAACATTCGAACAGGTGATTGATCAGGCTGGACATGCCCTTTTCGATGGTGCGGGCGCGCAGGACGCGCTCCTCGCAGCTGCCGTCGTCGGCGCTGATCATCGCCTCGAGCGCGCCAAGCTGCCCTTGTATGCGGCGGATGCGATTGAGCGTCTTGCGGTTGAAGGCGTCTCGTTGGGCATGATCGTGGATCAAGATTTCAGCAGCCATGTGTATTGCTCCAATACCTATACCCCTATAGGTATAGTGTAGCGCGCTTGGGCAATTCCGGTCAAGAGCCAAATGGGGGGCGAGCCACCGGGTCACGTAGGCATAGACCTTCGCTCGCCCGTACACACAACAAATCTGGGACAAAGTCTCCAGCCAATTGGAAGTGTATCCTTTTCGGTTGAAATAGGTAAATTGCATCCACCTGACAGTCTGTAGG
>JAPOYT010000219.1 GCA_026706445.1 Chloroflexota bacterium
AACAATCCATCCCTCTGTGCCCTCTGTGTTTCCTCGATTCCTCTGTGGTGAAGCCCATGTACTCCTTTGCACTGCGCAGCGTCTGAAGCGAGCCATCAAGTTGCGGACAAGCCTTACAATGCACTCGTTTAATCGCCAAGGATTTGGATGACGGTGTCGAGGTCTTTGTCGCCGCGGCCGGACAGATTAACCAAGAGGACGCTGTCCTGCGGCATGGTCGGCGCGCGTTTGATGGCCTCGGCGACGGCGTGCGCGCTTTCGAGAGCCGGGATGATGCCTTCCAGCTTGCTCAAGACTTGAAATGCCTCCAATGCTTCCTCATCGGTCGCCATGGTGTAATAGGCGCGTTCCAATTGGCGCAGGTGGGCGTGTTCCGGGCCGACAGATGGATAATCGAGACCGGCGGAAACGCTATGGGTCTCCATGATTTGGCCGTCCTCGTTCTGCATGACGAAAGAGCGCGTGCCATGCAAAATGCCCGGCCGGCTAATGTCGAGGTCGGCGAAGCGAGCCGCGTGTTGCTTGCTTTCGATGCCATGCCCGCCGGCTTCGACGCCGATCAGTTCGGTGTGGGCGTCATCGCGAAAGGCGTGGAAGAGCCCGATGGCGTTGCTGCCGCCGCCGACGCAGGCGATGCAAACATCCGGCAGTTGACCAGTCAGCGCTTGGATCTGCTCGCGCGCTTCGACGCCAATCACGCTCTGAAAATCGCGCACCATCATGGGATAGGGATGCGGGCCCAGCGCCGAGCCTAGCAGGTAAAAGGTGGTCTCCACATTAGTCACCCAATCGCGCATCGCTTCGTTGATGGCGTCTTTCAGCGTGCGGCTGCCGCTCTCGACTGGAATCACCTCGGCGCCGAGCAGCTTCATGCGGAAGACGTTGGGCTGTTGGCGGCGGATATCGACCGTGCCCATATATACGTGGCATTCAAGGCCGAGCAGCGCCATCGCTGTCGCTGTGCCGACGCCGTGCTGTCCGGCGCCGGTCTCGGCGATGATGCGGCGCTTGCCCATGCGCTTGGCGAGCAAGCCCTGACCGAGCGCATTGTTGATTTTATGGGCGCCGGTATGCGCCAGGTCTTCGCGCTTGAGATAAATCTGCGCGCCACCGAGCGCCTCGCTCAGTCGCTGGGCGTGGCTGATTGGCGTGGGACGGCCGGTGTAGGTTTGTTGCAGGTGGCTCAAACTGGCATGAAAGGCGGGGTCGGAAATCGCGTCGGCGTAGGCGGCTTCGAGTTCGTCCAGCGCCGGGACAATGGTTTCGGGCACGAAGCGCCCGCCGAATTCGCCGAAGTAACCGCGTTCATCGGGCAGGTCGCTGATGTTGGTTTGGATGTAGCTGTCGGTCATGAACTAATGTCCTTTTGATAATTGGGGGCGAGCCACCGGCTCGCCCGTACACACGTTGAATGCTTTTTTCAGCATCATAGATTCGAGAGTCTTTCTCATCTGTTTCCTGGAATATCTTATATCCACAATTCTTTTTCGCCGGTGAAATAACGCTGGGCGAGAAGCAGGATTTTCATAATATAGTTGTCGATGCTGGGGATGAAGTCGTCCAGCGTCAAGGTAATCTGAGGCGATTCCAAGCCAACAGCGGGCGCAACGACGAAGGGAACTTCGCCAGCGTGCAGACGCATGGCATCGGCAACCGGCAGTTTAATCAAGCCGGCTACCTCGTCTCGCTGATAATTGTAGGCCTCAAGCGGTTGATTGCATTGGTAGAGAAAGACGTGGCAGATTTGGCGATCGACGAAGTCGCCGATTTTATTGATGCCCACGCGTCGCCCGAGCGGAATCAAGTCTTCAAAAGCTACGCACAATCCCAACTCTTCGCGAATCTCGCGGGGACCGTCGCGCAGGGACTCGCCAGCGGCCAGATGGCCGGCGGCGCTGATATCAATCTTGTTGGGATAATCCAGGTCTGCCTTTCGCTTTTGCAGGACGAGAAAAGGCGAGCGATCGGTTTCGCGCCCGATCACCCAGCAGTGGAAGACTTGATGCCAGTCGCCATCACGATGCGCGGCGGCGCGCGGCTTAACGCCGATGTGATTCAAGGCTTCGTCATAAATGTCGAATAGCTCGCTCATGCGTCAGCCGTCCGTACCGCTCTGATGAATGCGCGCACAGCCGATTCGTCTTTGATGCCGGGCCTTCCCGCTTCGACGCCGCTGGCGACATCGACGCCCCAGGGACGGATACGACGCACGCGTTCGGCAACATTGTCGGGCTTAAGTCCGCCAGCCAGCATCATGCGAGGCGCGTTCGCTTTCACGACCAAGGCGATACTAGCGCTGGTTGTTTCGCCGGTGCCGCCGTAGAGCGCCGGATTGAAAGCGTCGAGCAATATGGATGGAGCGTCAGCGCCGGCGGGATAGGCGGAACCCAGGCGCTCAATCTGAGCCAGAGCCGCGGCTTCGTCCGCGGGGCGGATCGCCTTGAAGGCGATGCCGGAAAGTTGTTGCAGGGTCTCGGGCGGTTCATCGCCGCTCAACTGGGCGTAGTCCAAGCCGACCTCTCCGACGATGGCGCGGACTTCATCGGCGCTGGCGTTGACAAAGACGCCAACAAGCGCCGGGCAAGCGTCGCCTAAATCAGCGCGCAGATCCTTGGCTATATCGCGCGCGGAGCCCGGTTCAACATAACGCGGCGACTTGGGATAGAAATTCAAGCCGATCAGGTCGGCACCGGCGCGAGCCGCCATCAGCGCGTTTTCGCTGGATCGTATGCCGCAGATTTTAATTTTGGTCATGCGCGCCTCGCGGCTGGCTGCTTAATTCGCGGACTAAAGAAACGGTGTCCGGCGCTTTCATCAGCGCCTCGCCGACGAGAATGGCATGTGCGCCCAGCCGCCCCATCTTCTGAACATCGGCGGCGCTGAAGATGCCGCTTTCGGCGACCAGCAGGAAATCATCGTCAACCATGTTCGCAAGCCGCGCGGTAGTGCCGAGGTCGACGTGGAATGTCTTCAAGTCGCGATTGTTGATGCCGATCAGTTTCGCGTCCAGCCGCAGCGCCCGTTCCATTTCCCATTCATTGTGCGCTTCGACCAGCGGGCTCATGCCAAGCTGATGCGTCAATGCGCAGAGTTCGCTCAACTGCGCGTCAGACAGCGCGGCTACGATCAGGAGGATCGCGTCAGCGCCGGCCGCCCTGCCCTCGTAGACTTGATAAGGATCAATTATGAAGTCCTTGCGCAGAATCGGTACGTGAACCGCTTTCCTAATCGAAGTCAAATAAGCCAGGCTGCCGCGGAAAAAATGTTCGTCGGTCAACACGGATATCGCCGACGCGCCATTGTGAGCGTAGGCGGCCGCGGTCATGACAGGAGCGAAGTCCTTCGTCAACTCGCCTTTGCTGGGCGATGCCCGTTTGACCTCGGCGATGAGACTGACGCGGGCGGAATGGAGCGCCGAAATCATATCGCGGACCTTGAAAGGAGAAGATTCCGCGAGCCGCATCACGTCCGCATCGGAGGCGCGGGCGCGCGCGCCGGCCAACTCCTCCACCTTGCGATCGAGGATGCGATCGAGGACGGTATCGGTGGTGACAAAAGCCTGACTCATGAGGCGAAACTCTGGCTGAACGCGATCAATTGATCCAGCTTGCCAAGCGCTCTGCCGCTTTCGAGACTGTCGCGGGCGACTACGATGCCGTCGGCGATGGAATGGGCATGACCGGCCGCCATGATAGCGGCGCCTGCGTTCAAGATTACGATGTCCCGTTTGGGGCCGGTGTCGCTGCCATCGAGCACGGAACGCAAGATGGCGGCGTTTTCCGCTGGCTCGCCGCCTTTTAATTCGTCCAGGCTGGCGCGATGGAAGCCATAATCGGTCGGGTCGGCGTCCAAATGTGTGATTGAGCCATCTTCCTTTAGATAACTGATGCGATTGGGGCCGGTTATGGTCAACTCGTCCAAGCCGCCGTAACCATTCACGACCATGGCTGATTTCACACCTAGCGCGCGCAAAACATTCGCCAGCAGGTCGGTGAGCTCGGCGGCGAATACCCCCATCAGAAAGCGCTGGGCGCCGGCGGGATTGGTCAAGGGACCCAAGATATTGAAGATTGTGCGGATGCCAAGCTGGCGGCGCGGGGCGATGGCGTGACGCATGGCTGGGTGCAGCTTGACGGCGAAGAGGAAGCCAATGCCGATCTCGTCGATGCAGCGCCCGACCTGCTGCGGCTCCAGCTCAAGGTTGAGGCCAAGCGCAGCAAGCACATCGGCGCTGCCGCTTTTGCTGGTGGCCGCGCGGTTGCCATGTTTGGCGACGGGGATGCCAGCGCCAGCGGCGACGAAGGCGACGGTTGTGCTGATGTTGAAGGTGCCGGAGCGGTCGCCGCCGGTGCCGCAGGTATCGAGCATGTCGCCGGTTACCGATGTTGGCACCACGGTTGCGGCCTCGCGCATGGCGCGGGCGCTGCCGGTGATTTCGTCAGTGGTTTCGCCTTTAATGCGCAGCGCCATAAGATAGGCGCCAATCTGCGCTTCGGTGGCGCCGCCGGTCATGATTTGCCGCATGACCGATTCGGCTTGTTCGGCATTGAGATGGCCATAGCGGCTCATCGTGTCAATTGCGCCTTGGATGTCCATTTGCACGTCCTTTGATTGTTTTTGCCATTCTCTGTTTGCCTTTGGCGGGCGGCCCAAGGCTAGCCCCTACATATTCGCCACTCGGCGGGCGACCTGATAGGTCTCCCCTACAGGTTTGCGCAAGGGCTTGTAATCCATGAAGTTGCCGAGAATTTGCAAGCCGCAGCCGGTCAGAATGCTTTCGGGATGGAACTGCAGGCCGATGACGGGATGCTCTTTATGGCGCAATCCCATGATTTCGCCGGTGGCGGCTCGGGCGGTGATTTGCAGGCAATCGGGCAAAGTCGCCTCGTCGACAATCAGGCTATGGTAGCGGGTCGCCTCGAATGGATTGGGAATATCGCCCAGGATTGTGTCGCCATCATGGTAGATCATGCTGGTTTTGCCGTGCATCAGTTCTGGAGCGTGGACGACCAGGCCGCCGTAGGCTTCGCCGATGGCTTGATGCCCCAGGCAGATGCCGAGCAGCGGAATCTCGCGCCCCAGCCCGCGGATCAGCTCGAGCGATACGCCGGCATCGACGGGGAAACCGGGACCGGGAGAAATGACGATGCGCTCGGGCGCCAGGGCTCGGATCTCATCGACAGTGATCTTGTCGTTGCGGTAGACCGTGAGATCGGCGCCGAGCTCGCCCAGTTCCTGCACGATGTTGTAGGTGAAGCTGTCGTAATTGTCGATCACCAGAATCATGCGATGTCCTCCGAATTCGTCACTTCCGGGGCGTTCACATCAGCCCCTTTTCGGCGTATTTGACCGCTTCGAATACCGCTTTGGCTTTGTTGATGGTCTCGTAATATTCGGCTTCGGGGTCGCTGTCAGCGACGATGCCGCCGCCCGCCTGCACGCTGATCGTGCCATTTTGCATCAGCAAGGTGCGAATGGTGATGCACATATCCATAGAGCCATCAAAGCTGAAATAGCCGACGGCGCCGCCATAGGGTCCGCGGCGGGTCTCCTCCAGTTCCTCGATGATTTCCATCGCGCGCACTTTGGGCGCCCCGCTGAGCGTACCGGCGGGAAAGGTGGCGCGCACCAAGTCAAAGGCGTCCATGCCCTTGCGCAGATTTCCTTCCACCTGGCTGGTGATGTGCATGACATGCGAATAACGCTCGACATACATCATCTTGGTCACTTTGACCGTGCCATAATCGCAGACGCGTCCGAGATCGTTCCGCCCCAGGTCGACGAGCATCACATGTTCGGCGCGCTCTTTGGGATCGTTGATGAGCTCTTCTTCGAGTTCGAGGTCCTCTTGCTCGGTGGCGCCGCGGCGGCGCGTGCCGGCCAGGGGACGATTGTAGGCGACGCCATCTTCCAGGCGCACCAGCATCTCGGGCGAGGCGCCGACAAGGGTCAGGTCATCGCTGAATTCCAGCAAGAACATATAGGGCGACGGATTGGTGGCGCGCAGGGCGCGGTAAATCTGCAAGGGGCTCGCTTCGGTTTGACGGCTGAAGCGCTGAGCCAGCACAATCTGAAAGGCATCGCCGTCGCGGATGTATTCTTTGGCGATGCGCACGCGATCCTCGTGGACATGCTTTTCCACATTCGCCTTGGGGTCAGCCCGTTCGCCATTCATTGGCAAATCGTAAGCCTGATGGAACATGGGCGCGGACAAGGCGTCGACGATTCCGTCTATGCTTTCTATCGCTCGCTCATAAGCGCGGTCCTGATCGTTTCCAGTATTGTGCGCGTTCGCCAGCACGATCAATTGGTGCATGGCGTGGTCAAATATGACAAGCGTGTCGGGCAGCATGAAGGCGACAGTCGGCACGTCCAAGTCTTCGCTGGCGGTCGCCGGCAGGTCCTCGAAATAGCGGACGATATCGTAGGACATATAGCCGACGGCGCCGCCGACCAGGCGCGGCAGCCCCTCGAGCGGCGCCGGATTGACGGTTTGGAAGTGGCGTTTGATCACATGCAGGGGATCTTGCCCTTCGGGGATGGCGAATTGGGTTGTCTCGCCATCGCGTTCAAAGCTGACGATATTGTTTTGGACGCTGAGCAAGCCTTTGGGATTGACGCCGATGAAGGAATAGCGACCGACTTGCTCGCCTCCCTCGACGCTTTCCAGCAGAAAGGCGGGCTGCCCCGCTTGTTTCAACTTCATATAAACCGAGACCGGCGTCTCCAAGTCAGCGAGCAAGGTGCGATAGACCGGCACATGGTCGCCATGAAGGAAGTGGCGGCGGACTTCCGCGCGCGAGGGTTTGATGTCGGTTCGCTCCATTTGCAGTGTCTCGAACATCGTATTCTCCCCTGAAATCAAAAGAACCCGAATCATCCATTCAAGGACGAGAAGGGTTCCCGCGGTGC
>JAPOYT010000178.1 GCA_026706445.1 Chloroflexota bacterium
ACCCGGAAGTCTTTCATCATAAACCACACCATCTCACTACGGGACTATACACCTAATGACAATTGGAATGGCATGAACGCCGTATGCATATAGATGATCGTTTAACAAATTGTTTACAAACTCTTCCTCGGTCTGACCTTCACAGATTATACGAACGCGAATCATCTAGGTCAGCCTCCCACCGAGCACGTTTTTCTCCCACAGTTCTCCGACAGAGTAATCTTCGAGCCACAGTTCGTATTCACTTTCCATGTGGCGTTTGAAAACTGACGAACCAGCCTTTAGTTCGACGACGATCAAGTCGCCTATAGAAAACTGATTGACCATCGCAACCGACTGCGTTGCGACGATGATTTGCATCCTTTCGGAAGCTGAATGAAGCAGAGATCCGAGGAGAGTGATTGCATATGGATGCAGCCCGATTTCGGGTTCATCAATAATGATCGTCGCAGGTGGGTCTGGTTGCATAAGCGCAGTAACTAAACAAATGAAGCGCAGCGAACCATCCGACAATTGACTGGCAAGGAAAGGCTCGTCGCTATCCTTGCCCTGCCAGCGCAATTGGATTGAGTATTCGTCAGGTCGAACCTGCTCTGGCTCCAATACAAAATCATGCAGAAACGGCAGAGCCAGTCGCAAGATTCGAACAATCTGGTTGTAGGCGCTTTCGTCATCGCGCCTAAGCATATAGAGATAGGCTGCCAAGTTACGTGCGTCATGGCGCAAATACTGATTGTCATGTAACCCGCCCGTTAATTTCACCGGGGCGCTTTCGCTTGTGTCATGAAAGTGATAAATCTTCCAATTGGAAATGGCGGCGTAGATCCAATCTGATCGGCGCGGATTTGTTGGTCGCAGTTGTGTTTTCAGCAATGACTCCTCATGCCAGCTGCCGAGGGAAAAGCCCCGCGCATACGCATCGCCATAACTGGTGCGCTCATCGGCGAACACAAAATAGTCGGCAATTGGAGTAAGCGTAAAATCATAGCGATTTAGACCAAACGCTAGTTGAGAAATAAGCTCTGGCGTCCGCTTGCTACCATAGGTCAAAACGCGATCCGCGCCGACCTGCTTTACGGTCCATCGCCTCAGTCTGCCCTCAACTAGCTCATGCAGCATCCGAAAATACGAAACAAAATTGCTCTTCCCAGCCCCATTCGGACCAATCAGCACATTCAACTTGCCCAATTCAAGTTCCACATCTTGTAAGGTCTTGAATCCTTTTATCGTTAACTTGTCTATCGGTCGCTTCTCAACCACGGCGCTTCGCCTGACACTTCACAACAGCAATTGACAGCCAATAATACCATACCGATCCCACACTGGATTCAGCCAGGACAAACCCGAGCCCTTGAGTAGACAAGATTCGTCGCTTTAATGTATAGTTACGAACAGGTGGAATCAGTCAGTTCATCCGCAACTGACCTCGGAGCGTCAAATGACAGCCACAGCAGCTGCCACAACCCAGCCCCAAGCGTCCGGATTGAGCGCCAATCGGAGATTTATCTTGCGCGGCATCCTGCTGGCGCTCGTCGTAGCTGGCTTCATGTCGGTTGGCAACGTGAATATCGGCGCAATCGGGCAGGGACTGGGCTATGCCTTGGCCGGCGTGACCGTGTTTATGACCTTCCGCGTATTGGGCTTTGTCGATCTGACGGTGGACGGCGCCTTTCCCATCGGCGGCGCCGCTTGCGCCATTCTCATCGTCAACGGGCACAGCCCCGAGTACGCCATGCTCATGGGTTTCGTCGCCGGCGCCCTGACCGGCATGGCGACCGCCTTGATCGATATCATATTCAAAATCGAGGGCTTGCTCGCCAGCATCATCGTGATCACCGCCGCCTATACCGTGACGCTGCATGTGATGGAAGGCAAAAGCAATATTCCTCTGCTGGGCCAGGAAACGCTGATCAGCCGCCACTCCAAAGCCTTCCGCACTTGGCTGGTCGAGCAATTCGGCGATCAAATGCGCCGGCAATCAACCAATCTGCTGGAGATCATTCTCTTTGGCTTTATCGTCCTGATTGTGCTGGGCATCCTCTATTGGTTCCTGCGCACCGAAATCGGACTGGCGATACGCGCCACGGGCAAGAACCCGCAGATGGTTCGCGCGACCGGCTTGAATCACAATCTAATGATCGTGATCGGCTTGATGGTGGCAAACGGATTGGCGGGGGTCGCCGGTTCGCTGGTCGTGCAGCAATTCGGCTTCGCTGATGTCAGCCTGGGCTTCGGCTTGATTGTTCGCGGCTTGGCCGCTGTCATCATCGGCGAGGTGCTGTTGCGTCCGCGCACGGTCGGTCAATTGCTGATCGCCGCGGTGACTGGCATGCTTGTATTTGACATATCGCGCGCCTGGATCTTCAGCGCCTTGGATCTGCCGACGACCGATATCCAGTTCGTCAGCGCGCTGGTTGTGCTGGCGGCGCTGGGCACGCCGCGGCTGTACGACCGCTGGAAGGCTTATCGACTGAGACATGGCGGATAGGTGAGCGCATGCTGTCACTCGATCAGGTATCGGTAACTTTCAACGCTGGCACACCCAACGAAGTGCGCGCCTTGCGCGATATCTCGCTCCTTGTGGAAGACGGCGAATTCGTGACGGTAATCGGTTCCAATGGCGCCGGGAAAAGCACCTTGTTCAATGTAATCTCGGGCGCTGTTCAACCCGACAGTGGGCGCATCACCCTGGACCAGGAAGATATCACCTACCAGCCCGAATATCGCCGCTCGCATGACATCGGCCGCGTATTTCAGGACCCGCGCCTGGGCACCTGCCCCGGCTTAACCATCCGCGAAAACCTGTCGTTGGCGGCGATTCATGGACGCAACGCCGGTTTTCGCCGAGACGTGAAAATGGCGCAAGAGACTTGGTTTTTCGAACAATTGGAACGCCAGCATCTGGGGCTGGAGCGCCGCCTGGATGCCGATGTCGCCTTGCTCAGCGGCGGCCAGCGCCAGGCGATCACACTGGTTATGGCGACCCTGACCAAGCCCAAGCTGCTGCTGCTTGATGAGCACACGGCCGCGCTCGATCCGAACGCCGCCGAGCAAGTGATCGCGCTGACGCAAGAGTTGGCGGAGGCGAATGACCTCTGCGTCGTCATGATCACCCATAGCATGCAGCAAGCCTGTGATTTGGGCGATCGCGTCATCATGATGAATCGGGGACGGATTGAGTTCGAAATCGCCGGAGAAGAGCGCAAGAACCTGCAACCGGCCGACTTGATCGATCGCTTCCATTCCTTGGCCGATGGTACCGAACTCACCGACGCGCAGTTGCTCGGCTAGGAATGGGGCTTGCGTTTGAGTCGCTCGGCCCAAGCTACTTAACGCCTGCGGGCGCCATCGTAAAGTTCCATGCCCAACACCTGAAGGGACAGCCATTCGCGCCGCCGGAAGGATATAAGATGACCAAGCTTGCTGTGCTTATGCTAACACTGATATCGTTGCTGTTTTCATCGACCGCGATTGCGCAGGAAGATGACAAACCGACGATCGCATGGCTGAAATGGGGCGATTCGAGCAATGTTGCGCTGGCGGAAAAAGCCATCAAGGATATGTTGCAAGCGTATGGCTTAATCAATGCGGAAGAACGCGCGCTTCTGGATGACGAACGCTCGATAGATGGCGAGCGACTAAACGTCATCTACGGCGATTCGCTTTTCGACCGAATGGAAGCGAACGCCATCATAGACGAGGCGCTCGACAAGGACGCCGATGTCTTCCTCACCTTCACCACCCAGATGACCCAAATCGTCTATTACGCCATCCACGAATTTATCGACCCGCCAAAGCTGATTTTCACCGTGACATCCGGACCATATATCACCGGTGTTGCTGATTCCTCCTGCGTCAAACCCGATTTCGTCATTGGCACGGTGCCGGTAACCGATTATGAAGATATCGTGCCCCTGCTGCGGATGCAGAACCCGGACATGAAGGTGGCGGGCGCAATTTGGTCGCCCCAGCAGCGCGCCAGTGAAGTCGGCGTATCGCGCATCAAGGCAATTGCGGGGGCGCTCGACCCGCCATTGACCATCGTTGACGAAACCATCATCGTTACGCCTGACTTGTATCAGGCGGTCCAGAATCTGGCTGACCGAGGCGCCGAAGCCATCATCATCCCCATATTCACGTTTCAAGGATTTAGCTTGCTCCTGTCGCTTTCGTATGATTACGGGCTGCCGGTGCTCTTTTCCGCGCCGCAGAACGCCTACCGCGGCGGAACAATTGGCGGTGGTTTCTTCGGTCTTTACAAGCAAGGCCTGATCGCCGGCAACATGCTGGTTTCCTATCTCAATGGAGACATCGATATCGCCAGGACCAGCATCTATGAAAGCGATGATTTTGCCTTTGCCGTCAACCTTGACGCGGCCGACTTGCAAGATGTTGAGATTTCCCAAGCCCTTTTAGACGGCGCGGCTTATATCGTCGAAAACGGAGAGACGGAGCAAGGCGTCACCCGCCAATATCCGGAAGTCGATATCGCCCTGCCTGACATGCCCCTGGACGAGCGGCGCGCGGCCGACCTTGAGTTCCTCGCCGGGCTAGAATGCACGGAAGACATCATAGCCGAGCAGCAAGCGGCGCTGGATGCCGCGGCTGAGTAAATCGTACAAATATAATCGAATCACGCAAGGAGTTGCAATGTTTCGGAAAACCATGCTAATTCTAATCGCTCTGTCTCTGCTGGCGACGCCGGCAGCCTTGGCGCAAGACAGCGACAATCCCACCATCGCGATCATGCGTTTTGGTCGGACGCCAATAAACGAGCCGACACGTCTCGCCATCCTGGATGTGCTGCAAGCCTACCAGTTCATCAGTGCCGAAGAGCGCGCCCTCTTGAATGATGAACAAGATCTGGACGGCGAGCATATCAATATCATTTGGGGCGATGGCGGGATGGACTTTCCGACCGCCAACCTCATGGTCGAAGAAGCGCTGGATCGCGGCGCCGATATCTTGCTGCCGCTCATGACGCCCGTAGCCCAAATTGCGGCAAACTTGACAGCCGACATGGAGCAGCCGCCACTGGTGCTATTCAGTATCGTATCGGCGCCCTATACCGCCGGCATTGCCGAGGCGCCCTGCCTGAAGCCGGCGCATATCGGCGGTACCCAAGCGCAAGTGCCTTTCGAGCAAATCGTGTCTCTTCTGCACTTGCAGCAGCCGGATTTGACGCTGGTCGGCACACTGGTAAACGCGGCTGAACCCAATAGCGTAGCCGGGCTAGAGCAGATCCGCAAACATAGCGAAGCCCTTGGCATCACGGTTGAGACCGCTTCAGTGGCGAACCTGTCTGATGTGCCCGTCGCCGCGGAAACTTTGATGGACAAGGGTATCGAAGCGCTGATATTCTCTACCAGCGCGCTCGAAATCGCCGGATTGCCGGCCATATTGGAAGTGGCGGCTGTGTACAGTGTTCCGGTCATTGCGCCGGTCGTTGGGCAAACCTACCGCGGCGCGCATGTCGGCGCCGGCTTCAATGACTTTTACCGCGAAGGTGTCATCGTCGGCCGCATGCTCGCCGCGCAACTTGAAGGAACACTCGATGTTTCCCGCCTCGCGATTAACGCTATACCCAGCCTTGGGGTGTCGCTGAATATTGATGTAGCGACGGAAGCAGGCATCAGTTTTTCCGAGGAGTTGCTGTCGGTGGCGGATTTCGTCATTGAAAACGGCGTGAGCACGCAAGACCGTACGCCTCCCAGCCTGCCGGACATGACCTTGGAAGAGCGCCGCGCGGCAGACCTGGAATTTCTGGCCGGGCTCGAGTGCACGCCCGAGATGATCGCTGAGCAGCAGGCGGCGCTGGACGCGGCAGACGAATAGCGCAAGCCGCCCGAGCGCACCGATGGCACATTGCCTGCGGGATCGCTTGAGATGATAACGCGAGTCTTGTTACACCAAGGCATACCGAATAACCAGACGCAGCAAAGAGAGAAATCAATGCGCGCAAGAACGCTGATCGGACTGCTGATAGCAGCGCTCTTGATCGCGGCGCCGGCCCTGCTGGCGCAAGATGCTGAAAAGCCGACGATTGCATTTCTGCGCTATCGAGCCAGTGGTACAGAAGATATCGCCAAACCTGGTATATGGGATGTCTTGCAGGCTCATGAGTTGATTTCGCCATCCGAGCGCGAATTGCTGGATGCGAACGAAGATCTGAACGGCGAGCGCATCAACGTCTTTTGGCTGGACGCGGCAAGCGACATAACCAACATCAACGCGATGGCGGAGGAGACGCTGGACCGCGGCGCCGATATTCTGCTGACTTTTTCCACGCCGGTCACCCAGATTACCGCAAACATCACCAAAGAGATGGAAGACCCGCCGGTTCTTCTCTTTGCCATCGTCAGCGCTCCTTATTCCGCCGGCATCGCTGATTCCCCTTGCATCAAGCTGCCCCATGTCAGCGGCACGCACCTGACGATTCCTTACGAGCAATATGTGGGCTTGTCCAAGATCCAGCTGCCCGATGTTCAGACCATCGGCACGATAGTCGATCCGGCGCAAACACAAAGCGTTTATGGCGTTAGCCAGATCACTAAATTCGCGGAAGCGCTCGGTTTGACGGTTGAAGTCGCCTCCATCGCATCGGCGGCCGATCTGCCCCAAGCGACAGCAAGCTTGGCCGACAAAGGCGTTGAGATATTGATGATTGGCGCAGGCTATACCGAGTCGAGGGGTATACCGGCGATCCTTGGCGTGGCGAAAGACTACGGTATACCGGTCTTCGGCGTGTCCCCTCGCATGATTTATCATGGCGCGGTGGTCGGCGCGGGCTTTGATGACTTCTACGGCGAAGGCGTGAC
>JAPOYT010000229.1 GCA_026706445.1 Chloroflexota bacterium
AACGGCTATGGCGCGCATGAGATTCAAGGCATCGGCGATAAACACGTGACCTGGATTCACAACGTATTCAACATGGACGCCCTGATGGCGATTGACGACATGGACGCATTGAATGGATTGCGCGTATTGTGGGAAGAAGAGGGACGGCAGGCGCTCGCGCGGCGCTACGGACTGGCGGAAGACATGGTGGCCGACCTAGCCGAGACCTTGGGCATCAGTGGCGTCTGCAATATCATCGGCGCGATAAAGACGGCAAAGTTCTACAATTTGCGCGAGAAAGATATTGTGGCGACGGTGGCGACCGACGCGATGGAGCGTTATGGTTCGGTGATGTCAATATTGCGCGATACCCATGGCCCGCTGGATGAAGCGCGGTCTACGAGCATCGTTGACGGCGTATATCATCGAGCTGGTACCGATTGGATCTTGGAAGGGGGGCGCGAGGCGCGCGAACGCTGGCACAATCTAAAGTATTACACCTGGGTTGAGCAGCAAGGCAAAACTGTCGCCGAGTTGGACGCCCAACGCGACCCGGACTGGTGGCTGGCGCATCAAGAGCGCGTCGCTGAGATCGACCGGCGTCTGCTGGCGCAACGCAGCGAGAGTGAAGCGATCGGGACTGAAAATGTACGCTGATGATCGTGTGCTGATTGGGGTTGTCAATCGGGCCAAGGACTTTGAAATTGTCCGGCGCCATCACTGGTACCGCATTCCCGAAAGACAATTGCCGCGCGGCTTGAATGCCGAGTATATCGCCTTCTTCTTGAGCGGCAGCGCCTTTAGGGAGCATAGCGGCAGCATCGCATTCTTCGCGCGCGTCACCGGTCTTGAACTGGCGCTGCGCCGCGATCTGCTGCCCGCGGAAACGCGCCGCGCCGATGATGTATACTACAAAATTCAATTTCGCCAATTGCTGCCCAAGGATCCGCCGATCCAGAACCTGCCGGCGCGCTCCATCAGCTTCGTTCGCACCACCTGGGACCGTTTCATCAGCGCCGAATTCATCAGTGATCTCTACAATTCATCCGACTTTTATGTCGACCGGGTTTATCACGCCTTGCGCGGATGACCGTTGTGGCGGACAAAGGAAAGACTGTATCTATGTTGATCATCAATGCGAACCTGATCACGCTTGGCGCCGATCCCCAAATCTTGTCGGATCAGGCGCTATACATTGAGGGCGATCGCATAACGGCCATTGGCGAACGCGCTGATCTGGCGGCGCGTTATCCGGCTGCCGAGGTTTTGGACGCTCGCGGGCAGATCGTCATGCCGGGCGGGATCTGCGCCCATACCCACTTTTACGGCGCCTACGCTCGCGGTATGGCGATACCGGGTCCGGCGCCGCGTGATTTTCCCCAGATCCTCGAGCGGCTCTGGTGGCCGCTGGACAAAGCGCTGGACAAAAGCAGCGTGCGCGCCAGCGCGTTGGTTTGCCTGGTGGATGCCATCAAGCATGGAACCACGAGTTTGATCGATCACCATGCCAGCTCCAACTTCATCGAGGGCAGCCTGGATGTCATCGGCGCTGCGGTGGACGCGGCCGGCCTGCGCGCCGTTCTTTGCTACGAAGTGACTGATCGCGATGGTTGCGACAAGATGCGAGCGGGCATCGACGAGAACTTGCGCTTTATGGCCGCCGCCTCTGATCATCCGCGACTAAAGGGAACCTTCGGTCTTCATGCCAGCTTGACCTTAGGTGATGAGAGCCTGCGCGCCTGCGCCGATGCGATACCGTCTGGCGCGGGATTTCACATCCATGTAGCCGAGCATGAAGCCGACCAAGGCGACAGTCTAGTCAAGAGCGGTTTGAATGTCGTCGAACGGCTGGATCGATTTGGCATCATGAATCAGCGAACAATCGCCGCCCATTGCGTGCATATCGAAGCGCATGAGCGGGACATATTGTTGGATCGCGGTGTCTGGGCAAGTCATCAGCCGCGCTCGAATATGAACAACGGCGTGGGCGCCGCCGACATTGACGGACTGCTGGAAGCAGGCATCAAGCTTTGCCTGGGCAACGATGGCTTCAGCAATAATATGTGGGCCGAATGGAAAGCGGCTTACCTGCTGCACAAGGTGGTCAATCGCGATCCCCGCCGCGCCGATGGCATGAATATCGCCCGCATGGCTTGGGATAATAACGCTCGGCTTATGGAGCAGTTCTTCCCCGCCAGCCCCATTGGCGAGATCAGCGAAGGCGCGCTCGCAGACCTGATATTTGTTGATTATCAACCATTTACGCCGCTCACAGCCGGCAATTTGCCCTGGCATTTGCTCTTCGGTTTTGAAGCCTCCATGATTACGACAACGATTTGCGCTGGCAAGATCTTGATGCGCGATCGCCAGATTCTCACCCTAGACGAGGCGGAAATCGCCGCCGAAGCCCTCGAATTGGCGCCAAAGGTTTGGGAAACATATACGCGAAACGCCGAATTTGAATTACAATGACCGACTGAACGAAGCAGGCCCCCGGCGGAGGCAAGCATGAAGACACTGGCGATCTTGGGCGGCACCGGAAAAGAAGGCGCTGGATTGGCGATGCGCTGGGCGCTTCATGGCTATCGCGTGATTATTGGATCGCGCGCGGAAGAAAAAGCCAGGACGCGCGCCGCCGAAATGAACAGCGAGCTGGGCGGCGATTATTTGACCGGCAGCGCCAACGCGGAAGCGGCCGCCGCCGCTGATATCGTTATCTTGAGCGTGCCCTATAGCGCCCATCAAGCCACACTTGGCGCTGTGCGAGAACCGTGCCAGGGCAAGATCCTGGTGGATCTGACCGTGCCCTTGCAGCCGCCCGAAATTATGGCGGTAAATCTGCCGGCCGGCGGCGCGGCCGCTCTGGAAGCGCAAGCCCTGCTCGGTCCCGCGGTAACGGTCGTTGCCGCCTTTCAGAACGTCAGCGCGGTCAAACTCAAACTGTTGCGACAGTCCGTCGATTGTGATGTGCTCGTCTGCGCCGATGAGCCAGGCGCGCGAGCGACGGTGATTGAGTTAGTGGAAGCGGCTGGCATGCGCGGCATTGATGCCGGCGGACTGAAGAATGCCGTCGCCGCCGAGTCCTTGACGCCCGTGCTGCTTCATATCAACAAGACCTATGGCATACAAGGCGCGGGCCTCCGCATCACGGGCCTGGATGATGGAAAATGAGTTGCGCGCCAAAGCTCGTCGCCTGCGCGATACCGGGCATCCCGCTGATTCAAGCCGGCGATGAAATCATCGAAATCATCATCGAAAAGGCCGAAGCCGCCGGTATTCAGCTACGCCCGGGCGATATCCTGGTAATCTCTTCCAAAATCGTATCCAAATCCCTGGGGCGCTTGGTGGCGCTGGACCAAGTCGAGCCCTCCGCTGAGGCTGAGGCTTTGGCGTCCGAGACGGGCAAAGATCCGCGACTGGTCGAATTGATTCTGCGGCAATCGCGGCGGGTATCGCGCAAACGTCATGGCGTTTTGGTCACTGAGCATCATTTGGGCTTGGTGTCAGCCAATGCCGGCGTAGATCAGAGCAATATCGAAGCCGGCGATGACATGGCGCTGCTGCTGCCGATCGATCCTGATGGCGCCGCTCAGAAGTTTCGCGCCGATATTGAAAGGCGACTGGGAATCGACCTGGCCATCATCATCAGCGACACGCATGGTCGACCCTTCCGCGTCGGCAATGTCGGGGTGGCGATCGGCGCGGCCGGCCTGCCGGCGGTGAAGGACTTGCGCGGTCAACGTGACCTTTTCGGGCGCGTTTTGGAGGTGACGCAGGTCGCTTATGCCGACTTGGTCGCTTCGGCCGCGCACCTGCTCTGTGGCGAAGCCGACGAAGGATTGCCGGCGGTCATCCTGCGCGGTCTCGACCTCAGCGCGCCACACGGTCGCGCCGCCGATTTGAATCGCGCCGCCGAGCATGATTTGTATCGCTGAGTTGTCGATGAACGCGACCGAACTGCTGCAATTTATGCGGGCGAGACGTTCCCTTCGCCGCTATCGCGATGAGCCAGTTCCAAACGAATGGATCGACTGCATTCTTGAAGCCGCTATCTGGGCGCCGTCCGCCCACAATCGGCAGCCTTGGCGCTTCGCAATTATCGACCAAGCGGCGACGAAGGAAGGGCTGGCGCGCAAGATGGGCGCCGCCTTGCGCCGCGATCTCATTGCCGATGCCGTGCCACTTGATGTCATTGACGCCGATGTCGGGCGTTCTTACCAGCGGATCACCGGCGCGCCGCTGCTGATTCTGCTATGCATGAGCCTTGGCGATATGGATGTTTACGCCGATGAAGAACGAAATCGCCACGAATGCGCAATGGCGCAGCAAAGCACGGCGATGGCGGGCCAAAACATGCTGCTGATGGCGGAAAAACTGGGCTTGGGCGCCTGCTGGATGTGCGCGCCTTTATTCTGCCAGGATTTGGTTGCTTCAGTCTTGGAATTGCCATCCGACTGGCTGCCGCAAGGCATGATCACCCTCGGGTTCCCGGCGCAAGCGCGCGAACGAAACCGCGAGCCCTGGCGGACGAGGGCATTGTGGCGCTAGCGCGGAATATCGCAGTGTTGATCGGCGGCGTTGGCGGCGCCAAATTGGCCAGCGGCTTGGCGGCGGTGGTTCCGACGGAGCGGCTTTCCTTCATCGTCAACACTGGCGACGACTTCTGGCGCCTGGGCCTCAAGATCTGCCCCGACCTCGATACGCTCATGTATACATTGGCTGGTCTGGTGAATCCCGAATCGGGCTGGGGCGTAAAGGCCGACTCGACAGTCGCCTTGGACTTTCTGGCGCAGCGCTATCAGGTCGAGCCCTGGTTCCGCCTAGGCGACAAAGATCTGGCGACGCATCTGCTGCGGACGCACTGGCTGAACGATGGACGCAGCTTGACCGAAGCAACCGCTTGCCTGGTAAAGCGGCTCGCTATTCGCTCGGCCATCTTGCCAATGTGCGATGAAGAAGCGCCAACGATGTTGGATACCGTCGCCGATGGCGAGCTCGGCTTTCAGGAGTATTTCGTCAAACGTTCTTGGGCGCCGGCGGTTCGCGCGATACGGCATAAGAATTGCGAACGGGCGAAGCTATCGGCGCAAGTCCGCCGCGCGCTTACGCGTGCCGACATCGTCTTGATCGCGCCATCCAATCCCTGGCTTTCAATCGCGCCCATTCTGGCCATTCCCGGAATGCGCGATCTATTGAGTCAGCTGGCGGCGCCGGTCGTAGCGGTCACGCCCATCATTGCCGGCGACGCCGTAAAGGGACCGACAGCGAAAATAATGCGTGAACTGGGCCTGCAAGTGCGCGCGAGCGCGATTGCGCGCTACTACCGGGGCATCATCAGCGGATTCGTCGATGATCTGCGCAACGAGCCGGCGGATTTCGCAGATTTGCGCAGCATCCAACTGGATACGTTAATGATTGATCAGGCGCGTAAGGCAGCGCTGGCGCAAGCGACGCTGGACTGGGTCGGGAGCTGGTCGCCATGAGCCTTTGGGCGATCATCCCGGTGAAGCCGCTGAAGAACGCCAAGAGTCGTTTGTCGCCGGTTCTAATGCCAGATCAGCGTTTCGAATTGGCGCAGGCGATGCTTCGCCACGTGCTTTCGGTGACGATGGGCGTGCGGCAGGTCACTGGTGTTTTGGTGATTTCGCGCGATACGAAAGCGCTGGCCATCGCTCGTGAAATCGGCGCCAAAACGCTGCAGGAAGGCGCCATGTCCAACTTGAATCCAGCCTTGATGCGGGCGACCTTGGTGGTCCAAAGCTGGCGCGCTGATGCCGTGCTGGTTTTGCCAGCTGACCTGCCCTTTGTCCGCAGCGACGATATTGGCGGCATGATTGGGCAGGCGGTCGATCGCTCAATTGTGATCGCCACTGACAATGCCAGCGACGGCACCAATGCCTTGCTGGTTCGGCCGCCAGGCGCGATCGAATTCCAATACGGACCGGGAAGCTTTGCGCGGCATATCCGCAGCGCCAACGCCGCCGGGCTGCATGCGATTACCTATGAATCGGACCGGCTGGCGCTGGACATAGATTTGCCCGAGGATCTCGCGACCTATCAGCGAATCCTGGCGGCGGGTCAATTTGGTCATCTGCCGTCCTTTTCGCTCCCCTGTGGCGCCGATTGAGGTCGCGCGCTTATCGAAAGCCGAATATCTGATAATATGTTAGTTACCGCATGATTCCGAAACTGGAGATGACTCATGGCTGATCGAGTAGCACTTTATTTGCAGGACGCGCACCCGTTGGCAGATGCGATTGAGTACGTCAAGTACGCTGAACTTTGCGGGTTTGAAGCCGTATGGCAAGCCGAAAGCCGGCTGGTCCGCGATGCGATCGTGCCGATGGCCGCTTTTGCCGCGGTGACCTCGCGCATCAAGATTGGCTCGGGCGTTATCAATAATTGGACGCGCAACGCCGCTGTGATCGCCGCCACCTTTCTTACGCTGGATGATTTGGCGCAAGATCGCATCTACTGCGGCATCGGCGCCTGGTGGGATCCGCTGGCGGCAAAGGTCGGCATCAAGCGGCGCAAGAATCTCCTGGCGATGCGCGAAGTGGTGACCGTCGTTCGCCGGCTGCTCAACCGCGAGCGCGTCAGCTTTGACGGCGAGTTTGCGCAGATGGACGATGTCGAGCTTGATGTCGTGCACGGGCGCAAGGAGCCGCGCAATGTGCCAATCTATATCGGCGCTACCGGTCCCAAGATGATGGCTCTCACTGGCGAAATCGCCGACGGCGCTGTGCTTAATTATCTGGTATCGCCGAAGTACAACGAGATGGCGATGGCTCAGCTCGAGATCGGCGCGCGGAAAGCGGGC
>JAPOYT010000028.1 GCA_026706445.1 Chloroflexota bacterium
GTCGATGGCTTCTTCGGGCGAGCAGACGATGGGCTCGTTCTCGTTGAAGCTGGTGTTGACGAGGACGGGCAAGCCCGTGCGCGCTTCAAATTCGCATAACAAGGCATGGTAGCGAGGATTATGCTCGCGCACGACGGTCTGCAAGCGGCCCGTTTGATCGATATGCGACACGGCGCAAAGCCGCTCGCGCCATTCATCGCGGATTCGATAGACGTGCAGCATGTGGGGCGAAGGTCCACCGCATTCGAAGATATTCGCTTGGGCTTCGGCCAGCACCGCCGGCGCGAATGGGCGGAACCACTCGCGGCGCTTGATGCGATCGTTGAGCGTCTGCTTCATGTGGGGCAGGCCGGGGTGGGCGAGGATGGAGCGGTTGCCCAGGGCGCGCGGTCCCCATTCCATGCGCCCCTGGAACCAGCCGACGACCTTGCCGTCTTCGAGCGCCGCCGCCGTCCGCGCCAGCAGTTCCGGCTCGGGAAGCTCCGCTGCCTTTACCCCGCGCTCGTTTAGGGCGCAGCGAATCTGCGCCTGCGAGAATTCGGGACCGAGGCCGGCGCTGCCCATGACGAAGCGAGGAGGCGCAGCGGGCGACTTTTGGGCGGCATAGAGGGCGGCGCCAAGCGACAATCCATCGTCGCCGGCGGCCGGATGAATCCAGGTCTCGTTGAAAGGCGTCTGCGCTGAGACCAAGCCATTGGCGACGCTGTTGAGGGCGCAGCCGCCGGCCATGACGACCCGGTCGCCGCCGGTCAATTGGTGAAGACGCTGCAAGAGATGCATCCAGATGCGCTCGAAGGTCAGCTGCAGCCCGCGAGCCAGGTCCATATCTCGATGTGTAATCTCGTCGCCTGGTTGGCGGGGCGCGCCGAAGGTCGCCACCATGTGATCGGAGTAGTGACGGCCGATCTCCATTTCGCCGCGCTCGTTGATGCTGATGGACATGTCGGCGCCGAAGGGCTGGAACCAGCGGCTGTTGAGGCGGAAACCGTCGTCGGTGAAGTGGACCATATCGTCGAAGTGATCGCGGTAAGCATCTTCGCCGTAGGGCGCCAAGCCCATGACCTTGCCTTCGTCGCCGTAGCGGCCGTAGCCGATGAATTGGCAGATCATGGTGTAGAGCGAGCCCAGCGAGTGCGGCACATAGATGCGCTGGAGCACGTTGATGTCGTTTCCGCGACAGCTGGCGAGCATGCAGGTGACGAAGTCGCCGGAGCCGTCGGCGCTGAAACCGGCGGCTTGGTCATAGGGCGAGGTGAAATAGGCGCTGGCGATATGCGCCAGGTGGTGTTCGACATTGACCTGCCGGAAGCGGAAGGATGCCGGGTCGCAGCCGAATGTCGCGCTTAATTGCGCCTTCAGATCCAGTTGCTTGACTTGGCTCGCGCCCGCCTGGAGCAATGCCGGAATGCGCTCCGGGTTGCGAAAAAGGAAAGCGGCTTTACGCCTGAGGTTGGCGGCCGGATCGCGCGCGATGGCGACGCAGTCTATATCGGCGGGGCTTAGGGAAGCCATGTCGAGAACGCGGCGGGCGGCCAAGTGCGGGAAGCCAGCGTAATACTTTATACGATTGAGCCGTTCCTCGGCGATGGCTGCGACCGGGACGCCGTCGACGACCAGGGCGGCGGAGGCGCCAGCGTGTTCGCTATTGATGCCGAGGATGACGGTCATATTCGCTTCTTCCTTGATGGCGCCTTCGGTCGCGCTGGGTTCATCTGCTGTTGGACAATTTGGTGAAAAGAGTTACACCAGATTGTAGTCGCATTCCGCAGGCGGCATGGTGGCAGAGCGAATGAGAATATGGAGACATTGTGCTATAGTTCAAGCGAAGCGACAGTCAGGCAAGCCAGCGATGTCAAAACCGAAACTGATAATCGATACCGATTTGCATCCGGCGCCGGTGCATGAGCAGGTTGGCGAATACCTCGACGAGCCTTGGCGCTCGCGCTATTTGCGCGGCGATCACGGCGCTGGTCACCCGAATCTCTACAATCCCAACGGCGTGATGAAATCGGATGCGGTAACCGAGGACGGGCGCCGCATCGAAAGATCGCCCGAGACGATGGCCAGCCATTTCCTTGATGTATACGACATCGACTTTGCGGTCATGAATCCGATGGAATCGATGGAGCATTGCGTTTCGCCCGATGCGCATTATTCGGCGGCGGCGCTGACGGCGGTGAATACGCATTTCGTCGAAGACTGGCTGCCGGTTGACGAGCGCTATTTGGCTTCGATCATGGTCGCCTTCAGCAATATCGAATTGGCGGTAGAGGAGGTGCATCGCCTGGGCGCGCATCCGCGGGTATGCCAAGTGCTGATGGTTAGCGGCTCGCCCTTCCCGCTGGGCCACAGTTATTTTCATCCCATTTACGAGGCGGCTGTCGCCTATGACTTGCCGGTGGCGATTCATCCGGGTTTGGAGGGGGTCGGCATCGCCGGGTCGGGCGGTACGGCTGGATTCGTCGGCAATTACCTGGAATGGCATACGCTTTTGGCGACATCCTACATGACCCAATTGGTGAGCATGGTGGTCGAGGGCGTATTCCAGAAATTCCCCACGCTCAAATTCGTGATGGTCGAAGGGGGCGTGGCCTGGCTGCCGGCGCTGATGTGGCGGCTGGACAAGAACTGGAAGGCGCTGCGCTCGACGACGCCCTGGCTGACGCGCCGCCCCAGCGAGATCATTCAGGATCATATCATGCTGACGACGCAGCCGATTGAAGAACCGGAAAACGGCAAGCATTTTCAGCAGGTGCTGGAGATGTTCGACGCGGAGCGGATGCTGATGTTTTCCAGCGATTATCCGCATTGGGATGGCGATACGCCGGATTTCGCAATGCGTCATCTGCAGCCGGCGCTGCGCGACGCGGTGATGTACGGCAATGCGCTGGAGGTGTTCAAACTGGAGGCGCCGCAGCATGTCGGCTAAGGCGGCGGTATTCGTCGCTGCTTTGGAGGAGTTCGCGGCCGGCGAGCGTCGGATCATCACGGCGGACGATAAATCGATCGGCGTGTTCAATACCGGTTCTCAGATTGTGGCGGTGCTGAATATCTGCCCTCATGCCTTCGCGCCGATTTGCTTGGGCAAGCTCGGCGGGACGACCTTGCCTTCCAAGCCGGGCCAGTTTATATGGGGGCAGGAAAACGAAATTTTGCGCTGCCCCTGGCATGGCTGGGAGTTTGAGCTGCACAGCGGCCAGTGCCTGACTGACCGCCGGCGACTCAAGCGGTTCCCGGTCGTCATCCGCGATGATCGGATTTATGTGGAGGTCTAGCGAGGCCCGCCGTTCCCCTGCCCCTTCCCCCAAAATGAGGGAAAGGGAGATCAATTGTTGACCTGGAAGAGTTCGACCACTTCGCCGCTGGGTCCCTTGAAGAATGCCAGACTTACGTTTAGCGGTCCGAGATCGACCGTCTTTAGTTCGACGGTGATTTCCATGCCGGCTTCGCGGACGCGTTCGAGCGCCGCCTCGATGTCGGTGGTTTGAAGCGCGAAATGGAAGACGACATTGCCTGCCGCGTCGTTTGAGGGCTGTGTGCCGGGAATGGGTCCAAACAGTTCCAGATGGCTGCCATCGCCGATGTCGAGAATCAGGACGGGGCGCCCTTCATTTTCGAAGCCGACGACTTCGGTCATACCCATAACTTCTGTATAGAAAGTGACCGAGGCTTCATAGTCCGTGGTTTGAATCGCGATGTGGTGCGCGCCGAGCCCGGCGATGGCTTGATTCTGGGTTCCGATTGGCATGGCATTCTCCTTTTGATATAGACACAGCGGCTGCGATTATAGCATCTGCTCAGTCGAATCATCATTAAAATCAAAATTAGATGAGGCGGGATTCGCGCGTTGGCCTGCGCAGCAGAACCGAAAGCCTTGCGATTCCTGTCCCACACCAACTAGAATCACAGGTAGCAAAGACAAAATGATTGAAGGAAGAATGCTTATGCTAGATCCGCAAGCGACGCGGCAAAAGATGTGGGAATTGCTGGGGGATATACCGGCGCCGAGTTTGCCGCAGGCGGCGCTCATATCGCGTCGCGAAGAAGCGACATACGAGTTGGAGCATTTCTCTTACGCCAACGCCATCGGCGATACCGTCTTCGGCTATTTGATTCTGCCAAAGGGCATTGAATATCCGGCGCCGGCGGTGCTCTATCACCATGAGCACGGCGGCAAATATCATCTGGGCAAGGAGGCCGCCATCCGCATCCGCGAGAACGGCTACGCGCCCGGGCTGGCGCTGGCGGAGGCTGGTTTGGTTGTCATGGCAATTGACGCATACGGCTTCGGTCAGCGCGAACATCAGGGGCCGGCGGGCGAGGCCGAGCGCGGTGCCGCCACCGAACTGTCGCTGTTCAAGCATTTTCTTTGGCAGGGCAAGACGCTCTGGGGCATGATGGTGCATGATGATTTGAGCGCGCTCGCTTACCTGCGCAGTCGGGCCGAGGTCGACGCGGCGCGAATCGGCGCTTGCGGCATGAGCCTGGGTTCTTCCCGCAGCACCTGGGTGGGCGCGCTCGATGAGTCTGTCAAAGCGGTCGCGCCCATCTCGCAGATGACCCGCTATCGAGACTTCGCTGACGCGGGCGAGCTGCGCGGGCACGGAATTTATTATTTTGTGCCGGGCGTTCTGACTTCTGGCATTGATATGGAGCATATCGTCGGCGTCACGGCGCCGCGTCATCAGTTGATCTTGACCGGCGACTGCGATCCGCTTTCGCCGCTGCCGGGGATTCAGAAAGTGATGGCTTACGCGCGGGAAGTCTACCGCGAGCAAGGCGCCGCCGACAAATTGGAGATCGTGCTGTACGAGGGCGTCGCCCATGCTTATCTGCCGGCGATGGTCGAAGCCGCGGTCGCGTTTTTCCGGCGGACACTCTAGGGATCGACGGGCTGAAGCGTCCGTTAATTCTGTGTAGTTCCAAGCTAGTCATTCGAAAAAGGTGATTGAAATTCTAAAGCAAGAGTGGACGAGCCGCCGGCTCGCCCGTACACACTTTAGACTGCTTCGGAGATTTCTTACAGACATTACCTACTCTCGTAATTTTCTTGGTGTTACTTGTGTATTGAAGCATGGTTTTTCCCTGAACACTGCGGGGAAACGTCCTCCAACCTTTGTCCAATCTCCCGCCATGTTGCGCATGGATTCGCTTGTGCGCATGGTGACGAATGGGTATACTGTGGGCAGTTTTATGCGCGGGATCGTCTGGTTCCGCGGCATGAGCGCAAAGCTCGTTTTGCGACAGTGTAATCAGATAAATTGCTGCCTACACTGCCAAGAGCGTCCGGGTTAGGGGTGTAATTCGGACGCTCTTTTTTGTCTTGACGTCCGCTACTGGCTGACGGTACTTACCAGTTCCAGACTGACATCGTAAAGCTTGCGAGCCATTTGCGCGTCGTGGGCCTTCGGATTGGGCGATGCCATGGGCCAGCCGCCGGGGCGATGTTCGCGTTTGGGATACAGGATGCTGTTCTGACTGAAATAGGCGCCATTTTGCTTCGGCGCATCATGGTCAAGCAGGCAGTGCAGGGTTGTCTGCGCGCCTTCATAGGGACCCATAATTCCCAGCAGTCCAGCAAATGGTCGAAGAGCGAGATTCATAAGAGATCGAATCGGCCCCGGCATAATGTCTGCTCCGAAATTCGACCGTATCCAGCCGGGATGAACGGAATAGGCGGTTACGTCGGTGTCTTGCAGGCGGCGGGCAAGCTCCTTTGCATGGAGCAGGTTCGCCAGTTTGGACTGCGCGTATGCGCCCATGGCGCTATATGGACGTCTGTCGTAGTGAATATCGTCAAAGTCTATAGTAACCGGCTGGTTGCCTCTGCCGGCGTGGACCACACTGGACAAACAGACGATGCGAGAAGGCGCGCTCGCTTTTAGCGTGTCGAGCAGCAATTCAGTGAGCAGGAAGTGGCCAAGATGGTTCGTGCCGAACTGGATTTCGAAACCGTCTTTGCTGCGCCCCTCGTTGGTGACGAGACCGGCGTTGTTGACCAGTCCGTCCAGCCGATCGCGCGCGGCGAGGAATTCTTCGGCAAATTGTCTAACCGATGCCAAGCTGGCCAGGTCCAGCTTCATGATTTCGGCGGACCCGCGCAAATGCGAGAATCGGGCAAAGGCTTCATTACCGGCGTCAACACGTCGGCAAGCGCCTACGACGTGGGCGCCTTGGCGCGCCAGTTGCTCGCTGGTAGCCAAGCCCGCGCCTGAGTTGGCGCCGGTCACAATATATACGCGTCCGGCGAGGTCCATTTGCAAAAGCTTTGGATCACACATAAGCGTTTTGGGCATGGCTGGCTGACTCCTTGGCTGGCGGCAACGTCACAGCCATCATACAAGTTGTCCCAACTCTCTGCTAGCCCAGCAAACGAGCAAACGAGCAAGCGGCTCTCGACGCGAAATCTTCATCAACTGCAGTAGTGTCGAACATCATGGGCGCGCTTTTGACAAGCCCCCACCCCAAACCCCTCCCCCATAAAGAGGGAGGGGCTTAAAATGCGCGAAAACGCTGGAACAATTATCCTTCCGTCGTTCTGGGGTCACGTAGACATTGGCCTTCGGGAAGGGGCCGGGGGATGGGGGGGCGAGTTGTCGAAGCCACTATAATCGACACTCCCCAACTACGATAGTGTATCCATTTCGGTTGAAATAGGTAAATTGCATCCAACCGACAGTCTGTAGAGGCGAGCGTAGGTTAGTGTCTACGCTACCCTTGGCTCGCCCGTCGGCGAATTAA
>JAPOYT010000204.1 GCA_026706445.1 Chloroflexota bacterium
TAAAGCAGGCAAAGCCTTTTGCGTGAGCCGCTGCCATGCAGCGCGAGGGTCTACAATTGATAGGGCGATTGCGTATCAGGAGTAAGGCATGAAGTTGCCGGTGCCGCCGAAGGGATCTTCTTCCTCGTCTTCTGGTCGTTTGGCTGGTTGGGCGCTGCTCGACGCTTGTGGCGGAGCGCTCGCGCCGGCGGCTGGCGGCGGAGAGGCTGGCGACGAGGCCTGGGTTGGCGGCGCAATTTGCAGATCGGCGTATTGATTGAAGGGCGAATGCGCCGGCGCTGGGTAGCCGGCCGCCGGTACTGACGCGCCCTGGCCCTGTTTGTGCCAAGCCAACAGTTCAATTTGCAATGTTTCGATGCCGCTATTCGGGGTGCCGCCTCCGTAATTGCAGATGACGGTCTTCACTTCGGCCTGGATTTGAATCGCGCTGTTATCGACGATGAGCTTGACGCCGGGTTCAGCGGCTACGATATCGGTTGTTGGATCTTTGACTCTATTGGCTACGGCGGAAAGCAGCGCGGGATCGCTTAGGGCAGCGGGCGCGGCAAAGACCTTGGTAGCGGTCTCCTGCGAAGCCATGTCAAAGCCCCAGAATTCGACGGACTGCAATTCGTTGCCGACCCGTGTTGCAACTGAGACGCCGCATTCGCCGAGGAATTGATTGCCTTGTTCCGGTCCCGTCTCGATTGCGAAAGAGTCGTCGTAATTCTGTCCCTTCACGTAGGTCGATACGGTATGCAAGACAGGCACGCCGAATTGGGGATGGAGCGTACCGCTTTTTTCCGTTTCATCATCAGCCCAAGGCGATGTGGGCGGCGCTTCGCTTTGCGCCCGGTTTGATGTTGGCGCAGCTCCGGCTGCGGGCGAAACTTGCGAGCCGGCCGTTGGCGCAGCGCTCGATTCCTTTCGGATTTTCTCGTCAGCGCCGTCTCCGCTTGGAAGAATCGTTCGCCCGGCGATCGTGAGGACCGGTATCACTACAGCCACGGCAGCCAGCGCAAGCGCGATCTGCAAGGAGCTGGCGAATATCCCGGGGTCTTGTGGCGCCAGCGGTCCCGCCAGGCTGTCAAATCCGTCGATGTCGGTTAGCGATTCCAAGGCGGCGCGCTCCGCCGCTGGAATGGCCGCGCTGCGAGCGAGACCTTCGACAATGCTCTGCGGATTGGGGATCTGCTGAAGCACGAGCAGCGCGTTTCCATCGTCATAATGCACGTCTTGCGAGTGACCGACAGCGACCATGCGTACCCACTGTTGAATGGCCTGCTGGCTCATGTGGCGTGGCGAGGCGCCGGTGAATTCAGTTGGGATGACGACATAGGCAGCGATCATGCCGATCACCATGCCGATCACTACTAGCAAAACCGTGCTGCGTCTCGGTCCAGCTTCGATCAATTTCTGAATTCGCGGATTGGAGAAAAAGATTCCAGCGCCGGAGTTTGCGCCAATCGATTGCGCAGCCGATTGCGCGATATCCGAATTGTGACCTTGAAGACTCATTAGCGAAAACCTTTCGAGTCCAGGGTTCTCAGTACACCTGAGACAACGCGTTGCGATACGGCGAGCGACGGGGGCGTCGCGCGCCAATGAGTGCCAGTATAGTCATAGTTCTGAAACGGCGCAAAGCGAGACGGCGGCAGCCTTTGACTTATTTGAACGCGCTCTCTTGTGGCGCTTCGTCGATCGCATGGCCTTGTGGAATGGGATCGACGAGAGAATCCTGCTCCGATGCGGGTTACGTTGCCTGCTGCTCGAGGGTCGGCAACTGGTCGGGCGATTGCTCTTCCAGTTTCTTGAGGTTTCTTGGCAGCCGCCAGACGGTGAAATCGCAGTCCGGATAACGGCTGCATCCGTAAAAGGTTCGGCCTTTGCGGCTGCGTTGTTGGACGATTTCGCCGCTGTAGGTATCGCCGCATTGCGGACAGAGGAGGCCCATGCGCTCAAGATAGCGCTCGGTATGCTTGCAATCGGGGTAATTGGAGCAGCCGATGAATTTGCCGTAGCGGGAGTGCTTTATGACGAGGTCGCCTTCTTCGCATCGTGGGCATATACGCCCCACTTTTTCGACTACGTCTTGTCTTGGCATTTTCTCCCGAGCGGTATTCAGCCGCTCGGCGAAGGGATGGTAAAACTCGTCAAGCATTGGGCGCCAATCCAGCTCGCCTTTGGAGACGTCATCCAGTTGGTCTTCCATATTTGCGGTGAAGTCGTAGTCCATCTCGACATCAAAGTACTCGGAAAGCAAGTCGCTAACGACGCGACCGGTCTTGGTGGGGAAGAGCCGTCGTTCCTTTTGGACGACGTAATCGCGAGTCTGGATTACGCCGACGGTGGGCGCATAGGTGCTGGGTCTGCCGATTCCCTTCTCTTCCAACTGCTTGATGAGCGTCGCTTCGGTGTATCGCGCTGGCGGCTGCGTGAAGTGCTGTTCGGGAAGAAGCTTCCGCAGGTCAAGTGTTTCGCCGGCTTCAAGATTGGGAAAGTCATAATTCTTGCCAAAAGCTGATTCACGCGCGCGTCGTTCCTCTTCGCCAAGGACAGCAAGATGTCCAGCGAACTTCAACTTTCGTCCGGAAGCGCGGAAAGTGTAGGGCATGTCCGACAGCGTAATTCCCGCTTTCACGACGATGCTGAGCGTATCGTAGACGGCGGGCGACATTTGGCTGGCGACAAAGCGCTGCCAAATCAGCGTGTAAAGCCGCAGCTGTGGCGGGCTCAGAAATGACGCCATTGACTCGGGCGCGCGCATGACGCTGGTGGGACGAATGGCTTCGTGCGCTTCCTGCGCAGCCTTCGATTTCGTCTTGTAGACCGGGGGCTTGTCTGGCCGGAATTTGCTGCCATGTCGCTTTTTGATGAATGCGCGCGCTTCTGACACCGCTTGCCCGGACACCTGTACGCTATCGGTGCGCATATAGGTGATTAAGCCTACCGCATTGCCTTTTCCGATGTCGATGCCTTCGTAGAGCTGCTGCGCCAGCTGCATCGTGCGGCGGGCATTGAAGCGGAGGCGGCTGGAAGCGGCTTGCTGCAGGGTGCTGGTGGTGAAGGGCGGCGCCGGTTTGCTTTGGCTCGTCCCGCGCTTGATCGCGTCAACAATAAAATGGCTGTTGCGCAGGATGTCGATATGCGGCTGCACGGTCGCCTCGCTGTCCAGGACCGGAGGCTTGCTGCCCTTGGTGTTGAAGGTTACGTTTGCATCAGAGATTCTCACGAGACGGGATACGAAGTTTGACGAGTTTTCCCCCGGGGCCTGTTTTTCCAGGTCGGCATCGATTGTCCAGAATTCAACTGGAACGTGGGCTTCGATTTCTTTTTCGCGCTCGACCACCAGACGCAAGGCGATGCTTTGGACGCGACCGGCGGAGAGCCCGCCGCGGACTTTCGACCAGAGCAGCGGCGATACCTGATAGCCGACGAGGCGGTCAAGGATTCGTCTTGCCTGTTGGGCATTGACCAAGTCCATGTTGATTTCGCGGGGGTGGGAAAAGGCGTCGGCGACTGCCCTGTCAGTTATCTCATGGAAGACCACTCGCTTGACGTTAGACAGTGGAATCTCCGCTTCATCCACAATATGCCAGGCGATCGCTTCTCCTTCACGATCGGGATCCGTGGCGAGGTAGATTTCATCCGCGTTTTTGGCAGCTGCTTCCAGCTCCTTAAACACTGTCTTTTTGTCATTTGGCACACGGTATTTTGGTTCAAAGTCGCCCTCAATGTCGACCGAGAGGCGACTCTTCAGCAGGTCGCGCACGTGCCCCAAGGATGACATGACGGTGTAGCCATCGCCGAGGTATCCTCCTATGCTGCGCGCTTTGGCTGGCGATTCGACGATAACCAGCTTTCCAATATTCTTAGGCGCGCTGTTGGCTTTGGCGCGGGATTTTGTTTTTCGTTTTGGCCTGGCTTTGCGCTTGGCTTTCTTGCGTTTTGGGCGCTCAATCTTTTCCGGTTTGGGGATGCTTTCGTGGGCGGAGGTAGCGCCCGTCCGATACATAGATGTGCCACACTCTGGGCACTTGCCACGAGTAGCAGGCGCGCCGGCCTTGTTATATATTGCTTCTGGATGCTGCATATCGCGCTTCGTTTTGCACTTGAAGCAATAGGCTTGAACGGTCTGCGAAACTGCGTCAGTCATATCCCTTCCTCGTGAATGCGCGGGCAGCGTTAGAGATATTCTTCGTTTCCGTTTTCGCGCAAGTAATCGACAACCTGCTTAACGTCTTCGCTACGGTCTTTATGACAAATCAGCAGGACATCGTCGGTATCGACCACGACGATGTCTTCCACACCGATGGCCACGGTCAGGCGGTCGCTGAACACCAGCGTGTCGCGCGTGTCGAGAATGACGCGAATGTCGCTCGCGTCTCCTTTTATGCAGTTGCCGAACTTATCTTGCGGCAGGACGTCGTAGAGCGATGTCCAATTGCCGACATCGCTCCAGCCGATGTCATCCGGGATGACCGCTATGTTATCGGCTTTTTCCATGATAGCGAAATCGATCGACAGGCTGGGCATCGTCTCCCAGATGTCGATGAGTTTCGCTTCGTAATCGGGCGCGTCAAAAGCCGACTGCAGGTAGGAACACATGGCGAAAATGGCGGGTTGATGCCTTTCGAAATCGCGCATGGCTCGGTCGACGCGCCAAATGAACATGCCGGAATTCCAACTGTATTGGCCGGAGGCGAGGAACTGCGTTGCCCGGACAATGTCTGGCTTTTCTGTGAAACGCCGGGACTGGTAGACCTTGAATCCGTCGACTTCGGCGATTGCTTGGCCCTGCTGGATGTAGCCAAAACCGGTGGCGGGATACGAAGGCGAAATGCCCAAGGTGACGATCTTGCCATCTTGGGCGACTTTCCAAGCCGCTTCCAGTATCCGACAGAATTTGTCCCGCTGCACGATATGATGGTCGGCTGGCAGAATGGCGACTGTTGCCTCGGCATCGCGCTTTTGAATATAACTAAGGGCGAGGGCGAGAGCGGGCGCTGTATTTTTGGCCTGTGGCTCAACGATAAAGTTTTCTGATGGTATCTGCCCGACTTCCTGCCGAAGCTCATTCACTAATTCACTGTTGGTAACGACAAAAATATCCTCCGGCCGGAAAAGCGTTTGTATGCGTTCCACGCTGGTGCGAAACATCGAGTGGTCGTCGATTAACGGCAGCATCTGTTTGGGCGAGCGCGAGCGGCTCATTGGCCAAAGGCGCGTGCCATGTCCGCCGGCGGCGATAAGGGCATAATAGTGATTCATCGTATCGTCAATTACCTTTGTGAATTTGGCGCTCGGCAGTATTGCATAGGTCCTGCGCTCTCCGCAAGTCCCTTTAACTCGAGCATGGTGAGCGTGCTGGTTACGGTTGCTGTTGGCAACTGCGTCTGCCTCACAATGTCGTCGACATGAATTGGATCGGCGCCAAGCTGTTGAAAGATTGCGTCTTCTGTGTCGTTTGACGGCTGTAAGCGTTCCGTTTGAATCCGTGTTTGAATCTTTATGTGGGATGGATTCAGTTCTTCAAGGATGTCGTCAACATTCGTGACGAGCTTGGCGCCATCCTGGATCAATTGATTGCAGCCGCGACCAGTTTGGCTGAAGACATTATGCGGCACGGCGAATACCTCCCGGCCTTGGTCCAGCGCATGAGATACGGTGTTGAGCGCGCCGCTTCTTTCCGGCGCCTCGGCGACTAAAACGCCCAAGCACATGCCGCTGATGAGCCGGTTGCGTTGCGGGAAATTCTTGGCGAGGGGTTTGGAACGAAGCGGCAGTTCGCTTACGATGGCGCCGTTTGCCGCGATCGCTTCCGCCAGCTCCTTGTGTTCACGCGGATAGTTAATATCGATGCCCGTTCCGACAAGCGCGATAGTGCGTCCGCCGGCACCCAGCGCGCCTCGGTGTGCGGCCGCATCGATGCCGAGAGCGAGCCCCGACACGATTGTAATGCCTTGCCGCGCAAGTTCGCCCGCTAATTGGGAGGCGATATTTCGCCCGTAGCGGCTCGGTTTGCGCGTGCCAACTACAGCCAGGCATTTGTCATCATCGGGCTGGAGCCTTCCGCGAATGTATAGAAGCGGCGGCTTGTGCGGAAGCTGGCGCAGCAATTCGGGGTAGTACTCATCGTCGAGCGTGACCAGATGGGCGCCAGCATTGGCTATCGCTTCCATTTCGCGTTCCAGGTCGATGTTGCGCCGTCCCTCGCAGAAAGAACGCAGCAATTCGCGCGGCAGGTCAAGGCGCGTCAAGCTGTCGTCCGGCTCGCGCCAGAGCGCTTCGGGCGATTCAAAATGCGCCAAAAGCTGTGAGATTCTGACGATTCCGAAGTTGGGGATGAGGTGTAAACCCAACCAGAATTGTTGATGATGCTGTGGTTGCATAAAGGCACGTCAATGTAAAGCGAATATCATCAGCATATAACGCGGCATTTTTCTTTGTCAAGTGCGCCGGGCGAGTGCAGTACGGACGCAGAAGTGTTCTAAATGGCGAACAGATCACATTTTTGCCACCGAGGACACCGAGGGCACGGAGGTGGCAACAAGTTGATTTTGTGAATTAGAGCACAAATCTCTAGCAAGCGTGGGCGAGCCACCGGCTCGCCCGTACGCGCTTTGTCTCGTACTTGAAATTACGTAAAGGCGGCAGTCGCGCACATTCCATTTTTGGATTTATCGAGGCTTGGCTTCGGGCTTTAGCGGGTCGGCAAAAGACCTTCTGGCAGGGTCATGTGGATGATTCCGGCGTCGAAGTCAATGCGGAGGATTGTCTCGTCGTGCGCGGGGATCAAGACCTCGCCAAATTCGTCGCTGTAGACGATATATACATCGTTAGCGCCCGTCTGCAAAACGTCCTTGACGCGACCGATCGCTGTTTGGTCGGCGATCACCCGCATGCCGATCAGCTGGAAGAGATAGTACTGGCCATTTTGCAAGGGGGCGGTCTGGTCGCTGCCGATCAGGACGATTTTGCCACGAAACCGCTCGGCATCGTTTCGATTGCGACAGCCTTCAAGAGAGAGCAGGGCGTATTCTTTGTTGAAGCGTACGCGGTTCAACGCGAACTCTTGCAAATTAGCGTCGTTGACGGAGTCACCCAAATGGACCGATTCAAGATTGGGGAGGCGGTCGGGATTATCGGTGAGCACGCGCATGCGAAGCTCGCCGCGAATGCCATGGGGACGCAGGATCTCTCCAACGACGAGAAATCTGGGCTGGCCGTGGTCCTTCGACACGCGCGCCTTATTCGATCTCCAAGATGACGCGCCGGCGCCGATCGCGTCCACGCTCATTTTCGGATGAGGGCATGGCGCGCAGCAGGGCGCGGATTGAATTGGCGACGCGCCCATTGCGGCCGATGACGCGCCCCATATCGTCAGAGGCTACCGACAACTCGAGAACGATGCTGCGACTCGTTTCCCGGCGTACGACGTTAACCTCATCCGGTGAATGGACCAGATTTTCGGCGATGTATTGGACCAACTCTTCTTCCATCGTCATGTTTCCAATCAGATTGCTTAGCTCGTGGCGTCGGCGGATTTTTCGGCGGCGAGGCGAGCGGCTTCGCGCGCTTTGATCTTGCTTTCTCCATCGCCGGGCGCGGGATAATTTGTTTTGGGACTGGGCAATTCGGCGCGGTTTTCTTCCGCTTCCTGAACCAGGTCTTCCATGCTTTCGCCCGCGCGCAGACGCTGAAAGCGCTCCCAGGTGCCGGTGTGCTCCAGCAGGCGTCGCACAGCATCGCTGGGTTGAGCGCCGACGCTTAGCCAGTACAGGGCGCGATCTTCCTGAATAATTTCAGTCGCCGGGCGGGTGCGCGGATTGTAATGACCGATATTTTCAAGGTACTTGCCATTGCGCGCTTTGCGTTGGTCAGTGACCACGACGCGGTAACTCGGCTGACGTTTCAAGCCTTGACGGCGTAGACGAATACGAACCATATCTTTTCTCCTGCTGCCCGACTTAGGCGGTCAAGCCGGGAATATTGGGTAGATTCCCTTTGCTAAGTTGATTCATGAGCCGGCTCATCTGCTGAAATTGTTTGAGCAGCTCGTTGACATCACGAACTTCGACGCCACTGCCGGCGGCGATGCGTTTCTTGCGGCTCGCCTTTAAGACTCGCGGGCTGCGGCGCTCATGAGGCGTCATGGAATTAATTATCGCCTCGACTTTCTTGATGCGCTTCTCGATATCCTCGTCATTAAAATCGGATTGCATCTGCAATTTGGACATGCCGGGAATCATGCCGAGCACTTTGCCCAGGGGACCCATGCGGCGGATCTTCTGGAGCTGGTCGAGAAAGTCTTGCAAAGTGAACTCATTCTTCATGATTTTGCTTTGCAGGCGAAGCGCTTCTTCTTCTTCGTAGAGCGTCTCGGTCTTTTCGATCAGCGACATGATATCGCCCATACCGAGGATGCGCTGGGCGATGCGATCAGGATGGAAAAGCTCAAGGGTGTCGGCGCTGACCTTTTCGCCGGTTCCCATAAATTTGATCGGCACACCGGTAACGGCGCGCATGGACAGAGCGGCGCCACCGCGGGCGTCGCCGTCGACGCGGGTGAGGATCAAGCCGGTGATGCCAAGTTGCTCGTTAAAGCCACGCGCGATATTGACCGCTTCCTGGCCGGTCATGGCATCGGCGACCAATAGGATTTCCGCTGGCGAGGCGATGCGCTTGATCTCTTCCAGCTCATCCATGCGGGTTTCGTCAATCTGGAGGCGGCCGGCGGTGTCGACGAGAACTACATCGATCGCGTTTTCGCGAGCCTGCTTCAGCGCGCGCTTGACGATCGCGGGCGGTGCTGCGGACGCGCCCTCTTCGTAATAAGGGACATTGATCTGCTTCGCCAGCGTGACCAATTGATCGACGGCGGCGGGCCGATAGGTATCGGCGGCGACCAGTAAGGGCTTGCGCCCTTCGGCTCTTAGGTGAAGAGCCAGCTTCGCGGTGTTGGTTGTCTTGCCTGAACCTTGCAATCCGACCATCATGATGACATGCGGCCTTGCGCTTCCGCTGTAGCTGAGACGGCCGGGCTCGCCGAGCATATCCACCATCTCTTCGTGGATGATCTTGACGATCTGCTCGCTCGGTTTCAGCGCCTTATGCACTTCTTCGCCGAGCGCGCGTTCGCGCACTTCTTTGATGAAGTCTTTTACGATGGGCAAGGCGACGTCGGCTTCAAGCAGCGCCATGCGCACTTCGCGCATGACGGCTTTAACGTCGGCTTCTTTCACTCGCCCGCCTTTGCGCAAGCCTTCAAAGGCAGTGTCGAGTCTTTGGCTCAGGGATTCAAACATGGAAGCACCTGCTGAAACAACGCCAAGGGATTCTAGGGTATGGCGGGAACATAGTCAAGGCGAGGCTTGCGTACATTCTGAATATAGCGGCTGGGTCGTTGCGATTGCCAGTCATTCAGTGAGTCTCGGTTCCGCTGGCGGGAATGAAGCGCAGCATGACAAGGAAGGCCAGGATACCGAGCCCGCCGGCGACGAGCCCGATCAGCAAGAAGTTGCCCGCGCTGAAATTGTAGATCAGAGCGCCGAGGGCCGCGCCCGCCATGCGTCCAAGCGAATGGGCGCCGACATTCGCGCTCATCATAATGGCGCGAGATTCGGGCAGGATCTCGCTGAAAAGAGGCAGCGCGGAAACTATTGCCGTTTCGACGCAGATGAACATGACAAAAATGCCAAACATCGCGACCGGCAGGCTGAAGGACAGATTGGGAATGATCAGAAAGCAGATAGCGGCGGTCAACATGCCGCACATCGACGTCCGTTTGGCGCCATAGCGATCGGCGAGCGTGATGACGATGAATTCTCCGATGACTTCGGCTGCAGCGATTACAATGGTCACCGCGCCGAGGGCGGTCAAAATCAGCCCGAAGCTGTCTTCCATCCATAAGCCGTAATTGATATAGAAGATTTCGTGCGAAGCGGTGAGGCAAATCGTGAAGAATAGCGCGAAGACCGCTGGCGGATGGGCGCTTACGATGCGCATGGCCGAAAGCGGACTTAGAATCCGTAATCGCCGCTGGCGGATCTTCTGATCAATTGGCTCCACCAGCAGCCAGAATACGAAGGCGCTAGTCCCAAGCAGGACCGCAAGAAAGGCAAATATCGCCTGCAGGGTGCTGACGTCGAGCAGGAAGCCGGCTACGGGCGCGGCGATGACCAGGGACAGCGCCCAACTCAGCTCGGCGATGCCCATCACACGCGCGCGTCGGCTAAAGTGGATGACGTCGCCAATATAGGCTTGAAAAGTCGGGTCGTAGATGATCTTGCCGACGACAAATCCAAACATGACGACGACAAATACAGCATAATCGGCGAAGATCGCGCCGAGAGCGCTTAAGCCGGTCATCATCAGCAGAGCGCCAATCATCACGGTTTTCTTGCCGTATCGTTCGGATACAGTACCGAAGAGCGGACTGAGCAAGCCGGCGCCGTTGGTCAGACCGATGACATTCTGAATATTGACGGCGGAAACACCGAATGATTCGCCGATTGGTGATACGAATGGATAGGGAAATCGCCTGGTTACGTTGATCGCAAGCCGCGCCAAGAATATGGCGAAGATTGACCTAATGACTTTGTTGTTCAAGAGCGTCTCGCTTCGTCTGGCGGAAATCAGGCCTTGCCGACAAGCATTCTATCACAGGCGGGGACGAAGTCGGTCAGGCTGCGGTAGCCCGCGGCATACTCCGGGGCGCGCGTCCCGATCACGACGGTCGGCACGTCGTTCATGGTATGACGGCGGGTGCTGAGATCTTCCATGTTGCCGTGGTCGCTGGTGATCACGATTAAGCCTTCGTCGTCGCGCCATTCATCCAGCAAGCCAAGCAGTACCTGGTCGAAGCGCTCAAGGATTTCTACGCCGCGCGCAAGGGTGCCGCGATGCCCGATGCGATCGGTCAGCCAGTGCGAATGAAAAGCGAAGTCATAGCTTCGGGACAGCTGCGCCAACATTCGCCCGGCGTCACAGGGAGAGTAATCGGGCAAGCAGTCGATCTTGAGGTGACGGCGCCAGCTATCGGTCGTCCATTCTGCGGTGAGGGCGCGGCGCGCGATGACATCGTCGAGGGAGAAATGGAGCGCCCCCGATTCAAAGGCGGCCTGCTGCACGCTGGATCGCAGCGTCTTGCCGCGGGCGAAATCTGCAAGCAGCCCGGCTGGATAGGCGGTCAGATGCCGGGCGGACAAGCCTCGCCGCGCCAAGCGCTTGAAATAACTGTGCCGGGCGATGATTTCGCGCGTCGTGGCTTCGGGCTTTGGACCGTAGTGACGGCCAATCAACTTTGGCACATTTAAGCCAGTGAGCAGACTTGCCTGCCCGCTGCCGCTTTGGGGTCGGCCGGGGACGCCCAGCCGAGGATCTGTCGGGATGAAGACGGACCGCTCACTGCGCTGGCAACCGGTAGCGGCGAGCCAGCGATTGCCATTTGCCAGGCTGCGCATGACGGGTGTATCGGCGATGGCGAAGGGGTTGCTTTCGGGATCGTCATCGCCCAAACCGATACCATCCAGAAACAGTGTTAATATGCGCATCGTTTTTTTTACCCCATCCCCCGGCCCCTTCCCCAGCAAGCTAGGGAAGGGGAGCTATGCGTCGCGGCTCCGTCGTAGCCTGTTGCCTTTCGCAAGGCTTGACGCACTCGCATTATATGATTGCAGCATTGTTTTAGTTTATTCTGCGTATGATTGGCATTAGTGGACAAGCCTTATAGATTGGCTTGCCGGTTCAAGCGCGGTAGGACAGGATGAACGGGTTGGTCGCCCGCTCGCGGCCGATGGCGGTAGCGCCCATGTGGCCTGGCAAAACCTGGACATCATCGTCTAGGATCATTAGCTGCTGGAAGATGGACTTCATCAGCAGGGCGTGGTCGCCGCCGGGCAAGTCAGTGCGGCCAATGCTGCCGGCGAAGAGCGTATCGCCGCTGAAGAGAATTTTGTGATCGGCGAGATAGAAGCTGAGATGGCCCGGCGCGTGCCCGGGCGTATATAGGCTCTTCAGACGTATGGAATCAAGCTCGATGATTTCGCCTTCGCTATTGAGGAGGCGGTCTGGATTGGCGGCGGCCGGCAGTTGCCCCAGTCCAAAGTAGATGCCTTGCAGCGGAATCTCCTCGAGAAGCGCTTCGCACTCTTGGTGGATTAGGAATGGAATCTTTAGCTGGTCCTTGATCGCAGCGCTGGCCAAAACATGATCGAGATGGGCGTGCGTCGCGATCATGAGCTGGATCTGCCAGCCTTCGGCGGCGGCGGCGCGAAGAATGGCGGGCGCGTCATCTACCGGATCAATAAGTATGGCGTTATTGGTCCGGGTGTCGGCGACCAGGTAGGCGTTGGTGGCGAAGGGACCGAGCGTCAGTGATTTGATCGTGATAGGCATAAGCGGCCTTTCTTGGTAATACTAAGTTCGTCAGGCGAAAAGCGGTTGGAAATCTGTAGCAAGCGCGGGCGAGCCACCGGCTCGTCCCTACAGCTATTCAAATGTTTGGGCTTCTTTTTGGCGTGACACTCATTCCTTATTACTTGCTTGGTATTAGTTCTCGACCGTGGGGGCGCGTCTGATAATAGCCCAAAACTCCGATATTTCCTGCATTTTCAGCAGCAGGGCGGCGATAGCGAAAACAGCCAGGCCGACAGCGCCTTCCACCAGAAGCCGGATGATTGTAATGGATGTGCCGCGATTTTGAATTGTCGCTAGCCACAGCGTGTCCACCAGGACAATGACCGCCGCCATGACCAGAGAAGCGACGAGCGTCTTCAACAGCGTGCGCGCAAGAGCGTTTTCGCCAATGCCGCGCCAGCGCCGCCGCAGAATATAGAGCAATGTTATCACTTCAAACATGACGCCGAGCGAATTGGCTAGCGCCAAGCCGCTGACATTTCCGATTTCGCGATGTAGGCCGGCGAAGGGCATGATCTCGGTTACCGAGTTGAGGAATGCGTTGGCGTCGACCGCGCGCGCATCGCTGAGGAGGATGGCGGCGATGAAGTTTATGGCGGCGCCGCCGAGCGCGGCGAATAGCGGGGTGAGGGTGTCTTTATCGGCGTAGAAGCTGCGGGCGATCACTTCCAGCGCCGAATGCACGATCAAGCCCAGGGTGAACATACTGAGCGTACTGTAGACCAGAGCTGAGGCGGATGCGTCAAAAGCGCCGCGCTCAAGCAGACTGATGAGCGGACGCCCCAGCACGATCAAGCCGATGGCCGACGGGATGCTGCTGATCAAGATGAAGCGCAATGCGCCGGACATGGCGTCGCGTTTGCCGGTCAGGTCGTTCATTTCGCTCAATGCGGCGAGGGTGGGGAAGATGACGATGCCCATCGCGGTGCCGAGCAGGGTCTGCGGAATCTGCATCAGTCGCCAGCCCCAGTCGAGCGCGCTCACCGAACCGACGCCAAGGCGCGAAGCGATGTTGTTCATCACGAGGAAATTGAGACTGAAGACGCCCAAGCCGCCGATGCGCGGGAGCATGAGACGGATGACGCGCCATAGTTGCGGATTGTTCAAACCGAGTTCAAAGCGAAATTTCATGCGGTAGCGGATTAGCCCTGGCAATTGAATCGAGAAATGCAGCGCGGCGCCGAGCACTGCGCCAAGGGCGATGCCATGCACGCCGAAGCGGGGCAGCAAGAAGAGCACGCCGGCCAAGATGCCGATATCAAACATGATCGGCGCCAGGGCAGGCAGCAGAAAATGCTGATGCGAGTTGAGGATGCCGCTGAAAATGCCGCTAATGGCGAAGATGATGGTGCTCAGCAGCAGGATGCGCATCATTTCAACAGTGTTTCGGGCGGTTGGCGGGTCGAAACCAGGCGCGACAAGATTGCTCACCAGCCAAGGCGCAAGCAGAAAGACAATCGCGCTAATAGCAAGAGCGAGCATGAAGATTGTCGAGATCAGGTTGCTGGAAAGATTCCAGGCGGCGTCCAGGTCTCCCCTTGCGAGGAAAGCGCTGAAAATGGGAATAAAGGCGTGTGTCAAGGCGCCGCCGGAAATCAGGATGACGATGAGTTCGGGGATGCGATTGGCGGCGACGTAGGCGTCCAGTTCGGGACCGACGCCGAACACTTGGGCGATGATTAGCGTTTGCGCCAGGCTGATCAGCTTGGCGATGGCGAAGGCGATCATGACGATCAGTGTGGAACGGGCGATGCGGCGATTGCGCTGCAGAAGGGAGGCGCCGGGCTTGCCTTTTGCTGTCATTCAGATGCCCAAGCGGTTACAAGTTTGTCGTGTGAAAATAGATTTGGCGTCGAAGAGTAATAGTGGGCGAGCCACCGGCTCGCCCGTACACGCGGTAGAACCGTCGCCGGTACACCGTGCAGTTCCCTTGCCGGTACACACTTTCGAATAAACTGGAATTTCCATTTAGACGGCAGCCATTCTTATATTTGTCTTGGAAGTACCTAGTTGAGGGAGGCGAGGGCTTGGCGGGCGGCGTCATAGCGCGGGTTGTAGGCGAGGGCGCGGCGATATGAGGCGGCGGCGGCCTGCGGATTGCCTTGCGCCTCATGCGCCATGCCGCTCCAATAATAGGTTTCTTCGAGTTCACGGGCGTTATTCTGATTGATTCGCACGAGGCTCATGACATCGTCGTAACGACCGACGTGGAAGTACGCGGCAAAAGGACCGAATTGATACCAGTGCATGCGCCAGGGCAACTTGCCCGTGCGGTTTGCTTGGTCAAAGGCGGTTGCGGCTTCCGCGTAGCGCTCCAGCGCGACCAAAGAGGTACCCATGTTGAACCAGGCAAAGGCGTTTTGCGGCTCGCGGCGCGCCTCGATTTGCGCCGTTTCGAAGGCGATTTGAGCGGCGCCGCTTAGGTCCGCGTAGTCGCCGAGCAATTCGCGCAGAAGCGCTTCGCGCTGCGGTTCATAGACGACGATAAATGTGCGATTGAAAGCATGCCAGTGGGCGTCGACCTCGGCATAGCTGATGCTGACGCCTTGCGCGGAGTCACCGACGCCGAGAAAGCTGTCGAAGAAATAGAAGAGCTCATAGGCATCATCGTAGGCGACCAAGGCGCGATAATGGCCGATCCAATCATCGGCTTCAAACATGGCGCCAGTTTCGATGACCACCGGGAATTCGTTCGCGACCACGAGCTTGAGCAATTCGATGGTTCCGCCCATGCGGACGATCGCCTTGACAGCGCTCTCTTCGTTCACGAAGGCAGCCAGTTCATCCGGACTGACATTCTTGTCCTCGCGATTGGGTTTGAGGCGGTCGGCGGCAAAAGCCTGATCGCGCCGCCAGCCATAGTAGCTTAGCGCCATGGTGATGGTCGCGGGACCGCAGTTGTTCCAGGTTTGCTGCTGGTGCAGCAGTCCGAAGATTCTGGCTGAGGGAGGCGGGTTGTTGCGTGGCGCGCCTGTGGGGAAGCGGTCCGACGTGGCGACAACCGCCGGGATTGGCGTCGGGGATGGAATGACGACTGTGGCAATGCGCTCAGTCGCCGGCGGCGCCGCGGTATGGGCGAGCGTCGGAAGGTCGGTCGCGGTCGCCAAATCCGCCGGCGGCGATGCTGTCGCTTTTGCCACGGTTTGGCTTGACGGTGTTGCAGTCGGCGAGGCGATATCCAGGGGCATCTCAAGCAGGGACAAGGCGGCGTCCGCATTCTCCGGCGCTACGATCGTTGGAAATACACCGCCAATCGGCGTCGGATTGCGGAGGACGCTTAAAAAGGGCAGTTGGTCGATGAGGCGCTGCTGCTGCGCTGGGCGAAGGACTTCGCGGAAACCGAAAACGAAGCCGGCGATGCCGAGAATGACGAGCAGAAAGAAGATTATCAAGCCCCAGAACAGCAGTTTGGGCGGGGCGCGCAAGCCGTCTTCACGCCGCTTCAGATAATAGCTGCGGCTTGGCTGAGTGTCGTGTAGATTGCGCAAGTTTCGATCTCGCTGTCTTATGGCGGCGCGGTGATTGCTACAACTCATAATATAGCCGATTTAGGTTGAGTAGTTTCAAGTTAGTCAGGCAAAATCGCGACTGGCAGTGATGACAAAAGCGGGCGAGCCACCGGCTCGCCCCTACGATGTTGCTTTATTTTGGCGATTTCTTGCCCATTGCAGGCAAACCCAATCGTTGTTTGGAACCACTTAGAGGCTAGGCACGGGCGGGGGAAACGTAGCCGAACCGTAGCTTAGCGCATCGAGGTAGGATTGCAGAATGATGCGCGCCGCAAGATCATCAATTGGCTGCCGTGGATCACGCTTGACCTGCCTCGCCAGCGCTTGCGCCTCCTTGCTGGTCAAGTATTCGCTTACTTCGGCGACTGGCAATTGCACGGCGGCTCGTAAGCGAGCGCTCCAATCGAGAACGATGTCGGCTTGCTTTGGAGCGCCAGCCGGCGCATTCGGATTATGCGGGATACCGACGACGAGGCCAACGGCCGAAGTACGTTTCGCGATGGCGGCAATTTCGGCGAAGTCGGCGGCGTCGCCTTTGCTCGTAAGAATAGTCAGTTCACGCGCGCCGATGCCCATGGCATCGCTGACCGCAAGTCCGATACGCCGGCTGCCATGATCGATGCCAATAAGACGCCCGATCATGTTGCGCCTTTAATTTGCAGGTCGATTCTGATCGGGAGCATTGGCATCCGCGCCAGACCCTTCGGATACAAGTTCAATACCGGCGGAACGAAGGCCGATAGCTCGGTTTTCGCCAAGAGCAGGGCAAGGGCTTCGTCGAGGCTTAGTCCTGCTAGCGCCGCGCGCAGGGCGCCTAAGTCCAATTCGGATCTTGCGCTTGCGCTTGTGGCAGCGGTGAATTGGACTTTCCCGTTTACGCGCCCGATTGTGAAGGGACCGCGGGAGTATTCAATTGAATCGCCGACCAAGATCTTGTCTGGCGGCAGATTCGCTTTGAGGCTGCCGACTGCGACTTGCCTGGCGTAGCGATCGTCGATGGCAAGGGCAGCAACCACCGCGCGCATAGACAATGAAAGTTCGCTGGTCATGGCGCCGACATCGGCCGAATATCTAATCCATTCTTTGCGCTCTTCGTCGACGCCCAGCGACTCGATGACAATCACTTGGCTTTCGGGCAGTGTTGCGCGCATCTGCTCAAAAGCGAGCGACTGCAACTGTATGCGTACACTTTCGAGCAGGCGGACCTTGTCGACCTCGGCGACGACCTTGACGCTGGGCGCCCCGCCGCCAGCGGCTGGCGCCAAATTGATGACTGATACCTTTTCCGCCAGCGCGCCGATCACGGTATTGATCATGCCGGCGCTGACATTTCCGATGCTGCCGCGGTAGCCTTCCCTCGCCTGGACGGTCGCATCAACGCTGCGCCCGATGCCGCCCGGCACGACGATTTCGGCCACGGTCTCAAAGAGGATCGGCTCGCCGGCGCTGGTGCCTAAAATCGTCTTCGCAGGAATGATCGCGAGCGCATTGCCCAGATTGGTAAAAGTCACGATGCCAGCTGCCGAGACGCTATCCAGCGGGAAGATACCGCTCGCGGGTATTGTTGCGGTGGTTTCCACCGTTTCGCGGAGCGTCAAGGCGGGAATGACGCCTTGTTCCAGATTGACCGCATTCGCTTTGCTGTCGGCGAGGATGTCAACGACCGCGACGATTTCTTGTTCGGCCAGGGTCAGCTCAACGACTGCGCTCGGGATAACGACGTAGAAAGCGCTGCCGATTACGCCGATGAGCAGCGCAAGGACGACGATTCGCTCGATGGCAGCGCGCCAGGTAGAACCCCGTTTGCGCCGCTCGATGCGATCGGCGATGATGGCGAGGTCCTCCGTCTGCAGATCGGGGCTCGGCTTGTGATAGCGGGGCAGGAAGCGTTTTTGCCGGCCCCGTTTCCAGCGTTCGACTTGGCTGGCTTCGATGGAGGCAAAGCAGCTGATATTCAGCTCGGCGGCGTGCGCTGTAATGGCTTTGTCCTTAGAGACGAGCGCCAACTGAATTGCGCGGCGATCGGCATCGCGCTGAATCAGCACGATGTCCAGTTTGCGCCCGAGCGGTTTGCCGTCCGAGGGCCAAATGAGCAGGACGCGGCGGCCGCGAAGGCTTGCCAGTCGTTCGCGTACGGTGACGACAGTATCGGTCGGCGTAAGCTGGAGGCGCTCAATTTCTGGTGGCATCAAGTACGAGTATACGCCGAGTTGGATTCAGCGTCCGACGGAACGTAAGAAAAACTAGCCTCAGGCGTCGGCGATGAGGCCGCGGGCGGCATCCAGCGCGGCTTGGATTTTGCTGCTGTCGACGCCGCCGGCTTGCGCCATCTGGGGTCTTCCGCCGCCACCGCCGCCGACGATGCGAGCGATCGGCTTGATGATGTCGCCAGCGCGAATGCCGTCTTTAACCAACGCGTCTGATACAGCCACGACGATTTGTGGTTTTCCGTCAATGTCGCTGGCGAGAACCATGACGCCATTGTCGACGCGATTGCGGAACCAATCCGTCATTTCGCGCATGGTTTCCATGGGTGTGCCGTCCAATTGCGCGACCAGGGCTTGCACCCCGTCCAAGCTTTCCAACTGCTGGTCGATCAACCTGTTGAAGCTGTGGCGCGCCAGCTTTCGCTGCAGGTCTTCAATCTCGCGCCTCGCCTCGCTGAGTTCGGTTTGGAGGCCAGTGATCCGCTCCGGGGCTTGCATTGGCAGCGCGCCGAGTTGTCGGGCAACGGTGTTCAGCGTTTCCAGTTTCGCTTGCAAGTATGCGGCTGCAGCGTGACCGGTGAGCGCCTCGACACGCCGAATGCCGGCGCTAACGCTGCCTTCGCTGGTGATGACAAAGCTGCCAATTTCGGCGGTATGGTTCACGTGTAGTCCGCCACATAATTCGTAACTATACCGTTGGACGTCATCTTCAATGATGACGGTGCGGACGGTGTCGCCGTATTTCTCACCGAAAAGCGCCATCGCGCCTTCTCTTTGCGCCTGCTGAAGTGATTTGGCGTCATCGGTTACGGGGTAATTCCTTAGAATTGCGCCGCTGATCGCCGCGGATACAGCAGCCAGTTCCTTATCGGAGACTTTTTCCGGATGCGAAAAGTCGAAGCGCAGCCGTTCGGGCGCGACGAGCGAGCCACGTTGCTGCACGTGCGCCCCCAACTGGTTGCGAAGGGCGGCATGCAGCAGGTGGGTCGCGGTGTGATTGCGGGTGATGTCCTTGCGGCGCGCGCGATCGACTTGAGCGGCAGCGGCATCGCCGACCGATGGATTGCCTTCGACCACTTCGCCGATGTGGATGATCAGACCGACGACGGGCTGTTTCATCGCTTCTACTTCAATGATCCAGCCGTCGCCAGTGATCGTGCCAGTATCGCTGACTTGACCGCCGGCTTCGACATAGAAATGGGTTTCGGCGAGGACAATTTCTACTTTTTCGCCAAGCATGGCGGAATTCACGCGACGCCCCTCCTGCAGCAAGGCGAGCGCCGAAGAGTTGGTCGGCGAATCGCTGTAGGGATTGTAGGCAAAGCCGCTCGCGAGAAGTTGCCCGGCTGCTTGCAAATCAGCGAGGAGCGCGCGGTAAAAGTCGCCGGATTCGATTTCGCCCATGGCTTGCCCGCCACCGCTGATAAGCGCATGTTCGGCCTCGGCGGCGGCGAAGCCGGCTTCGTCGACAGTCAAAGCATGTTCCTCGGCGACGTCTTTAGTGACTTGGAAGGGTAGGCCCAGAGTTGCTTTGAGATAGAAGGCTTTCTGGCCATTTATCTCTTGACTCGCGTTCTTCAGCGCTTGCCGCATGTCAGGTATGTTAGCGGTTTCCGGATTTATGTGCTCAATGGCCTTACCGAAAATCCGACGGAATTCCTCGTCATGTTTGCGAAGCGAGTGCGAGATGTTGGGAATGCCGCTTTGATCAAGTCCTCGAGGGGGGTTCAGAATATCGGCTACAGTGTTACTGATATCTAATCTGGAGCGCTCTAGCTGATCGGCCACTTGATGGGAGACATCACGGGCGTAGTGGATAAGCTGCTCCTCTGAAAGAGCCGTGGAGATTTGAATCAGTTCTTGACTCTCTTGAAGCATATCATCCAGTTCATTTAGGCCGCGATCCATGGTGCGTTGGAAGCGTTCTTCTTCCAGGGTGATGATGCGTTTGATGTATTCGGCGTCCTCGACGAGCTTGCCGTAATGCTCGCCCATGATGTCGATTACGGAATCGGCGATTTGAGCGAGGAAGGGGCGGTCGAAGCCGATTTCGCGGCCGAAGCGGGCGGCGCGACGAATCACGATACGGGGGATGGCGGCGCGTCCTTTGGCGCCGGGCATGACGCCGTCGCTGATGAGGAAGACAGCCGCGCGGATGTGATCGGCGATGACGCGGTAAGGCACGATGTTGGCGTCGCGTTCGGCGTCGCTGTGGCCGGTGAGTTCTTGGGTTCGCTCGATGATGGGCGTGAAGAGGTCGGTTTCGTAGTTGGCTTCGACGCTTTGCAGAATGGTCAGGATGCGTTCAAAGCCCATGCCGGTATCGACGCCGGGCGCTGGCAGGGGGACATCCCATTTCCCGCTGTGATCGGGATCGGCTTGCTGGCGATTGAATTGCATGAAAACCAGGTTCCAGATTTCCAGGAAGCGATCGTCTTCGGCTTGCAGCAAGGCGATCACGTCGTCGTCGCCTTGTTGCGGAAACTTGTCCCAGTGGATTTCGGTGTTTGGTCCGCAGGGACCGGTATCAGCCATTTGCCAGAAATTGGTGGACGGTCCCATGCGGGCGACGCGCTTGGGGTTGATGCCGACTTCGTTCACCCAACAGTCGTAGGATTCGTCGTCATTTTCATAGATGGTGACTGCCAGCCGGTCAGCCGGAAGCTTGTATATCGCCGTCAACAATTCGAAAGCGTATTTGATGGCATCGCGCTTGAAATAATCGCCGAAGCTGAAATTGCCCAGCATTTCAAAGAAGGTGTGATGGCGCGGCGATGGGCCGACGTTTTCCAGGTCGTTGTGCTTGCCGCTGACGCGCATGCACTTTTGCGAAGTTGCAGCGCGCTGGTAATCGCGCTTGTCGTGGCCGAGGAATACGTCCTTGAATTGCACCATGCCGGCGTTGACGAAAAGCAGCGTGGGGTCATCGGCGGGAACCAACGAAGATGACGCGACCGATCGGTGGTCCTTTTCTGCGAAAAAGTCGAGAAAGGTTTGCCGTACTTCGGCGCTGCTCATCTTATCCATTGGTGAATCCTTCATGTTGAATCGAAGTGAAGAGCAAACTATTCAAGTTGCCGCAGGTCTTTACGCCCAGAGAATTATAGCCAGCGCCCATGAGACTGAACAGGGGCGCGTCGCTATGGTATACTGGCGCTGTGCAAGCTGCCCATTCATACGGGAATGCGAGATGGCGACGATAGAAGAACAAGTCGAAGTGTTGATGTCCGGCGCCGCCTATGGCAATGCCGCGACGCGCGAGAATATGGCGAAAGACCTGCGCGAGCGTTTGCATGAATGTGAACGCGAGCGGCGTCCGCTGCGGGTTTACTGCGGCTACGACCCGCGCACATCGGATCTGCATTTGGGACACACGATAACCATGCGCAAATTGCGGCAGTTCCAGGATTTTGGGCACGATGTGACCTTCCTGGTGGGCACGTTTACCAGCTTGATCGGCGACCCGTCGGACAAGGATTCGGCGCGCGATCAACTGACGATGCAGAATGTGGAAGATAACGCGCGCACTTATGCCGAGCAGGCTTTCAAGATATTGGATGAAGAGCGGACGCGGGTGCGCCGCAATGACGAATGGCTGGCGCCGCTGGATTTCGCCGATATCATCCGCCTTGCGAGCCACTTCACTGTGCAGCAGTTTCTGGTGCGGGAGAACTTCGCCAAACGCATCGAAGACGAAAAGGCGATCTACCTGCATGAATTCTTTTATGCGCTGATGCAAGCCTATGACGCGGTGGCGCAGGAAGCTGATGTTCAGGTTGGCGGGCAGGATCAGCTGTTCAATATCTTGGTGGCCGGGCGCAAATTGCAGACTGGTTTGGGGCAGAAACCGCAGATCGCCATCATCATGGGCGAGAGCCTGCCGGGAACTGATGGCGAGATCAAGATGTCCAAGAGTTTGGGCAATCATATTCCGCTGCTGTCGGAACCTTGGGATATGTTTGGCAAGGTGATGAGCCTGCCGGACAAGGCGATGGGAGTCTACCACAAGCTGATTTTGGGCTGGACGCCGGCGCAAGTTGCGGCGCTTGAGGCGGACTTGCGTTCGGGCGCGGCGCATCCCAATGAGACGAAGATGCGCCTGGCGCGTAAAATCGTGGGGATCTTCCACAGTCCGGAGGATGCGGAGGCGGCGCAGTCGCGTTGGGATGAGGTGTTCCGCGGTGGCGCGGGCGTACCGGATGACATTAGAGAGGCGGAGCTGACCGCCGAAGAAGAAGTTCGCGATATACTGGTTCGGCTCAAAATGGTGAACAGTCGGGGCGAAGCGCGACGCCTGATCCAACAGAATGGCGTGCGCTTGAACGAGGCCAAGGTGGACAGCCTGCAAGCATCGGTGAGGCCGGAAATGCTGCCGGCGGTGCTGCAAGTCGGCAAGCGCCAGTTTGTGCGACTGGTTCGAGCAAGCAGCGACGGCGGCGCGTAGGGCATTGCCTAGCAAAAGCAACTATTCCATTGACGAGCTCATCTGCGTTTGCATTTCGCGGCAGGTGCGGGATGGCGATGTTTGGGCGCAGGGCATCAACACGCCCTTGGTCGCCGCTGGGCTGATTCTGGGCAAGATTCGATACGCGCCGCGCGCGCGTTTCACCTCGGCGATCGGTCAAGCGCTGGTGCAGGATTGGGGTCCGCTCGGCATTGCCGACATCGAGAAGCTGTGGGTGGGCAAAGGATTGATCCATCTGGGCTTCGCGGCGGGGGCGGCGGAGATTCTGCCCAAGTTTCAGCCCAAGGAGTTCTTCCGGCCGGCGCAGGTGGATCAGCAGGGCAATATGAACAATATCGCCTTTGGCAAGGATTATCGCAAGCCACGCCTGCGACTGCCCGGCAGCGGCGGCATTCCCGATGTTACGCCGAATTACGACCATACTTATTTGTACGTGCCGCGTCACTCGCGGCTGACCTTCGCGCGAAAGATCGATTTCATCAGCGGGCTGGGGCATGTGCCGCATCGTCAGCGCGGCGGCGGTCCGCGTTATATGATCACGGATCTGGGTCAGTTTGATTGGGCTGAAGGCCGGATGCGGCTGACGAGCGCTCATCCGGGCGTTGAGTTGGAGCAGGTCGCGCGAAAGACCGCATTCGAGCTGGATGTCGCCGCTGACCTCGGAGAAACGGGTCCGCCCGATGAGGAGGATTTGCGGCTGCTGCGCGAAGAGATTGATCCACTGGATACGCGGAAGCTGGAGACTTTGGGTGGCGCGGCGCGGAAAGAATTGCTGCGAGAGATTCTGCGGCGCGAGGCGGCGCCTTAACTAGCGCGCGGCGATACGCCAATCGCCAATCCCGCGGAAGCGATCGGCCGGCGATGTTAGGTAACCCAGCCGTATTCCTTCAATCTCCGCACCAACGATGAATGTGAAAAGCGGGTAATAGAGTGGGATCGCAATCGCCTCTTCGGCGAATGCTTCCTGAAAGTTCTGCTGGAGAAGGGCGCGGCGACCGCTATACGTCTCGCGGCGCGCCCGCTCAATCAATTCGGCGATTTCGTGGTTGGAGACGGCGCCGTAGTTTCGCCCGTTGTCTAACTGGGCAGGATGCCAATAGCGATAGAGGTCGAAGTCGCCACCAATTCGCATTGTAGCAATAGCCGAGTCGAATCGACCGGTCGTCAGTCGATTCGCAAGTTCGTTGGCGCCGACTGCTTCTACCTCCACTTGGAATCCAAGCCGACTCCATTGCGAGGCGATGTCGGCGGCAAGCTGGCGCAGTGGCTTCGAGTCTTCAATCAACAGGCTGAAGCGGATACCAGGGTCGGCGGCAGCGTCTTCGTCGGATTCGGGGACTGATTCTCCCCCCGGGTCGCCGGGCGCAATTCGAGCCGCGTCCAATAGGGCAAGCGCCCGCTCGAGGTCATGGGCTAGCCAAAATGGATTAGGCCGATAGACGGACGAGCCCGGCGAATATGGGCTGTCGGCGTAGGCGAATTCCGCGCCTAGATTCATTCGTATTCGCTCCGGCGCATCGAGGCTAAGCGAGAGCGCTTGGCGCAGACGGCGCTCGGCGAAAATCGATTGCTTCCAATTGAAAATAATCATCGTGACCGAAGAATCGGTTAGCGTGTAGACTTGACTGTTCGGCAAGGTCAGCAGTTGGCCGCGCGAGGCGAGGTTGGCCAAGGCGCTGAGTTCGCCGGAGGCGTAGGCCGCGATCGCCGCTTCGCCGCTGGGGAAGAGACGAAAACTCAAGCGCGGCAGGTGGTAGCGTCCCTGCGCTTCTTGGCGCTCAAGAAATACCGGCGACCGCGCAAGTTCGACCGACGCAATGGAGTTTTCCGAGTCCAGGCGCAATCCGGCAAGTTGATAAGGACCGGTTCCGATTGGCGACAAGTTAAAGGGGTGCTGAGCCAGGTCCGTCACTGCCGTGCCGCGCAAGGCCTGTTCGGGCAAGATGCCAATTGTCAGGAGGTGGGTAAAACTGCTCAGTGGCTGCGCCAAGCGAAAGCGCAAGAGATAGTCGTCAAGTCTTTGGACCTCGACTGTGCCCCAGAACTCTCCGACAGTCGAAATTTTGCCGTAGGCCGGATCGCCGAGCAGCGACATGGTGTAGATGACATCATCGGCGCTGAAGGGCAGGCCATTTTGCCAACGAATGTCTTCACGGAGTTTGACGACATATTCAATGCCGTCCGACGAGATGACGAGGCGCTCGGCCAGCCGCGGCACGACTTCGCCATATTCGTTTGTCCCGAATAGTCCCTCGAAGATCAGACTGGAAATGTCACGGTCAACCGCGTTCAAATGGGCGAAGAGCGGATTCAAGCGGCGAATTGCGCCAACAAGTCCTTCGCGGTAGGCGGGATCGGAAGTGTTGGGTGCATGGTTAATGGCTTGCTGCGCAACGTCCGCAGCCGACGTAGGCGGCGAATCGATAAGCGCGGTATTGGTCGAAGTCATTGCCACGAGCGCGGCCGGCGTTGGAGATATGGGTTTAGACTGGCTGGATTGGCGATTTAGGCGAAACAAGGCGCCGCTTAGGAATAGCAAAAGCGCAAGAATCAGGGCTATCAGTTGCCAGCGAAAGCCGCGAAACATGTTGAGTGTCTCAGTACCCATAACAGCGCCCTGCCACTGTAGCGGAACGCTGCTGAATTATCGACTCTTTTGTTGACCGATGAGTATGCCGGCGCGGCTAGCCTGGCGTTGCCACGGCGAAAAGCGCGATGCCGAGGAAGGCAATCGACAGGAAAATGGTGATGCGGAAGAGCGTTTTCTCCAAGCCACGACGAGTCCGCGCGATGCCACCGCCGGCGTCGCCGCCCAGCAAGCTGCCAAGCGCGCCGCCTTTGACTTGCAGCAAGATCAAGATAATTAGCGCGATCGACAGAACTATGGACGTAATTTGTAAGGCGATCGCCATGCGCCGACTCCCCGCGTAACTTCAAATCGAATACAAGCGAATTATAGCAGCGAAGAGCGGCCTTGGCTAGCGTGAAATGTTCGGGGGCGCCAGCTCTCCGCTTCATAGTAGGATTCCCGACACAGTTAGTCGCGAAGCGATTCGATGTATTGGATCGCGGCGGCCAACTGCGCATCATATTCCGCGGCGTCCGAGTTATCTCCGTCGGGATTCCGTTCGACGATGATATCGGGCCTGATGCCTTGCTGGTGGATCCAGTGACCGTTTGGCCTTAGCCAGCGGCCTACGGTGATTCGCAAGCAACCACCGTTTGAAAGTTTGGGAAGATTCTGCACGGTGCCTTTGCCGAAGGTTGTTTCGCCCAGGATGGCGGCGACGCCATGGTCTTGCATGGCGCCGGCGATTACTTCAGAAGCGCTAGCGCTGGTCTCGTCGACCAGAACGACGATTGGCAGTTCAATGTTGGCGAAACCGCCAGTGGCGCGGGTGACTTCTTCGCTGCGGTCACGCGAGACCTGCCGCAACAACACGCCGTCTTCAATAAATGCGCTGCCGATCTCGATGGCGCTGGCCAGCGTGCCCCCAGGATTGTTGCGAATATCGAAAATCAGTCCGGTGGCGCTGTCAATTTCGACGGCTTCAAAAGCTTCATCCAACTGGGCGCGCGAGAGGTCGTGAAAGCCCAACATGGATATGTAGGCGATCTTGTCGCCCACGATATCGTAGGCAACGTTTGGGATTTCAAATACGTCGCGAACAATTTCAAAGGCGATTAGCGCATCATCCCGCTTGAATACGATAGTTACGCTCGTTCCCTGCGGACCAGGCACGAGCGCGGAGAGCTCGGCCTGGGTCATTCCTGACACGCGTATGCCATCGACTTTGTGAAAGACATCGCCTGGAGCAACGCCAACGCGGTCAGCCGGCGTATCGGGAATGACCGTGACGACTTTAATGTGACCCGTGTCTTCATCGGTCTTGATTGTCACGCCGATGCCGGAGAATTCTCCGGAAAAGTTTCGGCTGTTCGGGCAAAGTTCGGGCCCGATATAGCCGCTGTGGGGGTCACCCAGCGCATCAGCCATGCCTTTTATGGCGCCGCCGACCAGGTCTTGCACATTAACTGGATCGATATAACTGGATTCAATGATTGAGAATGCGTCCCATAAGGGTTCAAACGCCTGTTCATTATCGCCGAGCAAGGTATGCGCCTGGGCGCTCGTATGCGCTTGGGACAAGCTGCCGGCAGCGAATCCGGTGGTGAAGATCGCGATCGTCACTAGGATTGATCGGCCGACGCGCGATCTACGCCATATTTCACGCATCCGTTTCATTGGTCGTCTCCCAGAGATGCAGATGTCTGAGTCAAGATATAGTATAGGCGAATATCGTCTTGCTTCGGTACAGTAAAGCGTTATTGGTCCACCAGTCGAGGTTCTGAAGGCATAATGCCCGCAAACGGATCGGCGCGAGACATGCGCGCGGCTGAGATCTATGTTTCGCTGGAAGAGGCCGCGGCCGCGGTCAAGGATGGCGATACGCTCGCCTTGGGTGGCGTGACCCTGTATCGACGGCCGCTCAGCTTTGTGAAGGCGCTGCTGCGGCGGCGCAAGCGGCCGCGGGATCTCACTTTGCTTAGCTTCACCGGAGGTTTGGAATCGGACCTGCTGGTAGGCGCTGGCTGCGTGAAGCGTGTGCGTTCCGCCTATTTCGGTTTGGAGGCTTTTGGCTTGGCGCCAATGTTCACCCAATTCGCGCAATCGCAGCGCATTGAAGTGATTGAAGAAACAGAAGCCAGCATTGTGATGGGCATCCGCGCGCGGATTTCCGGCGTCGGCTTCTTGCCGTCAAGGGCTTGGCTTGGCACGGACCTGCCGAGACTACGCCCGGATGTGAAGACAGTGGCAGATCCTTACAGCGGCGATGAGCTGGCAGCGTTTCCGGCGATAGCGTGCGAAGTGGCGGTGATTCATGGTTTGGCGGGCGACCGCGAAGGCAATGTGCTGATCAACAACAATTTGGGCATTGACTTGGAGTTGGTCTATGTTGCGCAGACCGTTATCGCGACAGTAGAACGCGTAGTAGAGCGTCTGGAGCGGACGACGGATGGAGTCATCATCCCTTATCCTGGCTGCGATATGGTCGTGGAGGCGCCCCAGGGCGCGGCCCCGACAAGCTGCTATCCGATGTATCCACTAAACGGCGGAGATATTTTGCGCTATACGGAAGCCTGCAACGGCGGACGCTTTACCGAGTACCTGGAGCGCCTCCTACATTCCTGAGAGCAATTTGTTGCGCAAACCGTATCGGCACTGTACAATCATAGACAACGACCATATGTCGAGACTTGGGGAGCTTACGCGAGTAGGCTGAGAGGGCGTGTTCGCCATGCCGACCCATATACCTGATCCAGGTAATGCTGGCGTAGGAATGTCTGCAGCACCCCTGTTTTGGCCACCCCTGTAAACACCCCGACAGGGGTGGCTTCTGTTTATACCGCGCCCAACTCTTGAAGTCTCTGCTGCGACGGCGAGCGCCAGCCTTGCTTGCCTGCCGGGATGGTCGATTGTTCAACTTGAGATGTCAGGAGCGTATCATGTTTAGACCTATAATTTCCGCGCTGCTAGTCGTGATCATTGTCGCTGGAGCCGTATCGGCGCAAGAGGCGGAGCGAGTGGTCGTGCTGACGCACGACAGCTTCGCAATGACGGAAGAGGTGTTAGCCGCCTTTGAAGAACACACTGGCCTAAGGGTCGAAATTCTGCGTTCGGGCGATGCTGGTCAGATGGTGAATCAAGCGATATTGAGCAAGAATAACCCGCTTGGCGATGTGCTATATGGCGTCGACAACACCTTCCTGAGTCGCGCTCTGGAGGCCGAGATTTTCGCGCCTTATGAGTCGCCGGAATTACAATACGTGAATGCGGATTTCATTCCCGACGACACATACCGTGTGACGCCGGTCGACTTCGGCGATGTTTGCCTCAACTACGACATTGCCTATTTCGAGGAGAATGATCTGAGCCTGCCGGGCAGCTTGAGCGACCTCTTGCTGCCGAAATATGGAGGATTGCTGGTAGCGGAGAATCCGGCCACGTCGTCGCCGGGCTTGGCTTTTCTGCTTGCGACCGTCGCCGAGTATGGCGTGGAAGGCGACTTCACGTATCTGGATTACTGGCAAGAGCTTTACGACAATGACATTTTAGTCGTCGATGGCTGGACCGATGCCTATTACGGCGAATTCAAGGTGGCGGGGCGCGACACCGGTTCGCGACCGATGGTCGTAAGCTATGCCAGCAGTCCGCCGGCGGAAGTGCTTTACAGCGAGAATCCGGACGTGGGCGCGATCACTGGCGCCATCGTTGACGACAATATGTGCTTCCGGCAAATTGAATACGCCGGCGTTCTGGCGGGCGCCGCCAATGAAGGCGCGGCGCGGCAATTCGTCGATTTTATGCTGAGCCCGGCTTTTCAGGAAGAATTGCCGCTCAACATGTTCGTCTTCCCGGTGCGGGACGATATCATGCTGCCGGAGGTATTCGCTAAACACGCGTTGATTCCTGAGAATCCAGCGCATGTTGATCCGGCTGAGATTGAAGCGAAGCGCGACGAATGGATTCAAGCGTGGATGGAAGTTATGCTGCGTTGATGCGGCGGGCGCGCGAGCTTTCAATCTGCATTTACGGGATTCCGCTGGCGTTTCTTGGCGTATTCTTTGTCTATCCGCTGCTATCCATCCTGGATGTAAGTTTGCGGCCCGCTGGCGCGCTCGATCTCTCGGGCTTTGCCAGTCTGCTTTCGACAGACTATTACCTCGGGACGCTGATCTTTACCGTTTACCAGGCGGTAATCTCGACGGTCTTTACGCTGCTGCTGGCAACGCCCTGCGCATTCGTCTTCGCGCGCTATCGTTTCCGTGGCCGGTCGCTGCTGCTTTCGCTGGCGACCTTGCCCTTCGTCTTGCCGACGGTGGTGGTGGCGCTGGCATTTGCCAGCCTGCTGGGAAAGAATGGATTGCTCAACGATGTGATGAGTTCGCTGTTTTCGCTGGATTATACGCTGATCCAATTGGAGCGGACGCTGGCGATGATCATCATCGTTCATGTCTTTTACAACTTCGCCGTTGCGCTGCGCATCATGACGAGCTATTGGTCGTCGGTTGGCATTGCCGTAGAAGAAGCGGCTCGCTGCCTGGGCGCGGATGAGCGGGCGCTTTGGCGCGAAATCCGACTGCCGCTGATTCGCCCGGCGATGCTATCGGCTGGCGCGCTGGTGTTCATCTTTTCGTTCACGAGTTTCGGCGTGATTCTGATTTTGGGCGGGATAAGATTCGCCACGCTTGAAGTGCAGATCTATTATCAGGCGGTCAATATGTTTAATTTGCCGCTGGCGGCGGCGCTGTCGCTGGTGCAGATTCTGAGCATGATGGCGATGATGATGCTCTATACGTCAACACAGAAGAGGCTTCATCTGGCGATTGCCAGCAGCAGAACGATAGCTAGACGCGCTCGCACAGGTCTTGAACGGCTGGCTGTGGGCTGTTGCGTCGCCCTCGTATCCGGGCTGACGCTTGCGCCTCTATTGGCGCTCGTTTCGCGCTCAGTTCTGGCGTCGGGACGCTTGGATTTCAGCAATTACGCCAGTTTGACCGAGAAGTCTCGAGGGTCGCTGCTGTTCATCGCGCCGCTGGATTCGGTGTTCAATTCGCTGCGTTTCGCGCTGATGGCGATGATTGCCGCCCTGATTCTAGGCATGATCGCATCGTATCTGATTCAGCGTCCTGGTCGGCTGGCGCGGCTGGCGGACCCCTTGTTCATGCTGCCACTGGCGACGAGCGCGGTGACATTGGGTTTCGGTTTCATCATTGCGCTGGACGAGCCGCCGCTGAATCTGCGCGCGTCTTGGCTGATCATTCCGATATCGCACACTTTGGTCGCGCTGCCCTTCGTCATCCGCAGTGTCTTGCCCAGTTTGCGCGCGATTCCGCCGTCCTTGCGCGAGGCGGCGCGGGTGCTCGGCGCAAAGCCGCTTGATACGCTGCTGACGATTGACCTGCCCTTGTTGGGCCGGGGCCTCGTGGTCGGGGCGACATTTGCTTTCACTGTCAGCATGGGGGAGTTTGGCGCGTCGCTTTTTGTCGCGCAGCGGGAGTGGGTGACGATTCCGGTGGTGATTTATCGGCTGATTGGCGATCCGGGCATGGCGTCGTATCGTCAGTCGCTGGCGATGAGCGTCGTCTTGATGCTCGTCTGCGCTGGTGGATTCATCGTCATTGAGCGGCTGCGCATCGCCGGCGTCGGCGAATTCTAATGCTGCGGCTGCAAGGCGTTTCACATGCTTATGGCGACATCGTCTCGCTGCGTGATGTGTCGCTGGATGTCGTCGGCGGGGAGATTCTGTGTTTGCTCGGTCCGAGCGGCTGCGGAAAGACGACTTTGCTTCGAATCATCGCCGGTTTGGAGACCGAGTACGAAGGTGTTATCGCCTTCCATGGCGAAGACATCAGGCCGATTCCAGCGCATGAACGCGGTTTCGGATTGATGTTTCAGGATTTCGCGCTATTTCCTCATCTTTCGGTCGCGGACAATATCGCCTACGGGTTGAAGCGACTCGGACTGAAGCGCAAAGCAATTGGCAATCAGGTAGAGTCGCTATTGGCGCGCGTGGGCTTGGCGGACCTGGACGAACGGGACGTGGCGTCGCTCTCCGGCGGGCAGCAGCAGCGCGTGGCGCTGGCGCGCAGCCTGGCGCCGAATCCGCGCTTGCTGATGCTGGATGAGCCGCTTGGGTCGCTGGACGCCCAGCTGCGCGATCAGCTGGCGCTTGAATTGCGCCGCATTGTCAAAAACACGGGACTCAGCGCGATTTACGTCACTCATGACCACCGTGAAGCGTATGCTGTCGCCGATCGCATCGCCGTGATGAATATGGGCAGCGTGAAACAACATGATAAGCCGCGCGACCTGTATCGGCGGCCACGCTGCAAATTCGTGGCGCGTTTTTTGGGTATGACCAATGTATATCCAAATAGCGACAGTCGCATCCTGAATTTGCTTGGCGTGACCCAGTCATGGCGGTCCCTTGCCGGTTCCATCTTAATTCATCCCGCGGGAATAAAGCTTTCAGACGATATCGACAGCAGCGCGCTGAGCATCGACTCTATTGTGGAGAGCGTGGTCTTTCGCGGCGGGTTCATTGATGTGACGGTTCTAACTGAGACCGACTTGCGCATTTCTTTCGCGCTGGCTGATTTGTCCCTGTCCGTCGGGGACAAAATACGGATTAGCGTCTCGCGAGACGCTATTATTCCGCTGGAAGAGTCGCATGTGTAGTCCCTATACCGCCGCTGACGTGAAAGCTATAATCTCCATGTCGTGTCTGCAATGTAAGCCGTATTAGATTAGGCATGGGAACAGCGATTGGAATTCCAGAGCAAGAGTGGGCGAGCCGCCGCTGCGCGTAGACACTGCAGGTCGCTCGCCCGTACAGGCTTTGCATTTTGTTGATTTTCTCGTTCAAATGCCGGTGATTCCTAATTCTTGCCAGGAATCACGTAGCTAATGAGGAGTTGCCAATGCCACGAGCGCTGTTCAGTGTGTCAAGCAAGCAAGGCATTGTAGGATTAGCCAATGAGCTGGTCAGGCTCGGCTGGGAAATTGTAGCCAGTGACGGCACCGGGCAAACTTTGGTGGAAGCCGGCATTCCCGTTACGAAAGTCGAGCGCGTCACCGGGCAGAGCGAGATGCTTGGCGGACGGGTAAAGACGCTTCATCCGGCGATCCACAGCGCTATTCTAGCGCGCGACACATCGGAAGATTTTGCGGAATTGGCGGAGAGCGGCATTGCGCCAATCAGCCTGGTCGCCTGCAACCTTTATCCGTTCAGCGAATCGATAGAGGACCCGGATATCTCGGTCGAAGAGGCGGTCGAGCAAATCGACATAGGCGGCGTGACTTTGCTGCGCGCGGCGGCGAAGAATTTTGCGCGCGTAGTGGTGCTCTGCGATCCAGCGGATTACTCGAGCGTGCTGGTGGCGCTGAAAACCGAGGGAACGACGGACATTGAACAGCGCCGCGAATTAGCGGTCAAAGCTTTCGCCCACAGCCGCGATTATGATGAGGCGATCCACGCCTACCTTTGCGAATCGGAAATTGTTGAGCCGGTCGACAGCGATGTGCCGGAAGGAATCTCGATCGGTGTGCAGCGTAGTCACGAGCTTCGATACGGTGAAAACCCGCATCAAGCCGCGGCCTATTACTCACGCAGCGATGAACGAAGGCCTCTGGGCGCCGATCAATTGGCCGGCAAGCAGCTTTCATACAACAATATCCTCGATGTGGACGCGGCCTGGCGGGCGGTCAGCAGCTTTGATGAGCCGACGGTTGTAATCGTCAAGCATCTGAATCCGACCGGGATCGCCAGCGCCGAAACGGTGGAGGCGGCGTTTCCCCTGGCTTTAGCCTCCGATTCGAAATCGGCCTTTGGCGGCATCATAGCGGCAAATCGAAGGGTGGAAATGGCCTTTATTGAGGCATTGGGCGCCATGTTTGTCGAAGCGATCATCGCGCCGAGTTATGGCTATGAAGTGGTTCAGCGGCTGCAATCCGGGCGCAAGAACTGCCGCGTCCTGCAGATGTCGCGGCCCTTTACGGGAGCTTCCTTTGAATTTCGCAGCGTGATGGATGGCCTGCTGTTGCAGCGATCGGATATCGGCGATCCGCCGCAATCCCGCATGCGAACGGTGACGAAACGCGTACCAATTGATGAGGAGATGGAATCGCTTCTTTTCGCCTGGAAAGCGGTACAGCATGTGAAGTCAAATGCCATCGTGCTGGCGCAAGGCAGGCGCACGGTGGGGATCGGCGGCGGCTTGCCCAGCCGGGTTGACGCTGCCGAACTGGCGATATCGAAGGCGATGGGCGAAACGACCAACGCGGCGTTGGCTTCCGATGCGTTTTTTCCTTTTCCCGATAGTATTGAGATGGCTGCTCACTCAGGCGTGACCTGCGTCATCCAGCCCGGCGGATCCATCCGCGACGCGCAAGTGATCGAAGCGGCGGACGACCACGATATGGCGATGATCTTCACCAACACGCGACATTTTCGTCACTAGAATCGCGCTATTCCGGGACGTCTTCGAGTTCAGCAGAATCTGCTTGCCGGCGGCCGACAGCTGTGATTGGCAGTTCGCTCTTTTCCCATGCCACGAGCAGTGGGACTGCGGTGAAAATAGAGGAGTAGGTGCCGGACAGCAGTCCGATAAAGAGGATGGCGATGAATTGCTTTACCGTTTCGCCGCCGAAAAGCAGAATCGCGATCATGATGAAGAAAGCGTTCAACTGCGTGGCGAGGGAGCGGTGGATCGTCTCCCAGATGCTTCTATTGACGATTGTCTCGTAAGGCTCGCCCAAGTGTTTGGGGATGTTCTCGCGTATGCGATCAAAGACGACGATCGAGTCTTGCACGGAAAAGCCGACGACGGTCAGCAATGCGGTAAGGAATAGAGCGTCGATTTCCCATCCCAGAAGCAGACCGAATAGCGACATCACCCCCATAACCACCAGAATGTCATGAATCATGGCGGCGATGGCGCAGAGACCATAGCGGATCGCGTTGGGCACCTGGCGGAACGCGATCACAATGAAGCCGGTGATGACCAGAGCGCCGACCGCGACGGCGGCCAGGGCGGAACGGGTGACCTCTTGGCCGATAGTGGCGGATACTGTTTCTACGCGGAAGCTGTCGCGGTCAACTGGCGCCATCCGAGCCATACTTGCCAGGATGTCGTTTGTAACGTTTACGTCGTGGAAGCCTGCGCGAACCGACCAGCGGAAATCCTCGGCCGGTCCAATCTGCTGAATGATGACATTTTCGTCACCAATAGTGCTGAAAACCTGTCGGATGCCATCTTCCCCTGCGCCGCTCTCTTCAAATCGCAGCTCGTAGATGCTGCCGCCGAGAAAGTCGATACTTAGGCGGAAGGGGGCGCCGGTGGCTATCGTCGAATAGATCATAATTAACAGCCCGGGCCCGATGACGACAGCGGAAAGGATGAAGAACCAGCGGCGTTTCTGTACGATATCAAACATGGTTCGTCATCCTCAGGCGCCGAGGATCGCGCGGTTATTCTCTATGGCGCCGCGGAAAATGGCGACGAGGACATAAAGGAATGTGCGCGTAACAATGACGGCTGTGAACAGATTCAGCACTAGCCCAATCGCGAGGGTTACCGCGAAGCCGGCGACGATGCTGGCGCCAGGCGTCTGCCCGAACATGAAAAGAATCCCGCAGATGATGATGGTCGAAAGATTAGAATCGCGGATTGAGGTCCAAGCGCGGTCGAAACCGGCTTTAAGCGCGGCGTCCAGCGGCAAGCCGGCGCGCAGTTCTTCTTTGATGCGCTCGAAGATGAGTATGTTGCCGTCGACTGCGGTACCAATTGAGATCAGAAAGCCGGTGATTGCGGGCAAGGTTAGCGTGACTGGCAACAATTTGAAAACGGCGATGTTGAGGAAGATGAAGACGATCAACGCAAGATCGGCGGCGAAACCCGGCAGTCGGTAGTAAATGAGCATGAAGGCGAGCACCACGATGACGCCGATGACGCCAGCTTGTACGCTCAGTCTTACGGATTCTTTGCCCAGGGTCGCGCCAACTTCCTGTGTGCTTTCGATGCGCAAGGGGATCGGCAGCGCGCCGGAACGCAACTGGAGCGCAAGTGTATTGGCTTCCTCTTCAGTGAATTGGCCGCTGATGACCCCGCCGGAAGAGAGTTGATCCTGAATGATCGGCGCCGAAAGCACTTCGCCATCCAATACAATCGCCATTGGTTCGCCAATGCGATCGCGGGTGAAGCTGCCGAAGATTTCTTGAAATTCTTCCTTGACTTCGAAATTGATCATCCATTCGGGGCTGCCGGTGCCCTGCGGGGGTGAAAGCACTGCGCTGGCCGCTTGCAAGCCTGCGCCCGTCATCACCGTGCGGAAGGGCAGGCCGTTGACCGGGTGCGCGCGCCGACTCGCAAGCGGGTCCTGTTCGCCTTCAACTAATGTCGCGTCCTGCCGCAGAGCGACCTGCTCGCTGGTCACGATTTCTGCGCCAACGAGGTCAGCAACTTGATTGCGCAGTCCGCCGAAATCGACGAACTCGAGGAGGGCGGTGCGCTGGATCGTCGCAACGGCTTGCGCCGGGTCGCGCACGCCGGGCAATTCTACCAAGATCCGGTCGCGCCCCTGCACTTGCACGGTCGCCTCGGTTAATCCGAGCGCGTTCACCCGGCGAGCCACATTGTTCGCGGTTTCGCCCAAATCTTCCAGCGAGAAGTTGTCCAGCGATGTATCCGCTTGCAGCAGAACGCGCAGCCCGCCGACAAGGTCGAGGCCCAGGCTTTGCGTGATGTTCAATACGAATTCGTACTCGCCATCGCCGTTCGCGTCGAATTCCAGATTTTCGTTGCATTTGAGATCGGCGCTTGCTTGGGCGGCGGCGCAGGCTTCCGTCTGCACGCCTTTGAATTCTGGCGGCGTCGCCACCCAAAGGCAGAACGCGCTCAACAAAACAATGAAGATTAACCAGCGAGCATGGCTGCTCATTCAGCGCCGCCTTCCCTGTGGCGCCATCTCTCTGAGGATGAAGTCCGCTCGCTGCGCGGTTTCCTGGTGCCGAGACTGGCGTTATATGCAAGCTCGTCCGGATCGTAAACTTGCTGCAAGGCCGCCGTCAGCAGCCTGATCCGCACGCCTTCCGCGATTTCCAGGTGAGATATGCCTTTGTCGACATCGATATCGATGATCTTGCCGACAATCCCGCCATAGGTAACGATCTCATCGCCAACGTGGAGGGAGCGCACAATTTTCTGTTTGTGCTGGAATGCGCGCTGTTTGGGAAAGACGACCAGCGCCCAATAGCCGCCCAGCACCAGGGCGAGGATCGCAAATACGAGAATGAATTCCGGCATACTGCTCAGCCTAAATTTCCAAACCATCGAATTATATAGGCATCATCGCTCGTAGGCTAGTCCAGTTCGTCTGCTTGACCAATCGGCAATTCCTCCCTAAAATACGTTTTGCAGCAGTCGCCCGCAGATTGAGGTGGTTTGTATCATGCGCAGCTTCCGGAATAAATTGCTGTTTACGATAGTCGTTCTGTCTTTTTCTTTCACATTTTCGACTTTGCCATTGTCGGCTGGCGACCTTGTCTTGAGCAACAATAGCGGTAGTGACAACGGCATCTTTTACATTGAGGGAGAGTCTTCACTCGTCATCAATGGCTTTGATTTGACTCCGCTAGGGCTTGAGCTGCCGGCTGCGCTGGACACGGTCAGCATTTCGGTAAGCGCGCCGGCGCCTGGCAGCATCGACTTGGTGGTGTATCAAGACGCCAATGGGGGATCGCCCGTGGATGCCACGCTCGTCTATCGGCAAACGGTGTCGCTGGAGCGGACCGGCGTAAACCGCATCGCGCTCGAGCAAGCGGCGATCATCACCGAGCCGGTCGTTTGGGTGGGATTTTATCTTCCGGTGGATTTCCGTTTTCATGCGGACCGCTCGGGGCCGTCTGTGTTGACATATTGGGCTTGGACACCGGCAAGCACTTTCGATTTGGCATCGCTGTCCAGCGCCGCTGTGCTGGGACCGGGCGACGGCAGCGAGCCGGTTGGTATCGCAATGGATGGCATAGCGCGCATCACGGCGGAAATGCGGACAGCAAAACATGACGAGATCGGCGTCGCCCTGCCGCTCGGTCAGCAATTCGTCGCCGAGGTCGGGCAAGATACGTCGATTATGCAGGCTTATGAAAACTGCGATCTCGTTCTTTACGATCCGGAAGATAATTCCATATCCGCCGATTTGTCGTTTCCGCTGGATTGCCGCATCGCGCCAGAATTTGAAGCGCCAACCGCCTGGGCGAATCCGCCGGATCAGATATTGGATATGCAGCGAGCTGGCAACTTGTACAAGATCGAGACTACTTTGCGGGAGGATCAGCATGTTTGGGGTCGGCCGAGTCAATTGCCTGTGCGCGTCACCCATTGTATGCGGATAGCGCCGGGCGATTTGGAACGCGCCGTTATTGGCGAGGTGCGCGAGTCGGAACAGTGGGGCGAACGGTGGCATGTTTTGCCGTCGGTGCGTTTCAACGATATCGTTTGCGCGGAAGTCTCAGTGGCAAACTATCTGTCGTATTTCTTGCCACGCACGGCTGAATCACCGCCAAATGTCAACCTTACGCTCGGCTGGACACGTGTAAACCCGCATCCATTGGAATGCGGCATGGAAGCCAGGCTTTCGATTCCTGTCGTCAATACGGGCCAGAGTTGGTTTGAAACCAACAGCGGCGACATCCTCCTTGTCATTGAGGATTTTCATGTGGCGACGAGTATTCCGACGACGAAACTCGAGATGCCTATCAATACAGATCATTTTGGACCGGGTGTGCGCCGGGTTATTGAAGCGGGACCGATATACGTCGAAAGCTTCGCGGAGGATTTGCACCGACTGGAGGTGCGGGTAGACGCCCGCAATGAGATCGCGGAGACGAATGAGTTAGACAATTCTTGGTCCACTGAGTACATTCTCGCTTTCCCCGCCGGTTTAGAAGAATGCTTCGATCGATTTGCGCCGGTTGAGGAGGAAGAGGAGGAAGAAGAGGAGGAGGAAGAGGACGAGGGATAGTCACTTGTCCATTTGGGCGAAAGTACGGTTCGTGACGAGATTTGAAGAGCGATGCCATGCGTGTTGTAACGAATAAGAAACTGGCGCGGCGCAACAAAAAGATCACCAACTATCTCTTCTTCGGCACCTTTGGCGCCTTGATTTTGGGATTCGTGCTCATCAATGCGTCCTTGTTCACTGGCGATGTGCCTGACAGCTTGACTTTGATCGCGCAGTCGGCTGTACTGCCGGTGTTGCTTGTTTTGACGGTGATTTCGGTGCGGATGACGAATATGTGGGCGCGGGCGCCCCGCCCGGAGAAGGCTATTGAGGACGGACTGAAGGGGATGAGCAATAAGAGCGTCCTTTACAACTATTATCATTTTCCCGCCCGCCACGTCTTGATCTGTCCGCAAGGCGTATTCGCGATAGCCACTCGCTGGCACGATCAGGAGTTCACATTCAAAGATGGGAATTTTCGCAGCCGGCGCAATATCATCAGCAAATTCTTCTCGCTCATCCGCTTTGATGGGGTAGGCAAACCGCTGCGCGATGCTGAGTATGCGCGTGAACGCGTCCAGCGCGCCATCGACGAAATCGCGCCTGAGATCAAGGTGCAGCCGCTGGTTGTTTTCGTCGATCCATCATCGATGGTGTATTTTGAGAGCGAGCCGGAGACGCCCGTGCTCTACGCCGACCCGAAGAAAAGCCCCAATCTTAAAGACTTCATGCGTGACGCCAAGCGCCTGATGGCCGATACGACGGACGATTCCAAAACCAAGAACGCCAGCCTGATGCCGCTGAGCGATGAGCAGATTGAAGCGTTTGAAGAGGCGACGCTATAAGCGCGGATGTCTTCTCTGCGTCAATATTTCCCATTAGCGCTACTCATATTGATTGGCTTCAGCCTAAGGATTCACGATCTCCAGGCGACGCCGCTTCGTGGCGATGAGGCTTTTAGCGCTCAATACTGGTCTGATCTTCCGTTGAGCCATTCGCTGCGCCAGATTGCTCCAATTGATCCGCACCCGCCGCTGACGTTTTTCTTGTTCCGCGTGTGGGCGCTAGCGCTCGGCGGGATCGATTCCGTTTTCTCCTTGCGGTTCTTAAGCGCGCTCGGAAACACGGTCGGCATTGCAGCCATGTATGGCTTGGCGTACCTGGTTGGCGGAAGCCGCCGAGCTGGCTTGTTTGCCGCCTTAATCTGGGCGCTGCATCCGTACTTAATCTGGCACAGCCAGGATTACCGGAATTACGCAATTTGGTCTGGCGCAAGCGTTGTGACGCTTTGGCTGGGCTTGCGCCTGATAAGGCATCGCCGCCGCCGCGACTGGCTGCTGTATCTTTGCGCGGCATTCTTCGCTGCGCTGACGTTTTACGGCGAAATACTCAACCTACTGGCTTTGTTGTTTCTTGCGCTGCTGCTGGCGCGCGACAACGGCGCTTTCTTGCGCCGCTTCATCATGGTCCAGCTATTTGTCATGGCAATTGCGGTATTCTGCTTCGTCGTTCTTCTGATTCCGTCAGGGTTCATAGGGTCATACGGTGGCAACCTGGAGGCTTTCGCCCCAATCGATTATTTTGTTCGATTCGTACCGACCTTGACGCTAGGAGAGGTTTCAAGCTCAGGGCGGCCAGGGCTTTGGCTCTTCGTGACGATCGCGCACGCAATCGCCGCGCTGCTGATTTGGAGAGGGTCGAAGCGGCAGCTAATCATTGTCATGACACTGCTCTTGGTCCCCTTATTGCTTCTGGGCGGCGCCGCCACGCAAAGAGACATTTTCAATCCGCGCTACGTGCTAGGGACGGTTCCCGCATTTGCGCTACTCATGACGTTTGGCAGCTTGCATGGGTCCGTGCATTTGCGAAAGGTCGTCCCCGTGCGCAGGACCTTGCTGGCGTCTCTGATGCTATCGCCCTGGATTATGGTGGCGGTATGTTCTGCGCATGCCTATTTCAATGATGTCGCGCTGCGAAAGGCGCCGGCCTGGGATCAGCTTGGCGATTTTCTCACATCACGCGTTACGGAGAACGACCTGGTCATTCAGCTCTCCGTTGATCCGGCTTTCGGCTATTATTACGCGGGGTCCGCGCGGGATATCGCTTTGCCAGCGCATCCGGCGCAACCGATAGACGAGATCGTGGCGAGACTCGCGGAGTTGCGGGGCGGCTATGAAAGCGTATATGTTGTCGCGCACGAGCAAGCCGGCTGGCCGAACGCTGGCGCCGTGGAAGGCTGGATGCGCGACAACTTGCAGGAGGTATTGCACAGCGATGCGGCGGATTTGCCTATTCGTCAGTATATGGAATGGTCCGTGCCTGACGCGTTTGAGGGGCAACTGGCTCAGTTCGGCAATGTTGTCGCGCTCGTTGGCTTCGAGTTTTCTTCCGACCCCACCGCTAGCGGCGAACTGCTCCTTTGGGTCTACTGGAAGCCGATTTCCACGACTGCGGTTTCTTTGAAATCCTTCGCGCATATTTACGGCGATTTCAATCCAGCGTCCGGTAGCAGGCTCTGGTCACAGCATGACAAGTTCCCGCAGGATGGGCGCTTGGACACAGGACGCTGGCAAGCCGGAACGGTTTATCGAGACGTTTACTATTTGCCGACCGAAAAGCTTGAAGAGGGCAATTATCAGCTCAGCGTCGGCTGGTATGACCCAATCGGCGGTGAACGTCTCTTGCTAAGCGACGGCAGCAGCGCATATTTATTGGATGCAGTAGACTACGCCGCTCCGTAACCCGCTTCAACACGATGGTTGCGAATAAATTGGCGCGATGCCCCGGTTGCCTGTAGACTGCGAACATCGACAAATCTTCGAAGTTAAAAGGATTTGATCATGTACCGCCATTGCCGGGTTGCGCTTGCTCTGCTGTATTTGGCGATGGCGTATTCTGTATTTGCTCAAGGCAACAGCGACGACGCAGCCGGCGAATCTGAGTCCGCGAGCCTGCCCGCGGCGTTTGACACTTATATCATCCAAAGCGGTGATTCCTTGTACGGTATCGCGCAGCGATTCAATACGACGGTTGAAACGCTTATGGCTGTAAACTCCCTATCAGGCGATGGCCGGATTATTGCCGGACAGGCGCTCTTGATTCCGGCGGCCGAAGAGCCGGAGGTAGAACCATACGAAGTTCAGCCGGGAGATTCGCTGTTCAGCATATCTCGACGATTTAACACCACTGTTGGAAGGTTGCAGGAACTAAATCAACTCGGCGACTCCAGCGAGATTATCGCGGGCCAGACCATCGCGGTTCCAGCGGCAGACGAAAGCAGCTACGAGGTTTATGTTGTTGCGGAAGCGGACTCGCTGTTGAGTATTGCCGAGCGATACGGCGCTGATGTTTCCGAACTGATTGCCCTCAATGAAATCGCTGACGAAGGCGAACTGACGGAGGGCCAGACAATTCTTGTGCCACGCATTGATGACGGGAAATTCGCCGCGCATGTCGTGCGAAGCGGAGATACGCTGTACGACATTTCGCGGCTGTACAACACCACAGTCGCGCAATTGCGCAGTCTCAACGATATTGAGGACGGGGACGGTCTAACCATAGGACGCAGCATCATCGTGCCGCGAGTGGACGAGACATTACTGGATCGTTATGTCGTGCGATCAGGCGATTCGCTTTACAGCATCGCTAGCCAGCTTGATGTTGACCTGCCGGTGTTGCAGGAATTGAATCAGTTGGCGGATGTTCGCGACATTCAGATCGGCCGAGCTCTGCTAATTCCCAAGCGCGAAGGGACGGCGCTGAAGATTCATGTAGTGCGGCCGGGCGATACGCTTGAGGAAATCGCCGAGATGTATGAGACAACTGTTGCGGTGATACAGTCTCTCAACGGCATTGCCGATCCCAGCTTGATTTCGCTTGAGACGGCGATAGTCGTACCGGAAGCGAAAGAAATCCTTGCGCGTCCTGAATTCGGATTCGGAATTCAAATTTTCGTCGAGAAAGGGAGAGCCGATGAACTGGCTGTTACCGCGAACAGTCTCGGTGTCGACTGGGTCAAGATCGATGTCGCGTGGGCTGATATTGAAACAGCGCCTGCTGTGTATTCCTTTAGCGCATTAGACGCGATGATCGCCGCCATGGACTTGGCGGGCTTGAAAATCATGCTAACCGTATATGACGCGCCGGCATGGAGCCGCAGTTCGTACATTGAAGACTTGAACAGCCAATTCAAAGATTATACAGGTCCGCCCGAGGTTTACGATGATTTTGTCCCTTTTCTCGCGAATCTGGTTACGCGCTATGCCGGTCTTGTCGATGCCTACGAAATCTGGAAGTCGCCGAATCTCGTGAAGTTTTGGACCGTGCCGGAATACACGCGTCCACGGGAAAGGACCGATGACGGCGATTATGGCATACCAGACAAAATACGGATGGGCGCGGGCTACTATGTGCCGTTGCTTGAGCTCGCGTACAGCACGATCAAGTCTCATGACGAGAAGGCGATCGTTGTCGCCGCGGGCTTGGCGCCGGCTGGATATGGCGACAATTACAATGCCATCGACACCGTGACTTTTCTGAACAACATGCTTGACGCGGGCGCCGCCGATTTCAGCGATGCGATTGGGGCGATTTTTAGCGCCTCAGCCGTGCCGCCAACGCTGCAGTGCTGCGACAAACCGCCGGGTGTAGACACCCACTACGAGTCGTTCTTGCAGTACTTCGGCGACATTTTGTCCTTTTATGATGAGACGCTAAAAGAGCATGACGCGGAATTGCCGGTCATGGTGACGCAGCTGGGCTGGGGGACGACCGACGGCGCAAATCTCGCTGTTCCGTCCACAGGGTTCGAATGGCTGACTTATACAAGCGAGGATGAGCAAGCCGTCTATATTACGCAGGCTTACGGCATTGCGCAAAACCTGGATTTCGTTGACTCGGTATTCTTGTATAATCTCAATGGTTGCGCCGTAGGTGATGAAGAGGCTTGTTTCTTCAGCCTGGAAGACGCAGACGGTCAATTGCGGCCGGCATTTGAAGCCTTCCGATCCGTGCCGAAACAAAGCGAATCGACGTGAGAAGATCGTCACCTGTTTACGTTGCGAGCGGCAAACCCCATCCCCGAAGGTCTATGTCTACGTGACCCGGCCCCCTCGCCATCTCTATGGCGAGCATCCCAGCAAGCTAGGGAAGAGGAGCTTGACTCAACTGGACGCAGGGTATTTTGCGTGGGCGGCGGCATTGTCGCGCGAGGGTCTACACGCATTCGATGATTCTGGTGATTTTACATCGCGGTCAGGTTTTTCAATTACTTACTTTCGATTATTGGCAAATTGACGAGGCTTACCGTCAACTGCTCTGCCATTCAAAGGTATGTGTCTGCCCGGGCGCGCCGGCGTAATAGTACGCGCCCTGGTCGTTCTGGCGCGCAACCGTGACCTGCCATTGCACAATGTGAGTCAAACCGTCAGCCGGGACAAAGGCATCCGGCAGTCGATAAGAGTTAGCGCGCGTTACCTGGCGAAATGCCGCGTTAGATGTCTGATCAATCAATTCCAGCAAATACTCTTCGGCTGGATTCAAGCCGGAAACGCCAACCCAATGCACGGTTAGCGGACCGGACTCGATAATATCGCCATCGGCCGGATAAAGCAGTCGCGGCGCCCGCTGGGTTGCGGTAGGCGTGGCGGTTTCGTCACCGGTCGGCGTCGGAATCTTGGTGGGCAATGGAGTCGGCTGCGGCACGCGTATGCATTGGCCAATGTTCAAGGTTGGGCGGCATTCGGGTCCGCCGGCTGGCTCTTTGAAATTGCAGCCATACCAGTTCACTTCGCCGCGGTTGAGGTCGCTCAATATCTCGAGGGTTGTATTATAGCTATGGGCGATGGTAACCATTGAATCGCCGGCCACTACATTGTGGCAGCCGACGGTCGCCCCGGACTCCAGGACCGCGCCTGAAGAATCATCGAGACCTATTGTCGCCAGCAGCGCCTGGGTGGCTTGCGCGCCGGCTGCGGTTGCGCTGGCGGTTGGGCGCGGAATTAGGATGGTGATCCCGCCAATGACCGAATCGGCATTGCGGATATTGTCATTTAGGGCGACGACGGTCGCGGCTACATTCGGCTCATAAGAATAGCCGTGCTGTGGCAGTTGGAGGATGTAGAAGAGGGTTTCGCCTTCTTGCACGAGGTATTGAAAGAAAGGGGAAGTGGCCGTCGGCGATGGGGCGGGTGACGGCGGGATGTCCGTCTCGGTCGGCGCTTGCGTAACGATATTAACAGGCTGGGAGCTGGGCGTGGGCGCGGAAGGAATTGCGGTATCAGTCGCGCTGGGCTGCGGCAAGGCAGAAGCGATCGCCTCGACCTCCGCCGTCGGCGACGGCAAAGCGCTTGGAGCGCTGATATTGCAGCCTGCGGCGATCAATATGAAAGAAGCGTAGAGCAGAAATGGCAAGCGCAGCATCATGAACTAGGTTGCCCCGCGCCCTGCCAAACGAAGCCGCGCGCCTGTGAGGAATGCAAGATGCCGCCGGTGATCTTGTTCAGCACACTGACTTGCCACGAATAATGATGGCTGTTTTCATCGTTCGGCCCCCACTCGGACGGTACGATGAAAAACAGCTCGCCCGTCTCGGCGTCGTAACTGTCGCCGGTATCTGTATCAATGAGCGCGACGCGGTAGACGTCGTTGGACGACAGTCGCCCGGTCGCCACCCAGCGCAGTGTCACCTGCTCCCGAGGAGCGAAAAAGGCGCCGTCCGGCGGGCTTTGGGCGATAGGCGCGTTGAAGGTGGCTGTCGGCATCGGCGTCGGGGTTTCGCTGCCGGAAGCGGTCGGAATCGGCGTAATGGTTGGCGTTGGCGCTGGCACGCGCATAAGCTGTCCCTGTCGTAACGGTACGGTACACTCGGGCCCGCCGTATGCCAAGCCAAATTCGCAGAGCGAAAACTCAATCTCTGGATTCAAGTCTGAAAGCGTTTTGGCGTTTGATTCGTATTGAATGGCGATGACAATCATGTTTTCGTTCGGTTGGACGGTATGCCACATTAGTCCGGGCAGCAGGGTTGGCGTTAGTGTCGGGGCAAATGGATCGAATGCCAGGAGCGCCACCCGCGCAGCGCCCGGGTCAGCGGAGGCGGAATCTATTTCGCTTTCGGCCGCAGGCGCTTCGCTTTCGGCCGGATCGCGAGTCGGGCTGGGCAAGGGTACGATAATTTCCTGCCCGATCTGAATCCGCGTCTCATCGGTGATTCCATTGAGCTCCATCACTGTGGGCAAAATCGCGAGATTCCGATGACCGCAGCGCGACACGATGGCGATCAGCGAATCTCCAGCGGCTACCCTTCGTATGCAGGGAGACGGCGTCACGGTATCGGTTGGCGGCGGGGCGGGAATCGGACTGGACGTGTAGGTAGCGGTTGGCGGTCCATGCGTTACTGTAGGTCCGGCTATGTGCGGCGGCTTCGCGGTGGGCAGGCGGGCGGCCTCCGCCGCGCTTGGTTCACTCGTCCGCGTCGACAGCGCTTGGTTGGCGACTACCGCGACAATGGCAATGATCAGGAGGATGAGCAAGACGCTCATAATTCGCCCGGCGCGGTTTAAAGATTCCTCGGCCAAATCGGATTCACCGAGCCTGTAGTCATACGTTGTTTCAGTCGGCTCCGCGGGCCGGGACGAAGGTTGCGGCGCTACATTGGTTAAGGTCGTCCCGCAGGTGGCGCAGAGCACAGCCTGCGGCTGATTGCGGGTCTCACAGATTGGGCAGACCTTGAAGGCTTCTGACAACGAGCATTTCCAGAATAGACGTCGGTTCAACCAGATTATAACCGATGGTCAAGAGTGCCTTCGACCGAAGGTTGACGCCCTAGGGCAAACGCAATTGTCAGCCCGCCATTTTTGCGGCATCAGTCGCGCAAACTTGCGATTCGCTTGTCTATCTGCGCCTGCGCCGATGTCAGATCGTCCAGCCTATTGCGTTCTCGCTGAACCACATCGGGGTGGGCCTTCTCCACGAAATTCTTATTGGCGAGCATCTTCTCGGTTCTAGCCAACTGTTCTTGAATCTTTGCCTTTTCGGCTGCAAGACGCTGGCGCTCGGCCGCGATATTGATCATGCCTTCCAGCGGCAGGAAAAGCGACAATTCGCCGACGACGATGTTGGCCGAGTTTGCCGGCTCTGGCGCATCGGCCGGGATTAGCGTCAGCGTATCGACATTGCAAAGCCGCCCTAGGATGTAGTCGTGGCGGGCGAGATCATTGGCGACGGCGCTTTCGCGGGCGATGGCGCTGATGCGTTTGCCGGGATCGACTTTGAAGTCTCCGCGCGTATTGCGTATTTCGCGGACGATATCCAGGCACAGCTGCATGCGCGCTTCGATTTCGTCGTTGATCAATTCAGAATTGGCTTGCGGCCAATCGGCGATGATGAGCGCTTCGCCTTCGTGCGGGAGGTAGCGCCAGGCTTCTTCGGTCGCAAAGGGCATAAAGGGGTGAAGCAAGCGCAGACAGCAATCCTGCAAGTGTACAAGCACGCGGCGAGTCGCCGCCTTCCGCACCGCCGAACGTTGATACAAAGCCTGTTTGCTGATCTCAAGGTAAAAGGGCGCGAACTCGTCCCACATGAATGCGAGTATTTGATTGCCGGCCTCGCCGTATTGATAGATGTCAAAGAGATATTGCACGTTGGCGATCAGTCGATTCAAACGACTTAGAATCCAGCGGGAAGGCAGGTCCAGCTCGTCTGTCGGCGGCAGCCCGAGCTCAAGCTCGCCATCGATGTTCATGTTGATAAAGGAAGTCATCTGCCAGATTTTGTTGATGAAGCGGAAGCTGTGGTCGAGGCGAGTCTCATCAAGATGGCAGTCGTTGCCGGGCGTGCCGCTGGTGATCAGCGTGAAGCGCAGCGGATCGGCGCCGAGCTCGTCGACAACGGTTAATGGATCGATGGCGTTGCCCAGGGTCTTGGAGAACTTCGCCCCTCCCTCGGCGCGCACCAAGCCATGCAGGTAGACCGTATGAAATGGCGGCGTATCGGTGAACCAGAGTCCCATCATAATCATTCGCGCGACCCAGAAGAATAAAATGTCGTGCCCGGTTTCCATCATCTGGGTGGGATAATAGCGGCTCATATCGGCGGTTTCCTGGGGCCAGCCAAGCGTGCTGAAGGGCCAGAGCCCGCTGCTGAACCAGGTGTCCAGCACGTCCTGCTCCATGACCCAGCCGTCGCCGGCGGGCGCGTCGCGTCCGACGTAGATCTCGCCTTCGGGTTCCCCGTCTTTCTCGCGATACCAGGCGGGGATGCGATGCCCCCACCAGAGCTGGCGGCTGATGCACCAGTCTTCGATATTTTCCAGCCAATGGAAATAGACCTTCTCAAAGCGCTCGGGCACGATCTTGACGCGCCCAGCGCGAACAGCGGCGATCGCTTTGTCCGCCAGCGGCTGGATGCGGACGTACCACTGCGTGCTCATCATTGGCTCG
>JAPOYT010000043.1 GCA_026706445.1 Chloroflexota bacterium
ATTTCACACTTTTACGTGGCGATCGACGCGAAATGATTTTGGTGCGATTGCCCTGACGAAATCATCAACTCCATTTACATCAAAGGATATACATGTTATGTTTTGGTTAAGTTACAATGCGTTGTCTTAGATTTTATGAGGAGACGAAAATGACCAAAGCACTACTTTTCTTTGTTTGCGCTTCAGTGATGTTCGCTCTTGTTCCGCTGGCCGCGGCGCAGCCCCCCCCCGCAGATCTGCAACTGAAATGTGATGCCGACGGCTTGTTCTTTCAATGGCGCGCGGTCAAAAAAGCGCAACATTATCGTTACCGGCTCGTAGCTGATGGCGAGCGCCTTATCAATTCCCGCACGAAAAAGACCAGTATTCACTTGGGCACCGGCGATCCGGGGCAAGAGTATACCGCTAGAGTTCGCGTCAAGAGAAATGGCAAACTATCCAAGTGGTCGAGTGTGAAAACGCAATGCCCGGCGGCCGCGCCGATTCTGGATCCCTCGGCCACGTTCACGATAAATGATATCGGTCGCCACCCCAAATACTGCGACTACGCAAACATTTGCGACTACGCAAGCGTTGAATGGAGTTGGAAGCATCTACCCGCTTCTACAGCGTTTGTAGTCATCCTTATGCGTCCCGCAGAAGATTACTATCACAGTTGTGGCCGGGTTTTTTCTAGGACATACAGGCTGCCATCTGAAGGTAAAGACGCGAAGGTCTACTACTCATTGTGCCCCGATACCAGCTACTATTGGGCATTCGCATTACAGGACACATCCGGACGCATAAAATTTCTGGAAGAGGCGCGTTTTCGCACCTTGCCTAGCTGATAGTCAAGCCCGCGCCCTCAGCCACGCCTCTCCTCTAGCGGCTTCACCGGCGCGATATGAAGATCGATCCCGCTATCGATGATGGCTCGCCGATGTGACTCCGAGATGCCATCATCCGTTACCAGCGTCCGGATCTGAGGCGACTGCAGCACTTGCGCCATGGCCGTGTAGCCGATTTTGCTCGAGTCGATGACGACGATAGTGGCTTCGGCTGAGCGACTCATAGCTTTTTTCACCGCCGTATCGAGCATCTGCGAATCGGCCAAGCCCGTCTGAATCGTGAAGCCGACCCCCGAGACGATTGCTTTACGGGCGAAGAAGTCCTCAAAAAAGCGCTCCGCGACCGGTCCGACGAAGGTCTGCGCCGTCGGGCTAAGCATGCCGCCGGTACATACAATCGAGCTATCGGTCAAATAGCGATGAAGCGCCTCAATCGTCCGAATGCTGTTGCTTGCGACTGTAAGGTTGCGCCGGTCTTGAAGATAGGGAATGATTGCCCGCACCGTCGTGCCCGAATCGAGAAATAGCACGTCGTCATCTTCGACGAAGTTGGCCGCGGCATACTTGCCGATCGCTCGTTTCTCCGCCGCGTAGATCGTCGCCCGTTCAATATGGTGTGTCTCATTCTGCTGAAATGAATCGCCATTATAAATGGCGCCACCGTGCGACATGGTGACGTAGCCGGCCTCTTGCAAGATCTTGAGATCGCGCCGGATGGTCATGGTCGAGACGTGATACCGCTGGGCTAAATCTACAATTGTATCGTTGCCGACCTGTGCCAAGTGGCTGAGTAAGGCGCGGCGTCTGGCTTCCGGTAACATTCTGATCTGCTTTGTCTCCTTCGCTGCGCTGCCTGGTCTCAACCGGTGAAAGACAAAACCGTTGGCAGGATCAGCCCCTGTGTGATTCTGGTATTTTCTGACAGTTTACGGTGCGCTCAAATTGTTACGTAAGTATTTCATGTCTGCAATAGTTGAGAACCACGAGCCATTCGGGTCAGTCGTTTAAGTTGGCAACGCTGACGGCGCCGAAGTTTCATATCCAGCAGTTGCTAGCAGCGCGCGCGGCCTGTCGCGCCGCCAGCCACGGATTAGTCCACGCGATAACGCGTGATGGTAGATTCGTCGAGCGTTAGCGCCAAGCCCATTCCCTCGTTAGGCGTCAAGGCGCCATCTTCGAATTGAATCGCTTCCCGCATGACCGAATGCCGCAGCGGATTGAATAGCTGATTGTATTCATAGATGAGGAAATTGGGCATGACGGCGCAGGCGGCGATCGCCGCGACGATGCCGATGCCGGCGCCGACGCCGTGCGGCGCGACTCGTATATTCTCCAGCAGCGCCATATCAGCCACCTTCATCATGCCGGTGATGCCGCCGCAGCGGGTGATATTGGGCATGATCACATCAACCGCTTCCGCTTTAAGCAGATCGCGGAACTGTACCCAGCTGCCCAGCCATTCGCCCGATACAATCGGCAGATCGACCCGCCGCCGGATCCGCGCCAGATCATCCGCGTATTCCGGATGGACCGGCTCTTCCAGCCAATAGACGCCTGACTTGACCAACTCTTTCGCCAAGGCAATCGATTCGCTGACGGTATAAGCGCCATTGGCATCAACCAGCAGCTGGATATCCGAGCCGATGGCCGCGCGGACTGCCTCAACGTGCTCTAGATCCGTGCCGAGACCGCGTCCGATTTTGAGCTTGACGGCGCGAAATCCAGCGCGCAGGAATTCGCGCGCCTTCTCCGCCGAGTCATCGGGCGTCGCCAGGTAGGGGATTGGGCTGGCATAACAGTCGACCGTTTCGCGGACGGGACCGCCCAGCAGATTCACCAGCGAGTCGCCGTAGAGCTTGCCTCGGAGGTCCCAAAGCGCCATATCGACGCCGCTGATGCCCATAGGCGCGAAACGCATCTGCTCGTTCATCGCCATCCACAGGGCCTGATGATGCCGCGGGGTCGCGTGGACACTGACCGGCCGATCGGCGCCGATCAGCATGGGCGCCAGCACTTCGTTAATATGCGCCGCCGTTCCGCGCGGACCGGGCCGTCCCATCGCTTCGCCGACGCCAATCAGTCCCTCGTCAGTTTCAATGCGCACGATGACCGCGCCCTGACCGAGCAGCGGGTTGTTCCTCATGCTGAAAGCGGGCTGGGAGAGCTCGGGCGGCACGATGTCCAGCGCGTCGGCGAAGGATGCGAAAAGGGGGATGGCTTCGACTTTGGTGATTTTCAAGGGTTATCCCAGCAGCGGATTCAATTCCGTCGCCGCCAGATCGCCCGGCTCGGTGCCCGGCAGCCAGTGGTCGCGGTCGTTGACGCGGTGTTTGTTGTCCAGCTCGCTGACCCGCGCGCCATCGGCGAAGTAAATCACCGTCATCGCCGGGCGCAGAGAATCGGAGAAATTCGGCGGCGCTGAATGCAGCGTCCAGCCGCTGTGGAAGGTCGCCGAGCCCGCGCGCATCACCCGGGCTTGCCGCAGCTGGAAGCCCTTGCGCTCGACGAAGGCGCGCAGCTGCGTCTCCGATTCGTCGGAGATGGGGATATCGCCCAGGTAGCCTTCGACCTGCGAGCCGGAAGCGAAGCGCAGCGTGCCCATATCAGCGTCGATATCAGCCAGTGTCATCCACATGGTGATCGTGTTGCTGGTGGCCAGGGGCCAATAATGCTGATCTTGATGCCAAGGCGTGATGCCGCCGCCCGCCTCCTTGAACAGCGCCTGATCATGATAGAGGCGCACCCGCTCCACGCCCATCAGGCGCGCGGCGATGCCGGCGAAGCGCTTCGCATGCGCATATTCCGCGACCACGGCGTTGTATTCCCACAGATTGGTCGTTTGCAGAAATGCCTTGCCGTAGGTGTCGCGGTCTTTCAGGGCGCGCGTCTCTTTGTTGCGCTGGGCGACGGTCTGTTCGATCGCCTCTTTGTAGGGCGGAATACAGGCTGCGTCGAGTACGCCTTCCAGCAGGATATGACCATCGCGCTGGTATTGCGCGATCTGCTCGTCGGTGAGTGGATATACGGCATCCAGCATCATATTCAAGTTGCTCCTATGTGCGAAATCCCGTGTACTTCAGAATTGCCAAGCTAATCTTGCAAAAGCATATTTGAGATGGCAGGGCGAGCCGCCGGCTCGCCCGTACACCGGTTGGACAATTTTGTGAATTCCATTTATGCGGCTCTCATTCTCAATTTGTTCGTGGCGCCAAGTCTGCGTCTCCGTGGCCAAATGCTAATGATCGCGCTCGGCATCTGCGTGCGGCACCAGCACCATGAAGCCGGCGCTGTCACCCATCATTGACTTTACGCGATTGTCGTCAAATCGCTCGCCATAGAGCTCGGGCGCGTTGGCGGCGCAGAGCGTGCCGAACTTGGGCTGGGCGTAGGGCAGGTGGGTCGTGCCGCGCGCCAGAATATGCCGGTGATTGGTGGCGCCGGTGGCGTCAGCGTCTTCATAATGCGCGCGGTTGCTGCCGTGGTCCCAGGCGATGCGGGAACGGGCATTGCAGTAGTGGCTGACGAATGCGCGTCTCGGTCTGTTGGAGTTATTGGCCTGCGAGCGATGGAAGACATGCCCGCCAAAGAAGACCACGTCGCCCGGCTCGGCATATATCGGCGCCTCCTCGTCGTATCGCAGCGCGACCTGCGCCAGCGTGTTGATCTCCACATCCGGATGGCTGACGCTTTTGACCGCTTCGATATCACGGAGGATCGTATCGCCTTGCTGCGTCACGCCATCGCAGTCGGGATAGATCGGCTCGTGCTGCGAGCCCGGTGTCATCCACAGGCAGCCATTCTCTTCGTCGGCCGGATCAATCGCCATCCAGGCGCCGATCAAGGTATCGGGCTGCGTCGGGATATAGTAGGAATCCTGATGGAATCCCTGACCGCCTTGACCGGGCTGCTTGAAAAAGAGCATCGTCTGCAAGCCCAAGATATCGGGTCCGATCAAAGCCTCGAGCACATCGACGATGCGCGGATGCAGCAGAAAGCGCTCAGCGAGCTCACAGGTGCGATGCGGCATGTGGATGCGGTCGTAGAAGTGGCGGCGTTCGGCCTCTGTGGCATCGTCGGCTGGCGAGGGCAAGCCGGGCATCACACGGCGCCCAGCCATCATATCATCGGTGAAATCCACCCATTCGCGCGCTTCTTCGGGCGCGACCAAGCCGCGGACGACCAGATAACCATCGCGGCGGAAAGATCGGTATTCTTCCACCCGCACTTGATAGGGCTCGTGTACGCGCGTTAGCGCTTCTGCTAATACCATGATTCTTACCTCTAATGCCATTTCTCGTTGCGCGGCCGCCATCCGCGCCGCTAACAATATATCTTGCAGCCTGCAAATTCTCGAGAGTTAGGTCGCGAGTGCGCGCCTCAGATTATTTTCAAGGCAGATATACAGCGTTATATTCCCAAAAACTCAGAAAATTTAGGAAAGTAATGAGTATCGGGAATTGCCGTTTTCCGCTCCTTACTACTCGAAATAGCGGCCCAAGTTGCTTCGGGCGAAGAGAATCCGCACAATATAAATCTGGTCATCGACGTGTTGGTAGATTAGGTAGTGCTGCTCCAATTTGACTAGGAGTAGATCATTAGGGATTTCGTTATGCCGACGACCGATTCCTGGCATATCCCGGACGCGTTTGATGCCCTCAGCCAGCTTGCTTAGGTACGCGTCGACTTGATCTTCACCGAACTGATCGAAGGTATAGCGGCGAATATCTGCAAGGTCATTCCTGGCTTCCGGCGAAAACTTAACCGAGAGTATCTGCGGGTTGTTGGTCATCGCTTATCGGAATGTTGGCTTCGTCTCGCTCTTGAGCCCAGCGTTTCGCGTCTTCGAGAAATGTATCTGGATTGAAGGGAATTCCTTCACCGTCTTTAAGCCGTTCTAGCGACCGGTGGCAACCGGCCCGAAATTCCGCTAGCTCACGCTTGCGTTTCTCATCATAAGTCGCGACTCCGTTCAGCCATTCTCCTACCGAAACGTTGGCGGCTTTTGCTCTCTCTCGAGCCAACTCCCAATCTTCCTCATACGTCATGCTCGGATGCATCTTCAATCCTCTGCCGTCATTCTTCGACACTTGACCATTATACTCGATGATGGTTGCAATCCATCTTCGAAAACGAAGCGCCAATATGTAACGCATTGTATCCCAAAGTATCTTGTCGATGCTACAGTGCGGAAATGCCCACCGAATCATAGGACCAGGCATCTGTGACGTCGTTTAATATCAGTGTACTCGCTGGCTTATAGATTTGGCGCCGTTATCTCGATTCGCCGCAACCCTCGTTTTTGCGATTGCCGCTTAATCGCTATACTAGCGGCAGTACGCGAGTGACCTGATGGAAAGGAACTCAATATGGAACAGCGCAGTTTCGGCAAAACGGATTTGACCTGCTCGGCGATAGGCTTCGGCACCTGGGAACTGGGCACGACGCAGTATGGCGATATCGACATTGACGAAGCCGTGCGCGCCGTTCACATGGCGATCGATCACGGCATCACGCTCTTCGACACAGCCGAAGTTTATGGTCCTTTCACATCGGAAGAGTTGCTGGCGCGCGGCTTGGGCGAACGCCGCAAAGACATCGTCCTGGTAACCAAGGTCGGCTTCGTCTTTCACGATGACCCAGCCATCGTTGGCGACGCCGCTATCGTCGGGCGAAATGCCTCAGCCGCCTATATCACCGAGCGGACGGAAGGCTGCCTCAAGCGGCTGAATACCGATTATGTCGACCTCATGCTGATCCACTGGCCCGATCACAAGACGCCGCATGACGAAACGATCGGCGCCCTGGAAGCGATGAAGGCGGCCGGCAAGATACGTCACTACGGCGTCTCTAATTACGATGTGCCCATGATGGAAGCCTGCCAGCAGCACGGGAACTTGGCCGCCAACCAGGTCGGTTACAATTTGTTCGACCGGCGCATGGAATCAGCGGTCTTGCCCTATTGCCTGGAGCAAGGCATCGGCTTCATGGCTTATGGCAGTCTCGCCTTTGGCTTGTTGACCGGCGCGCTGAGGCCTGATACCGAATTCGCCGATAACGACTGGCGCGGGCGTGGCATGGCATTCGGATTGCCCCTGTTTACACGCGAGAATTATTTGAAGGAATTGCGTGTGACCGAGCGACTAAAAGAGTTGGCCTCAGCCCATGACAAGTCAGTGGCGCAATTGGCGCTCGCTTGGGTGTTGAGTCATCCAGCTGTGACGGTCGGCTTGGTGGGCATGCGAAACGAACGCGAACTGCAAGAGAATATCGCCGCCGTCGACTGGCGTTTGACCGACGCGGATCGCGCCGCGATCGATCAGATCTTCGCCGAAGAAGGCGCGCCAACCCATGCGGGATCCCGGCAGATGACGGATACGTCCAAGGGCGGCGATTCTCACGCGGACTAGCGCAGTCGCGCCAAGCCTACACTTAACTTTCCTGCAAACCCGCCGGCGCCAACTCGCCGATTGAGCGCTCCAACTCGGTGGACGCGCGCGCGGGTCTATCTTCTTCTATCGGTTCTGGATTCGCAGTCGGCGGCAGCGGCGTGTCGTATTCGTAGCCGGGCTCGCGTCGCTGGCGGTCCCAGACCATGCGCATCTCTTGCCAGGCGCCAAGCAATGTTCGGGGCGCTGGCATATCGTCCTTGATTTCATGGTAGAGCTTGCTGAGATTGTAACAGGGCACACCGGCGTACATGTGGTGCTCGATATGCCAGTTCATCCGCCAGTACAGGAAGGAAAACAGCGGGTTGATCTTGGTAGAGCGCGTATTCTTGCGGAAATCGCGGCTATGTTCGCGCAAGCCGCAGTGCTGCGTCAGCCCGACAAAGTAGCTCAGCCAATTGCCGATGAACACCGCGACGGTGAAGATCAACGGAAGAACCCACCAGCCGCTGACGATCGCTATCAGCAGAACGCCGCCGTGAAAGAGCAGCAAAATGCGGCACCATACGATCGACCGCCGATGCTGCTCAGGTTGATCCCTGTGCAAAGCCTTCAGCCATTCGTTAATTGGCGCCCGTTCATCTGATGGCACCCGTCCGACCGCTCCCAGTACTGTGATCACCAAGGTCGAGATAAGTCCGCCTTTGCCGAAGGTGCGTCCGCGTTCAGTGAGCAAATTGATGGTGAACAATTGCAGCATGAAGGTCGAAGCCAGCGATGGTTCCAAGGGCAGCAGATTCTCCCGGTCGCCTTCCGCGTGCAAGGTGTAGCGATGGTGATAGGTGTGGCTGCTGGCATAATCGAAATGGTCCCACCAGCCGATCAAGCTGAAGAAATATAGAAAGAATTTGTTTAGCCACTTGGTTTTGAATACCGTTCCATGTCCCAGTTCATGCGGCGCCGTGCCCGTGAAAAAGCTGGCGACTGTGCCATGGAAGAACAGCGCGATCAGCATCGCCAGCCACAATTCATTCCACCAAAAGCCAAAAACAAGCGCGCCAGTGAGGATGAATAGGGCGGTATGCCCGCCGGCTTGGAACCAGCCTTGCGCATCGCTACGACGCGAAAGCTCGCGCAGCCGCCCCGGCTTCATCGGGCAGCGATACCAATCGACGCGCAGCGTCTTGCGAACTTCAGAAAGGGGTTGATATGTCATGGCAACACTCTGCTTAAGTCCCGCATCATTAATTGATTATATTCTAGCCTTAACTGCCGGATAATTCATCTTTAACCGCGCGCCGGCAGTATTTGTAGCGACGGATGGACATTCTATGTTACTATTGTAAGCGAGCAAAAACATAAGATGGAGGAAAGAGATCAAGATGATTCGCAAGTTGTGTCTCGCAATGTTGTTCGTATTGTTGTTGGGATTGCTGGCAGGCTTCGCCGTCGCGCAAGATGCCGTCAGCATCACCATCCGCTGCATAGCCAGCCCGCCGGAAGAAGATTGGCGCTGCAACAATTTCGCCAGTGTAGAAGCTGAAGTAGAAGCCGAACTTGGCATTGAAATTGAGTTGAACCTGATTCAGGACAATGCTAGCTGGGGCGACTACAAAAACGAGTTTGTGCTGGCTTCGGAAGCCGGTGAAGCGCCCGACATCGTCCTGTCCGGTCACGAAGATATCGGCGCCTGGGCGCCAGCCGGGTTCATTATCCCGCTGGATGACGTGATCCCCAATCACAGCGAATTCGAGGATATCGTGCCCTCGCTTTGGGATTCGCACGGCTACGGCGGTCAGATTTGGGGAATCCCGCAAGATGCCGAAGCGCGCCCGATATTCTACAGCAAGCTCTTGCTGCGCGACCTTGGCTGGAGCGAAGAAGATATCGAGTCCTTGCCCGATCGCGTCGCCGCCGGCGAGTTCACCTTCGCTGATATGCTGGCGACGGCTGAAGAAGCCATCGAAGAAGGCGTCGTGGACAGCGGCAATGGTTGGTGGCATCGGCCAAGCAACGGTCCCGACTTCCTCTACTACTACTACGGTCATGGCGGTGAAGTCCTCGATATGGATGGCAACCTGGTCGTTGACCGCGATGCCTTGGTCGCCGCTTACGAACTCTTGGGCGGCGCGGTCGAATCTGGCGTGCTGCGCTCCGATATCATCGGTCTGGATTGGAGCGAAGTGTGGCATCCAACCGTAGGGCAAGCCGAAACTGTGCTCTTCGCGGCCGGCGGTACCTGGAATTGGCCCAATTGGTCGATCAATTATGTTGCCGACAGAGGCGGGGATGAGTATCTCTTCGAAAACATTGGGCTGACGCTGATTCCGGCGATGGGCACCGGCAAAGCCATCACATTGACGCACCCGCTGACCTATATGATCAGCAGCGGCAGCGAGCATCCCGATGTCGCCCTGGCGCTGATCGCGGCGATTACCACGCCCGAGCACAACAATAAGCATGCCATCGACAGCTTCCATCTGGGCATTCTCAACGCGCAGCTGGAATCCGAGGCTTATGCCAATAACCGGCTATTGAGCAGCGCGCACTACATGCTTGACCATACGACCTCGCTGCCAAATCATCCGGGTTGGAACGCTTGGTCAGGCGCCTACTTCCTCGGCATTCAAGCCGTTGAGACGGGCGAAGCCGATGCCGCCGGCGCGGCCGATATCGCCATCGCGCAGATGCAAAATGAGTTGGGCGACGGCATTGCCGTTCGCTAATTCGCATTCGCGTACGTAGATGTAGGGGCGACCTATTAGGTCGCCCGTCGAAACCGCCAAGCAGCAACGTTGTAGGGGCGACCCACTGGGTCGCGTAGACACTGACCGACGGTCGCCCACAGGCCAATGCCACATGTCCCAGCCAGATACCAATCCCAAGTCATCAGCCGCTCTCGTTCAGAGCCGCCGCAACGCCCTGAGATCGTACTTGAGCGCTTATGGATTTATGGCGCCGGCGGGCGTGCTCGTCATCATCTTCTTCTTGATTCCCGTCGCCATCGTCTTGTATTTGAGCGTCACCAATCTGGCGAGCTCAAACTTCACCTCTGACCTGGCGAAGATGGAATTCATCGGCTTGAAGAATTACCGAACGCTCTTTAACGATCAGTTTGCGCGCAAGATTTTCTTCAACACCATCTTCTATGTCCTGGTCACGCTCTCAATCTTTAATGTCGGCTTGGCGCTGATTGTTTCGCTGCTCACAACGCATATCGATCGCGGCGCCGGTTTCGTCTTCCGCGCGCTTTGGATATTGCCGCGCATCACCTCGCCTGTCGTCTACATCCTCATTTGGAAGCGGATGAGCGCGGAAGCGCCCTTCGGCATCCTCAATCAGATTAACGAGGCTTTGGGTCAACCAACCTTCAACTACTTGTCGACGAATCCCTGGGTCTTTGTTGTTGTCGTGAACGGTTTCATTGGCGTTTCCTTCGGCATGATCATCTTCACTTCCGCTATCGAGTCGATTCCCAAGGACTTGCTCAACGCGTCGCTGGTTGATGGCTCGTCGAGGATGCAGCGCATCCGTTACGTGATCTTGCCTTTGATCCGCTGGCCGCTTCTCTTTGTGGTCACCTACCAGACGCTTTCATTGCTGACCTCATTTGTTGAAATCCAACTGTTGACGGATGGCGGACCCGGTCTTTATCGCACCGAGGTCTGGTCGCTGACGGCATATCATCGCGCGCTTTCAAATTATTTCGGCAACGCGCAATGGGGCTATGGCTCAGCCTTCGCCGTTCTGCTGGTCATGATTGGGGTCGTGCTTGCTGTTATCTATATGCGCGTCTTCCGCTTTGATGAGTTGATCGCCGAGCCGCGGGTGGAGGCATTATGACGGCGCGCGATGAGCTCTTCGACTCTGGAAAACTGAAGGTCGATGAGGGTCCGGCTTCGTTTGGGCAGGATATTGTTGAAGGGCTGCGGCTCGGCTTCATCAGCTTGCTCGCAATGCTTGTCGCCGCCTTCTTCTTCAGCGGGATTGTCCATCCGCTCTTCGCCTTCGGCAGCGTCGAAGAGACAGTGATGGACGTTTTGACGCGCCTCGCCCTGCTCGCAATGCCTTTCGTCGCTTATATCGCCGCCGCCAGCGTCGCACGCCGTTATACGAGCGTCAATATCGCGCGGGCGCTCTTGCTGGCATCGACCAGTTCGATCATTCTGTATGCCGCAATATCCGCCGGGCATTATATTCTTGACTACGGTGTCTTTGCGCCGCGGCCATCCCTGGAGATGTCGCTCAGCCAGACGGAAGACGGCATTCGCGTCGATGCCATCGTCGCCGGTGGCGCAGCGGACGTCGCTGAAATCAAGGTGGGCGATGTCATCACGGCGATCCGGCGAGACCAGGTGGATATGGCCGCCTTCAACCGGCGCCTGAGCCAATCTGAAGAGGATGCGCCGCTTCGTCTGCGCTTCGCGCGCGGCGACGAAGAAATGCAGGAGACCGTCCGCGTCGTTCTGGTATCCGACAAGCACTTGAGCTTTTTGCTTCCCGGTCTGGCTCTGGGGCTCGTCTTCACCGTCATCATTGTATTCTTGCCCGGTCATTGGGCGCCTTATATCGCGCTTGTCGGCTTGCTCGCGCCCTTAATCGTCGGCTACCTCTGGGTCATCATTGCGACATTTTCATACCGTACGGAAGGGATTTTGCCACTGGACGGCAACGACAACCTGGGTGGCCTTACCTTAAAGAATTGGGAATCGATATTTGTCGGCAATATCGCTGGCTTGGAGTTTAATATCGTCCCTATTTTCTTGACCTCCCTGGCAATCGCCGTTCTTATGACCTTCATTGTGCTCTTGGTTTCATCAATGGCAGGTTATGCTTTGTCGCGGATGCACTTTCCCGGTCGGCGCTTTTTCCTCTCCTTCACATTGATCCTTCACGGCTTCCCGGCAATTACCTTATTGATTCCCATCTTTTTTGTGCTGCTGCGGCTTGGGGAACTGCCCGTCATCGGCGATTTGGTCGGCTTCAATACCATCGGCGGCATCGCCTTGGTTATGGTCGCGTTTCAGCTTCCGCTTGGCGTTTGGCTGATGAAAGGCTTCTTCGACAATATCCCTTGGGACATGGAGCGTTCGGCGCTGATCGACGGCGCCTCCCGCTTTCGCACCTACTGGGAGATCCTGCTGCCGCAGATTCGACCCGGTTTGCTGGCGCTGGGCATCTTCGCTTTCATCGGCGGTTGGAACGCGTACATCATTCCGGCGACTTATTCTATTGGCTCGGGCGTGAGCAACCTGCCGGTGTTTTTGGAGGAACTGATTGACGCGACCGCGCCGGTGGATTGGAATCAAGTGGCGGCGGTGGGCTTGTTCCAATTGATACCGATCTTCATTTTCTTCATCTTCGCCCAGGAATATCTCTTGAATATTTACGCCGGCGGCACCAAAGGCAGTTCGTGACGGGCAGCGCCTCGGAGTATTTATGCCATGGAAATCAGAATCGACAATTTGACCAAGAAGTTCGGCGATGTGGTCGGCGTTGAAGACTTGACGCTGCATATCGACGATGGAGAATTCGTGGCTTTCCTCGGTCCGTCGGGCTGTGGCAAAACGACTACACTCTTGACCCTCGCCGGCATCTACAAACCGACTGAAGGCCTCATCCGCTTCGGCGATCGAGTCGTCAATACAGTGCAGCCGAAAGATCGCAATATCGGCATGGTCTTTCAAAGCTACGCCCTTTATCCGCACATGACGATCTTTCAAAATATCGCTTATCCGCTCAAATTGAAGAAGACGCCCAAAAAAGCGCAGAACGAACAGGTGCGGCAAGTCGCCAATGTGATGGGCATCGGCGAGTTATTGGACCGCCGCCCGGGCCAGCTTTCCGGCGGCCAGCAGCAGCGCGTCGCCTTGGGCCGCGCCCTGGTCAAAGAACCGGATGTGCTGCTTTTTGACGAGCCGCTGTCCAATCTGGACGCCCGCCTGCGCCTGACCATGCGCGGCGAGATCAAACACCTGCAGAAGAATCTTGGCATCACCTCAATCTACGTGACCCACGATCAAGTTGAAGCGATGACCATGGCTGATCGCATCGCAGTGATGAACCTCGGGCAGCTGCAGGCTTTTGACGCGCCCGATGAATTATACGATCGGCCGAAAACACTCTTTGTCGCCGGTTTCGTCGGCAATCCGCCGATGAATTTCATTGATGTCGATGTATCGCAGTCGAATGGACAGTGTGTGGCGGCGGCGGATTCGATTCAGTTGCCAGTGGGCAAGGAGCGCGGCGAGCCGCCGGCCGGCTACGCGGGTACGGTCGTTATGGGCATCCGCCCGGAAGACATTACGATCGCCGACGATGGCAATGTCAATGGCGAGATTTTCCTGGTTGAGCCCTTGGGGCGGGAAGATCTGATTGATGTGCGCGTCGGACCGCACAGTTTTATCCTGCTTGCCGACACGGATAAGCAGCATCGCGCAGGCGAGCGCGTGGCGCTCAAATTCGACATGACGCAAGCGCAATTCTTCGATCCGCAAACTGAACGATCGCTGCTTTGGAACTAGCAAGCGCGCTGCTAGACGAGCAGGTCGCGAGCCTTTCGCGCTCGCCGCAGATCAATGCGGATCTTGCGCTAGCCCGGCGATACGCCCCGGTAATTCGCTTTGATCAGCGAGAACCTTTTCTTCCGTCGGCTGTTGGCTACACCGTATTTCGCAAATCCGCCAATTCACTTTCTTTCCCGCGCGACGTGCCGGTGGACGACGGCATCGCCTTCGCCATTGAGTATGCAATCTGGTGGGATTGGGATATTCAGCATCTCTATGAGTTGGAACATATTTGGGTCTACGTTGACGGCGACGGGGCGCTGGCAAAGGCCGAAGCCAGTTGGCACGGGCGCTTCCACCAAATGTTGGATGAATATGAACGCCTGCCCCGGCATGATGGGCGGCTGATGCTCTGTTCCGAAGCGGGCAAGCATGCTTTCGCGCCATCCCCGCAGTGGCTGCTGCAGCGAAAAGCGAAGACGCTCGCCAGTTGTGGCGCGCGCGCCGGCGCGATGGCTGTGCATGTCACGCCGCTTTTTGAGAGCCTTATTCGTGATGAAACGCCGCTGAACAACCGACTGGTTCACACCTGGCTCGAGCGCCAAAGTTTCCAGCCGTCATTTGAATTTGACCGGGAGTTTGACCTCCGGAGCGCTGTCTTCGTCCCTTGGCAGTCGCTAAAGCAGTGGATTCCGCCGCGCGTATCGGGCCTGCTGGACGAACTGAAGCGGACGATCCCGCCATGTGAGCGCCGCGTCCTGCGGATCGCTCATCGCGGAGCGTCGGCTTACGCAGCGGAGAACTCGCTGGCTGCCATTCGCGCCTCGGCTGAATTGGGCGCTGACATGGTAGAAATCGATATCCGCGCGACCGCCGACGATATCCCACTGGTCATTCACGATGGCAGCCTCAAACGCACGCACGGCATCAGTGGCGAAGTATCGGACTTCACCTTTGAGGAACTGCGCGCAATGACGGCGGCCAGCGGCCCGATCGTCTGCTTCGACGAAGCGGTCGAATGTTGCCGTGAGCTCGACATGGGGCTGTACCTGGATATCAAGCGGCTCACGGATGGCGCCTTTCGCGCGATGTTCAAGTCGCTGGATCGTCACAACTATATGAAGTACACGATTTTCGGCTCCTTCCGGCCGGATTATCTGGCTGATATCAGAGCGGCGCGCCCCGATGCCAAGACATCGATCTTGTTCGGCGCCGTTGATATCGACCCGGTGAAGCTGGCGCAATCCATCAATGCCGACTACGTGCATCCCTGCTGGGAGATGCGCGCCGACCAGCCACATAAGCTGCTGACGCCGGATTGGATCGCTGCTGTCCGCGAGGCGAACCTTGGAATCGTCTGCTGGCACGAAGAGCGCCCCTCAGAGATCGCGGCGCTGATGGCGCTCGGCGTCGACGCGATATGCTCGGACAAGCCTGAACTGTTGTTATAGCAACGGCGCTCAGCAATGCTCAGCTGGTCATTTCCAATATCAATGCGGACCTTGCTCTCCCTCTCGAAGCGGCGCGTCTGCGTGAACGCCTAGGGTGGGACGGGTTCGGGGTCAGGGCACAGAATCTGCGCCACAGTAGCAATAGCATCGGCAGTGTATCCTTTTCGGTTGAAACACAAAAAGCTTTACCACCGAGGACACCGGGAAAAGCGAGAGCGCCGAGAATTGTCTGCGAAATATGCCATTTTCTTTGTGTCCTTTGCGCCTTTGTGGTGAAGTTGGATTTGGCTCATTTGAATTTCAACCGAGTTCGATACACTACCCAATCGCCTCAACGATTTGAAAAAATCGGCGAAACTCGACATAATAGTGGTCAACAGTCACAGGTCGTGTCTCACGGCGTTAGGTTCACCTATCGAAAAGTGCCTCGCTGACTGGATATAAACAGATAGGGAGACACGAATCATGATCCGCTTCACCCTTAACGGCAAAACAGTACAGTACAAGGGCGACCCCGACCGCGCGCTGATGAATGTCTTGCGCGAAGACTTAGGCGTCATCTCGCCAAAGGATGGCTGCGCGCCGCAAGCCGCTTGCGGCTGTTGCGTTGTCGGCTTGGAAGACAAGGCAGTGCTGTCCTGCGTAACCAAGATGAGCAAGGTTGCTGGCATGTCGGTCACCACCACCGAAGGCCTGGGCGAGTACCGGCAAAACGTATTTGCCGATTCATTCGTCAAAGAGGGCGGTGTGCAATGCGGCTTCTGCATCCCTGGCATCGTCATGCAGGCGAATAATCTCATCAATCACAATCCCGACCCCAGCCGGGCTGACATCGAAAAATGCCTGACGCCGCATCTTTGCCGCTGCACCGGCTACAAAAAGATCGTCACCGCGATTCAAAACGCCGCTGAAGCCATCCGCAACGAAGAAGAGATTCACATGCCGGAAGTTGATGGCGGCATCGGCACGCGCCTGCCCAAGTATCAGGCGCAAGACCTGGTGCTCGGGCAGCATCGTTATGTCGATGACATCCGCTTGGAGGGCATGAGAATCGGCGCGCTGAAATTCAGCGATCATCCGCGCGCGGTTGTCAAGTCGATGGACCTGAGCGCGGCTGAGGCGCATCCGGGCGTGCTAAGGGTGTTCACGGCGGACGATGTGCCGGGCGATCGCCACATCGGCTTGATCAAGCAAGATTGGCCCCTGATGATCGCGGTCGGCGAGACGACGCGATATGTCGGCGATGTGCTGGCGATAGTAGTCGCCGAGAGCGATGAAATCGCCCGCGAAGCGGTCGCCTTGATCGACATCGACTACGAAGCGCTGGAGCCGGTCACCGATATGCACGCGGCGATGCTGGCGGACAGCCCATCTATTCACGAGGGCGGCAATGTGCTGTCGCAGTCAATCACCAATCGGGGCGACCTAGAAAAGTCGATGGCGGAATCGGCCTATACCACGACCGGTGTATACGAAACGCAAATGATCGAGCATGGCTTCATGGAGCCGGAAGCTTGTGTGGCCTATCCGCACCGTGCGGGTATCGAAGTCCTCTCGCAGGGCCAGGGAGTCTTTGAAGATCGCGTGCAAATTGCCAAGCTGCTCGGCCTGCCGCAAGCGGATGTGCATGTGGTGCTGGTGCCGAACGGCGGCGCATTTGGCGGCAAGGAAGACCTCTCGGTGCAAGGTCACGCGGCTTTGGCGGCTTATCTGATGGGCGAGCCGGTCAAGGTGCGCCTGACGCGCGATGAGTCAATCGTCATGCACCCCAAACGGCATCCGATCTGGATGGAATACACCATCGGCTGCGACGAAGAGGGTATGTTGACCTTTTGCAAGGGGCGCTTCGTCGGCGATACCGGCGCTTATGCCTCGGTGGGCATGAAGGTGCTGGAGCGTTCGGCTGGTCACGCCACCGGCGCCTACAACTTCCCGGTCACCGACATCGTCAGCACAGCGGTCTATACCAACAATTTGCCCTGCGGCGCCATGCGCGGCTTCGGCGTAAACCAAACGGCCTTTGCCTTGGAGAGCTGCATTGACGATCTCTGCCAGCAAGGCGACTTCGACCGCTGGCAATTCCGCTACCAGAACGCGCTTGATGACGGCGATATGACCGCCACCGGTCAGGTCATCGAAGCGGGCGCCGGCGCCAAAGCCACGCTGGAAGCGGTGAAAGACGAATTCCAGAACGCCAAATTCGCCGGCATCGCCTGCGGCATCAAAAATACCGGCATCGGCAACGGCATGCCTGATTCCTCGAAAGTTACGCTTTCGGTCGTTCCCAATCCCGCTGCGGAAGCGGGAGAAGAGAACGCGAAGGTCATTATTGATCATGGCTGGACCGAGATGGGGCAGGGTGTGCATACGATGGCGGTGCAGGCGCTCGTGACGGAAACGGGCATCCCGCCGTCCATGATTGAGGCGCGCGTCGAAACCAGTTCGGAGATGGTCACCGGCATGACGACCGCCTCGCGCGCGACATCGCTGATCGGCAACGCCATCATTGACGCCTGCGAACGCTTCAAAGAAGACCTGGAATATCACAAATTGGAAGAACTCGTGGGCCGCCAATACGAAGGCGAGTTCACCGTCGATTGGACGACCAAACCGGGCGCCATGGTCGAGAAAATCTATACGCACTACTCCTACAGCTACGCCACGCAGTTGGTGGTTTTGGATGAAGACGGGCAATTGGAGAAGATCGTCGCCGCTCATGACGCCGGCAAGATCTTCAACCCGACGCTCTTCGAGGGCCAGTTGGAAGGCTCGATTCACATGGGCTTGGGCTACGCCATCAGCGAAGACCTGCCGATGGAGGGCGGCCGACCTAAGAGCACAATGCTGCGCAAATGTGGCATCCTGCGCGCCAAAGACATGCCGGAGATGGAAGTCATCGGCGTCGAAGTGCCGGATCCCTACGGACCCTACGGCGCCAAGGGCGTCGGCGAAATTGGGCTGGTGCCGACGGCGGGCGCTGTCGCCAATGCGCTGTACCAATTTGATGGCGTGCGCCGTCACAAGCTGCCGATGCGGCTGCCGCGGAAGCGTCCCGCGCGGCGTTCGCGCGCAAATGGCGGCAACGGCAAGCGTTAGCCAAAGTCTGCTAATACCGCGAATTCGTAGGGGCGATCCATTGGGTCGCCCTTACTCTATCAAGGCGATCGATCATTCCTGGTATGTTACGCGATGGTCGGGATTTGTACCTTCGCGGGCAGCAGCGCCGCTTTGGCGAAACGCCGGCTAATCTTGCTGACAGCGCTGGCGGCATTGCCCGCGCCCTGCAGGAATGTCGCGCCCAGATTCACGCTGTCAAATGCCTTGCCAAGCGCCCCGGGAAGCTCAGAAACGTGCGCCTGCGCCACTTCCGCTTGTTCCAACAGCCGGAATCCAAACAACAAAACCGGGCTGAAAACGAGGGCGACGAATGGACCGATCCCACCCAACCAAACAAGCCCAATGGCAAATAGTACGCTTGAACCGAAATCGGAAGGGGCGACAAAATATAGCGGGACGTAGATAAACCACACGAGCGCATTCGTGATGGCCGCAAATAGCAAGCCGGCAATTGAACCCACGAACGTAAGAAGCCCAGCAATTGAGATACTTTGACTGAAAAGAATGACCGCGGTGATTAGCGCGACCGCCTTCATCAGCTTCAGCAAGGCGCTGATGCGCTGGCGCTTGATAATTGTCCATATCGATTCCAATGTCGCGCTTAATTCGGCGCGCCAGAAGAAATCCAATGCTTGTTGCTCGATAATCTTGGGCGGACTCGCTGGTTTTTCGGAGTCGTTCCAATCGTTTATCGCATTTGGCGAGTCACTCATCTCAGCGCGCCGGAAGAATTCCAATGCTTGTTGCTCAATAGTCTGGGGTTCACTCACTGATTCTCCGAAAAAGTTCGCACCGTTCATCGCTGTCACTGCTGCCATCATCGACCTCCGTCACTTTGTTCTCATCTACCAGTGTAGGAGAGGATGGCAGTCTTGTAGCCCCCACTTTTTGGGGGTAATTGGTAGGCAAGCAGCACTAGCTAGGCGTAGTAAGCACTGTCATAGAGCTGACGAATGAAGCGCCATTGGCGCGCAGTGCGGGGGGATCAACCGGGGAATATATCGCCGACGCGAATTTCAAACCCCGGCAGCACATCGCCGCCTGAGAGGGTTTCGCTCTCATGAAGCGTAGTGGCGCCTTCGGACGTATGAGCTTCAACTGTGCGCGTTTCAGGATAGACCAGCCAGATGAGGCGCGTGCCCGCGTTCAGAAGCTGCATCACTTTGAGGTGAATATCGCCCGCCTTGTTGCTGGGTGAAATCACTTCGACGGCGAGGTCAGGTCCCGTTTCGTACCATGCGAAGTCGGGAGGTCCCAGTACTTTGGATTGGCTGACAAAGGCGATGTCCAAGCCGCGCACGGTGTCGCGCCCGTACGCGTTGCGCTCAAGCACAAAGCCGGGGTCGCCGGATGTTACTTCGCCCAGGTCCTTCTCGACGACATAGTTGGCGATCGTCCTTGTCAGCCGCGCGGCGACTACACCGTGCATTCATGTTGGCTTAGGAATTTCGACGATTTCTCCTTCTACGAGTTCAAGGACGCGATCCTGATATTCTGGGAGGTCAACCAATTCGAGAAAGAGCTCGGCTGTAATCGTCTGCTCTTGGATGGCCATGTAGAAAGTATTCCTTTCAGCGTCGTTGCTGATGACACAATTGTACCATTCGAAACGTACAATTCACAACGTGAGGAGTCAGCCGCAAAGCGCCTCGCGCAGCTTGGCTTTCTGAACCTTGCCCAGGGCATTGGCGGGGAATTCGTCGACAAAAAGGACGCGGCGCGGCGCCTTGTAGGCCGCCAAACGATCGCGGCAGAAGGCGCGGATTTCGGCTTCGTCGGCCGCAGCGCCATCACGCAGGATGATCGCCGCCACGACCTGCTCGCCCCATTCGTCGTCGGGGCAGCCGATGACGGCGCAAGCCGCCACCGCCGGGTGCGCCATCAGCGCGAGCTCAACTTCCGGCGGGTAGACGTTCAAACCGCCGGTGATGATGAGATCCTTGGCGCGCCCCTTGAGCGTGTAATAGCCATCGGGCTCGCGCAGGCCCATATCGCCCGTGCGCAGCCAGCCGTCTTCGCTGAAGGCTTCCGCCGTCTTTTGCGGCTGGCGCCAGTAGCCCTTAAACACATGGGCGCCTTTGATTTGCACTTCGCCGACCTCGCCATCGGGCAGGGGAGTCTCGGTCGCTGGGTCAACGATGCGCGCCGAGACGCCGGGCAGGGGCAAACCGACCGAGCCGACGCGGCGTTCGCCATGGAGTGGGTTTGAAAGGTTCATACCCGTCTCGGTCATGCCGTAGCGCTCGAGCAAGGTGACATTGAAGGTATTCTGGTAGCCGAAGAAGAGGTCATCGGGCAAACGGTCGGAGCCGGAGGTCATCAGGCGCAGGTGGCTGAGATCGAAGCGGCGATCGCTCGCCAGTTGGTACAGGCGGCGATGCATCGTTGGCACGCCCATGAGCACGGAGAAGCGTTTGGCGCACAGCAGGTCCAGCGCCGCCGCCGCGTCAAAAGCTGGCAGCATGAACGCGGACGCGCCCGCATGCAGCGCGCCATGCAGCGCGACCACCAACCCATGCACATGAAAGATGGGCAAGACATGCAGCAATACATCGTCTTGGCGCCAGCCCCAAGCTTCATGAAGTGACGCTATGTTCGATGTCAAGTTGCCGTGGGTGATCAGCGCGCCCTTGGGACGGCTGGTTGTGCCGCTGGTGTAGAGCATCATCGCTGTCTGATTTGGATCAGTCGGCAGCGGCATTTTCGGTTTCGCCGAGAAAGCGGAAACTTGCGATTCCCAGCATTCGTTGGGATTGATGAATAGCGATTGCTCCAACGAGGGAAGCTCCGTCTGAATCGTCTTGATCTGATGCTGTTTACGCCCTTCGGCGATTAGAAGCCTCGTCTCGGAATCGGCCAGGAAATAGCTCAGTTCGGTGGCGGGATAGGCGGGGTTAAGCGGAAGAAAGATTGCGCCGATCCGCATTGCGGCCAGGTGCAGGTAAATGAAGGGCAAACATTTCGGCAGCTGCGCGGCGACGCGATCGCCACGCGCTATACCCAGGGCGAGCAGGAAATCCGCGGTTCGATTGACCGTCGCCTCAAGCGCGCCGTAGGTGACGCGCGGACCATCTACGAATTGGATAGCGAACTTGTCGGGCTGACAACGGCAATGTTTCGCCAGGGTATCGAGAAACATGTTTGTCATTTACCCGCTGACAAACCAGAAGTAGAACCGAAGGAATCGCGCGAAATGTGACGCGAATCCAAAGGACGAATGGTTGAGCCACCGGCTCGCCGGCGCCGATTCAACATTTACAGTTGGTTCCATTCATGAAACGAGTCGTCGCAAAAGCATGGCAAAGTCGACATGCCGGTCTCAGCGCGCGACCAGGATGACAACCGAGCGCTCGCCGACGATCATGGAGTTCTGGTCTTCCAGGCGGATTTCCTGCGTGGGCGGGTAACTGTCTTCGGGCGGCGCCATGCTCGTGTTAACCGCCACATGCCAGCGCAAGGGTTGTGGCGGGCGCGGCAATTCGAATGCGGACGTCTCCCAATAGGCATTCATGATCAGGTATACGATATCGGCCGATATCCCTTCCTCAGCCGCTTCGGCGCTGCAGAACATTACCGCCAGCTGCCGGCTTTCATGCGACCAATCGGGCGACCAGGGCTCGCGCCCATGGAAGGAGACGCTATCGGTAAACTGATCACCGTTGGCAACTGCTGCTGGCTGATGCTTCAAATATGAGCGCTGTCGCAGGACCGGGTGCGCCCGGCGCAGTTGAATGAGATGGCGAACAAAATTGAAAAGCGCCTCATTCGCGGGCAGCGCGTTCCAATCGAAGTAATTGATCGAATCGTCATGGCAATAGCTATTATTGTTGCCGCTTTTGCTGTGGCCGATTTCGTCGCCCATCAGCAGCATTGGCACTCCCTGACTGACCATGAGTATGCTGAGAAAATTCTTCATCTGTCGCTGGCGCAGGCAGTTGATTAGCGGTTCGTCACTGGGGCCTTCCCAGCCGCAATTCCAGCTAAGATTCTCATCCACGCCGTCGCGATTGTCTTCGCCGTTAGCGAGGTTCTTTTTCTCGTTGTAGCTCACCAGGTCGCGCAGCGTAAAGCCATCATGGGCGGTGATGAAATTGACCGATGCTTGCGGTCCGCGGTCGCCATAGATATCGGGCGAGCCTTGCACGCGCGCCGCCATCGCGCCGATCATGCCCGCATCGCCCTTTACGAAGCGGCGCACATCATCGCGATAGCGTCCGTTCCATTCCGCCCAGCGGCCGTAGGCGGGGAAGCTGCCCACCTGATACAAGCCGCCGGCGTCCCAGGCTTCGGCGATGAGCTTGGTATTCGCCAGCAGCGGATCGTAGGCCAACACTTCAAGCAGGGGTGGGTCTGGGTCGGGCACGCCTTCCGGGTCGCGCCCCATGCTCGAAGCCAAATCAAAGCGGAAACCGTCGATATGATATTCGCTGACCCAGTAGCGCAGGCAGTCCAGCAAGACGACGCGCACGACAGGATGGTTGCAATTGACGGTATTGCCGACGCCGCTGAAGTTGTAATAGCTGCCATCTGGCTTCAAGAGGTAATAGATGCTGTTGTCGATCCCGCGGTAGGAAATTGTAGGTCCGCTTTCGTTGCCTTCGGCCGTGTGGTTGAAAACGACATCCAGCCAGACCTCAATGCCATGACGATGGCAAGCTTTAACTAGCGATTTGAGTTCATTGACTGGTTCGCCACGAGCGGCGTATCCCGCCTTCGGCGCGAAGAAACCGACGGGATTGTAGCCCCAGAAATTCACCAACTGGTCGCCGGTTTCGGGATTCTTGAGATCGTTATCCAATTCGTCGAATTCGAAGACCGGCATCAGCTCGATGCAGTTGACGCCCAGTTGCTTCAGATAGGGGATTTTCTCGATAATGGCGGCAAAGGCGCCGGGCGCGCTTACATCGGATGCGGGATGCGCGCTAAAGCCGCGCGTGTGCATTTCGTAGATGATTAGATCTTCCAGCGGCGTGTTGAGTTGCTTGTCGCCTTCCCAATCGAAGTCGTCAATATGCGGGCGGGCGCGATAGGGGTAGACGCCCTCGCGCGTGCCGGATTCGCCCCACTTGTCCAGCCCGCCGATCGATTTGGCGTAAGGATCGAGAAGGATTCGCTGCGGGTCAAAGCGATGACCATTGGCGGGGTCATAAGGACCATCGAGGCGAAAGCCGTATTCGATTTGGTCCGGGTCCAGGTCGAGGACCGTCATCGCATAGACATCGCCAGTGCGGAAGGAATCGAGGAAAGGAATCTCCACCATAGGAGTCTCGGCGCCCCGCTCAAAAAGGACGAGGCTGCAGGAATTGGCATAGCAGGAAAAGATCGAAAAATTAATGCCCTCGGGCAGGACTGTCGCGCCAAAGGGACGCGGTCGCCCAGGGCGAAATTTGAAGTTGCCAAGCTTGTAATTCGGTAGGAAACCCATAGCGCAACTGTAACAGAGTTCAATCCCCGATACGACAATTATAGCCAAAAGCAGTCCCATTCCGACGAGAAGTTGAAGAAACGCTCTAAACTTGGCATACTTACAGTCGTTTATTCTGTTTACAGGCTCAATTTTGTTCGTGGTGCAGAAACGTCGTCGTTTTGGATCCGCAGTATTGGCGCAATGGGCGGCTCGCAGAATCGCCCCTGTTTACGTTGCGAGCGGCAAACCCCCACCCCCCGGCCCCCTCCCCCATAAAGAGGGAGGGGGAGCTAGACTCAGTGGGTCGCAAGGTATTTTGCGTGAGCCGCTGCCATGCAGCGCGTTTGACTACAAAGGTATGGCTACAAAGGTATGGCTTCTTTGAACATAAGCTCGGGTTTTTCTGAGTCCGCATTGGCGGGCCGCCTCAATCGCTTAGTTGACTTCGCGCCGGTTCTCATCGCATTGCTGCTGGCGCTGGTCGTGTCCTCGGTACTGCTCATCGCGTTGAACGCCAATCCCTTTGAAGCCTTCGACTTCATGCTGAAAGGGGCGGTGGGTTCCGAGAATGCGACGGCGGAGACCTTGGTCAAAGCGACGCCGATATTGTTTGTCGGCATTGGCATCACGATTGCTTTCCGCGGCGGCATGATCAATATCGGCGGGGAAGGGCAGATGATCGCAGGCGCCCTGGCCGGCGTGACGGTCGCGCTTGTATTGGGGGAGGCGCGGGTTCCGGCGGAAATGGCGAAGACGCCCGGCGCCTTTGACTTGATCATAGTGACCTGTTCGCTGCTTGGCGGCTTTCTGATGGGCGCGCTGTATGGCGGGTTGGCCGGCTTTCTCAAAGCCTATTTCGATGTCAACGAGATCTTGAGCACGATCATGCTCAATCAGATCGCCGTGCAGATGATGAACTTTTTGCTGAATGGCATTTTGCTGGATCCGGCGGAGGCCGGCTTCAACAACATCCCAAAGACGGCAAGATTGGTGACGGCGGCGCAGCTTCCGCGTCTTTCGCTGCCGATCGGCGATCCCTGGCTGTTTGCGCGGACGCGCTTGCATTGGGGTTTGATCATCGCCATGGTGTTAGCTGTGATCATATACATTTTCTTGTGGCGCACGTCATGGGGTTATCGCATCCGCGCGGTCGGCGAGAACCAGCGCGCCTCCAGTTACGCCGGCATCAATGTGAAGCGGCAGATGATGTTTTCGATGTTTCTGGCGGGTGGCTTTGCTGGGCTGGCGGGCGTTGTTCAAGTGTTGGGATTGCAATACCGCTTGCAGACCGATGGGTCGCCGGCGGGCTTCACTGGCGCGGCCGGTTTCAACGGCATTGTGGCGGCGCTTTTTGGCGGGCTGAATCCGATAGGCGCGATACCGGCAGCGGCGTTTTTCGGCGGGCTGCTGGTTGGGGCGCAGAAAATGCAGCGCGAGCTGGGGGTGCCGGCGTCGCTGATCACGGCGGTCAATGGCTTGATTGTTGTCTTCGTCGTCAGCAGCGAGATTTTCATCCTGCAGCGGAGCAAGCGGCGGGTTAGCGAGGGGGAAGATGAGACCCCCACCCCAAACCCCTCCTCCAAAATGAGGGAGGGACCTTCTCCCACTGAAGACGAAAACAGCGGGGAGGGGGATGGCTGATGGGCTTGGATGACATCCTCACCGCCAGCGTCTTCGCCTCGGCAATTCGATTGGCGACGCCCTATATCTTCGCCGCCTTGGGCGAGACTTTCGCCCAGCGCAGCGGCGTGCTCAACCTGGGCGTGGACGGCATGATGCTGATGGGCGCCTTCACCGGTTTCTACGCGGTCTACGTGGCGCAAACGAATGCGGCGATGAGCGAACCGATGAGCTTGCTTTTCGGCGTCGCGGTCGCCTTGATCGTCGGCGGATTGATGGGCTTGGCGATGGCTTTCGTCAGCGTGACGCTGAAGGCGAAACAGGGCATCAGCGGGATTGGCGTCTACCTCTTCGGTCTAGGTTTAAGCGAGCTGCTCTTCCAGCAGTGGGTGGGCACGCCGAAATCGGTCAGCGGATTCCCGCGCATCAACTTTCCGGTTTTGACCGATTTGCCGATTGTGGGCGAGATCTTTTTCCATCACAATTTGCTGGTGTACGTGGCCTTCGCGCTAGTGCCGATTTCAGCCTATGTACTCAATAATACGACCTTCGGTTTGATGATCCGGGCGGTGGGGCAGAATCCGGAAGCGGCCGATGCGATGGGCGTGAGCGTGACGCGCGTGCGATACGCCACGACTACAATCGGCGGCGTATTGGCGGGTTTGGCGGGGGCGTCGCTCTCGATCGCGCTGATCAATCTTTTCCAGCAGAATTTGACCGCCGGGCAAGGCTTCATCGCGGTGGCGCTGGTTTACTTCGGCGGCTGGCGGCCCTGGACGGTGGCGGCCGGCGCCATGCTCTTTAGTTTCGTGAACGCCTTGCAGCTGCAGATCAAGGTGATCGGGGCGGACATACCGTCTGAATTTGCGGTGATGGCGCCTTATGTGATTACGATTATCGCGCTGGTCTTCGCCACCAAGCGTCACGAACAGCCGACGGCGCTGACGAAGCCCTATGAGCGGGGGGAATAAGAATTTTAATTCACCACAGAGGACACAGAGGACACAGAGGATTTCGGTTTACCGAGTGAAGTTGTTGTGCATAAGGAAAATACGAAATTTGAATTGGCTTGGGGGGATAAATCATGAGAAAGATATTGACAATAGGCTTGTTGGTTCTGTTTGCTTTGGTGGGCGTAACGTCGCTGGCGCAGGACGACGTATTCCGCATAGCGGCTTTGATGCCAAGCGCTACCAATGACCTTGCCTTCAGCCAGAGCATGTATGACGCGTTGGTGGCGATTCAAGAAGAACTTGGAGAAGATGCCTTTGAGTTCACCATTCAGGACAGCACCTACATTGTGGATGACGCCGCGGTTGCGCTGCGTGACTGGGCGGCATCGGGCGAATTCCAACTGGTGATCGCGCATGGTTCTCAATATGGTCCCATTGTGGAGGAGCTGGCGGCTGAATTCACCGATGTGTCTTTCGCATGGGGAACGCGGCAAGACACCTTCGGCATGGACAACGTTTACAGTTATGCGGCGGCCTCGGACGAAGGCGGGTATTTCAATGGCGTATTGGCGGCGCATCTGACCGAGACCGGCGTGGTAGGCTTGGTGGGTCCGATAGAGGTCGGCGATGGGAAATTGTATGCCGATGGATTTGCCAACGGGGTCGCGTCGGTGGATGAAGAGATTGACGTCAACATCGTATTCATTGGGTCGTTCAGCGATGTGCCGCTGGCGACCGAGGCGGCGGAGACGCATATTGCCAACGGCGCGGATGTCTTGACGGGCACAGCGCAGATGGTGGTCGGTCCGATTGCGGTCGCGGTGGCGAACGATGTGCTCTGGTTCGGTTCTGATGCCAGCCAGGACGAACTATCCGAAGACATCGGCGTTGCATTCCAGATTTACAAATGGGACGTCCTGCTGCTGGATATGATTGCCAACATCAAGGATGGCGTTTTGGGCGGGGAATATTACAAGCTGACGCTTGAGAACGAAGGACTTGTGATGGAATTTGACAAGGACTTTGAAGTCAGTGACGAGTTGATGGCGCTAGCCGATGACGTGATCGCCAGCATCGTGTCAGGTGAGATTGTGCCGATTCCTGAGATGATGGCGGACGATAAGGCGGAGGAAAAGACGGAGGAGGAAGGTGAAGATTAGACCACAAGAGGACAAGAAGCGGAGACGGTCCCTAGTTTATTCTCGGGCGGTTTCGCCCGGTCTAAAGCAAACAATCCATAAAAGGAGAAAGTACGCATGAAGAAGCTTCTACTGCTTACCTTGATAGTCGCCCTGTTTGTTGGGGTGATGCCGACGATGGCGCAAGATGTCTTTCGCGTTGCCGCCGTAGCGCCCAGCGCGACGAACGACCTCGCCTTTAGCCAGAGCATTTATGATGGTCTGCTGGCGATTCAATCAGAGATGGGGGAAGACGCCTTCCAGTTCGATTTTCAGGATGGCACTTTCATCGTGGATGATGCCGCTGTCGCCCTGCGCGAATGGGCGGCCTCGGGCGATTACAATCTTGTGATCGCGCACGGTTCGCAGTTCGGCTCGGTGGTGGAAGAGCTGGCGGCGGAATTCCCCGAAGTCAGCTTCGCCTGGGGCACGGACGAGAATACCTTCGGCTTGGACAATGTGTTTGCCTACACAGCGGCTGCCGATGAAGGTGGTTTCGTCAATGGCGTGATCGCCGGCTTGATGACGGAAACGGATGTCATCGGCGTTGTCGGTCCGATTGAAGTGGGCGATGCCAAGCTCTATGTCGATGGCTTCGTGGCTGGCGTCGGCGCTTCCAACCCCGATGCGACGGTCAATGTGGTGTACATCCAGTCGTTTAGCGATGTGCCGCTGGCGACCGAAGCGGCCGAGACCCATATCGCCAATGGCGCCGACATCCTGACTGGGACGGCGCAGATGGTGGTTGGCGCGATCGCCGTCGGTAGTGAGAACGGCGCGCGTTGGTTCGGCACGCAGTCGAGCCAAGCCGAGCTTGCTGGCGATTCCGCGGTAGCCTTCCAGGTCTACAAGTGGGAGGTCATTTTGGCCGACATGATCGACCATATCCAGATGGGCGTGCTGGGCGGCGAATCTTATGTATTGACGCTGGCCAACGGCGGCTTGGTTATGGAGTTTGCGGGCTAGCTAGCGTGGAACCCCCACCCCAAACCCCTCCCCCATAAAGAGGGAGGGGCTTCAAAACCGGCGGAATCGCTGGAAAAACTCCCCTTCCCTCGTACTGGGGGAAGGGGCCGGGGAATGGGGGCTGTGTTATAAAATCCACCAAAACAGGCGCTTCCGGTATTCGCGGATGAACGTGAAGGTAAAGCCACAGAATAACCTGCTGCCGACGGGTCATGAGCCTATCAGCCAGTTGGAAATGATCGGGATCGTCAAGCGCTTTCCCGGTGTGCTCGCGGCTGATGGCATTGACTTTGATGTTCAGGCTGGCGAGATTCACGCGCTGCTGGGCGAGAATGGCGCGGGCAAGTCAACGCTGATGAAGATGCTCTACGGCCTCTATCATCCGGATGAGGGGCAGATGCGCATCAACGGCGCCGAGACCGTCATCCGCAACCCGCAAGACGCGATTCAGCACGGCATCGGCATGATTCATCAGCATTTTATGCTGGCGCCATCACTGACGGTGGCGGAGAATATCGCGCTGGGCATGAAGTCGTCGCGCGGCGCGCGGCTTGATCTGGATGTGGTCAGCCGGCGCGTGCTGGAGCTCTCGGAGATTTACAATTTGCGAGTCGATCCGGATTTGCCGATTTGGCAGCTGGCGGTCGGCGAGCAGCAGCGGGTCGAAATTTTGCGCGCGCTCTACAAAGGGGCGGCGCTGCTGATTCTCGATGAGCCGACAGCCGTGCTCACGCCGCAAGAAGTGGACGGCTTGTTCCGCATCCTCAAGCAGTTGGCGGACGACGGGCATGGTCTGGTTTTCATTTCGCATAAGCTGCACGAGGTGTTGGAAATCAGCCATCGGGTTACGGTGCTGCGCGATGGGCGGCGCGTCAACTCGATCCCCACAAGCGAGGCGACGCGGCCGAAGCTGGCCGAGATGATGGTGGGGCGGCCCGTGCTGCTGGAATACGACAAGCAACCGGTCAACCCGCGCGAAGATCGATTAATTCTGGAGGGCATCAGCGCGCTCAGCAATCGGGGCACTATCGGGCTGGATAATGTGTCGCTGCGCCTGCGTGGCGGCGAGATTGTCGGCATCGCTGGCGTTTCGGGCAATGGCCAACAGGAACTGGCGCAGTGCATTTGCGGCTTGCGACCCTTGACCGCCGGCTCGGTGACGGTTGACGGCAACGATGTCAGCAATGCGCATCCGTCTTCGCTGAACGCTATCGGCTTGTCGCATATCCCGGAAGAGCGCATGCTCGATGGCGTGATCAAGGAATTCAGCGTCGCCGAGAATTACGTCTTGCAGGATCATGGCCACCCGAAGTTCACGCGCGGGAAGATTTTTATGCTCTTCCACAAGATCCGCGAATTCTGCCGGCGGGCGATTGAGACTTACGAAATAAAGACGCCGAGCACGGAGACGATGGTCAAGAGTTTGTCGGGCGGGAATATCCAGAAGCTGGTGCTGGCGCGCGAGCTATCGCGCGATCCCGGTGTGCTGATCGCGGCGCAGCCGACGCGCGGCGTTGATATTGGCGCGACAGAGTATATTCATCATCGGCTGCTGCAGGAGCGCGATAATGGCACGGCGATTCTGCTCATCAGCGAGGACTTGGATGAGATTCGCGCGCTGTCGGATCGGATTGCGGTGATGTACGAGGGTCGCATCGTGGGCGAGGTGGAGAATCGGGATGTGGATATTGAGCATCTGGGTCTGCTGATGACGGGTGGGGGGTAGGATTGCTCGTCAGTCAGTCTTAATCCATTTTTCCTCCTCATCTTTGCGCCAACCAAGCGGAAGTTTGGGCTGGCACGACTCTGGGATAATGGGTTCTTCCGGTGCTTCGGCATACTCGATATGGACCCTGCTGCCAGTCAGTTCTCTTATGAGGTCGCCCAATAGAAACTTTGCGTGCTTTCCCGCTTGATCCAGCGTGTCATCCTCTAATGCTTCTTCTACGAAGCGGTCCATTGCCAGATGTCGGGCAATGTCTTCCATATCCATCCATTCATTAGCGAAACAGGTTGCCGTTCCACCACCCAGCTTAATGTACTGGTCGATTTCCTCTATTCGGCAGCTTGAAATCGCCGGCGCGGGAACGATTATCGAATAAGAATTCTCGGAAAAGTTGTATGTGATACTGTCTTCATTGATCGCCTCAAGATCAATTCCCGCTTCAATGACACCAACAGCCGCATGTTTTGCGGAATACTCGCAATTTATGTGGCCGCGATAGCGCACTTCAAGACCTACATCAGCCATTTCCGCTTTGAGGGTTATTAGTTGACCGCTTTCCTGGATTCCTTTCAGTATCCTTGACGGAGGAATTGGAGTGTTCGTTGGCGTCGAGGTCGGTGTCGACGTATTCGTGGGCGTGTTGGTCGCTGTGGCGGTGGGCGTAGGAGTATTAGTTGGGGTCGGTGAATTGGTTGGCGTATAGCTCGGCGTAACAGTCGGCGTAGGTGTATTGCTTGATGTAGCTGTAGGCGTCGCCGATGAAGTTGGCGTAAATGTAGCTGATGCGGTCGCAGTTCGCGTCGAAGTCTGGGTTGGAGTCGACGTTGGCGCCGATCCAAGTGGCCCGCCAACCTGAAATGGGTTGGCTCCCACTAGCAGGCCGATGACGAAAACGGCGATAATTAAACCAACCGCTACAGGTTGACTCATTGCTATCGCTGGTCTCTGTGTGCCTTGGTTATTCAATTAGCTTCCCCGAGTCCAGCCGCCTTCGCCATCCTCAGCCCAACCAGATGGCAAATCCAGTCCGCATGAACGTGGGATTATTGGCTCTTCAGGCGCTTTTTCATAGGCGATATGAACTTGGCTGCCAGTTACAGCGCTTATGAAGTTACCCAATACAATAGTCGCCTGATTCTCCGCGCGCTTGAGAATCCCACCTTCTAGAGCATCCTCCACAAATCTATTCATCGATAGTCGCCTGCCTATGATGCTCATATCATCCCAGAAGTCGTCGAAACAGGTGGCTGTGCCGCCGCCACTCTTGGCATACTGGTCAAAATACTCATTGCGACAACTTGTTATCGACGGAGCAGGCGCTCGAATCGTGTATCTGTCGTCATCTTCGAAATAGTCGATACTTTCTTCGCCAATATTAGAAATATCGACTCCAGCTTCGATAACACTTTGCGATACGTAATTCGCTTCGTATCCACAAATAGGTGTTGACGCTTTCACATTTACATTCGCATGAGCGACTTCTACGCTTAACGTGACCAATTGTCCTAGCGGTTGAATACTGTTTACAATAGTCTGGGTCGTACCGCCTCCAGCAGATGGCGAAAGACCTAACAGGTTTCCGAAAGATGGAATGAATTCGACAAGGGGCCTCGCGATTGCTAGGCCGAAGACAGCCGATATGACCAAAATGATTACGAAAAAGATTGCAGTTTTCATAGTGAAACCTCTCAACGGTAATGTTGCGCTCTGCATATCTTGGGAGCGGCGGAGGCAAACCGCATTCTGCCAGATTATACGATTGCTTGTTCGAAAAATCTAGCACGGCCCATAGTTTCCACCGATCGCAATACGATTGTCGTATGTCCGTAAAGTTGCCTGTCCAATCTGTACGCCTGCGGTATGCCACAAGAGCGCATCGTGCCGTCGCTCGTTTTCTCCGCCTCTACCGCGCGATGTCCACCTCCGTCGTGAATGCTTTCTGCTTCCGCAATCCCATTCTCAAAGCCGCGCTCCACATCGCCTGCGCCCCATTCGCGCTCGAGCTGACGCGCCTCGCGCTCAAGATGGAAGGCATGATCGCGCGCGATGGCGACCTGAAGGGGGCGAGCGAGTGGCTGGTGGAAATCGGAGCGAAAGGCATCCACATTCAGGGCGCGGAGAATGTGCCGCTGACGGGACCGGTGTTATTCGTGGGCAACCACGCGGGCTTGGGCGACGCCCATGCGCTGTTGGCGGCTTCGCCGCGGCGGGACACGCATTTGCTCGCCAATGACTTCGGCATCTTGCCGGGTTTGCGGGCGATGCGGCGTCATGTCGTCGTCGTGGATCAGCGCGGGCCGGTCGCTTCGATAAAGGCGGCGCTGCGGCATCTGCGCGCAGGCAAGTCGCTGCTGCTGCTTCCGCGCGGCGAAATCGAAGCGGATCCCGGGCTGTATTTGGAAGCGGCGCTGGAGACGCTGCCGCAATGGTCGCGCAGCTTCGAGTTGCTGGCGCGTCACGTCCCCGACTTGGTCATCGTGCCTTTCGCGGTCGGCGGCGTGATCTCGCGGACGGCGCTGCGGAATCCGATCGTCCGGCGCTATCGTGACCATGATAAACGGCATTTTCTAGCGGCGACATTCCAGATGATGTTTCCACTCTACCGCGATCCGGTCATCAGTCTTTGCTTTGGCGGCGCGCTGCGGGGTGACTGCGCGACGCGCGCTCCGGTGCTGGCGCAGATGGCGGACCTTATCAGGCGAGTCCATGAGGAGCAGCGGACGCTGAGCGTGGGCGGCGGCTAGCGTGTATATGCTAGCGGGCATTGAACCTGCGCATTTGAAAGTTACGCGCCATAATAGCGAAGTCATTCGCCGCGCGAAGTACGCCGATAGCTTATGAGCCAGTGGTCGAACAACAATCCAGCGCAGAATACGGTTGAGCTTTGGCTCAGCTATTGGAACCTGTTGATCTCGCTGACCAGCCGCGATATTCGCGCTCGATACCGGCGCACTTTTCTTGGTCCGCTTTGGGCGATCATACCGGCGATTCTGTCGACCGTGATACTGAGTTTTCTTAGCGGTCTGGTCGGCGCGAGCAGTGAAGGCATGCCGCGGCTGGCCTTTGTCATGGCGGCCACCGTGCCCTGGACCTTCTTCCAGAGTTCGGTTGTTCGCATTCCCCACGGCGTACTGGCAAATGGGACGATACTGCGGAAGATGCCGGTGCCGCGCCAGGTTTTCCCATTCGTCGTCATACTGACGACCGCGTTTGATTTCCTGATGTCCAGCATTGTGCTCGCTGTTGTCTTGCAGCTCTTTCGAATTCCGATCACGGCGGCGTGGTTGTGGCTGCCGGTGCTGGTCTTGATGACCGGCGCGATGGGCTGGGCGGTTGGCATCGGCATTTCCGCCTTTACGATTTACCGGCGCGATGTATTGCATGGCATCCAATACATCATGCAAGTCTGGCTGTTTCTGACGCCGGTCATGTATTCGTCGCATGAATTGCTGGCTCAGTTTCCGCTGCTTCACACGCTGAATCCGGCAGTGGCGATCATGGATGGCTTTCGCATGGTGCTGGTCTTTGGTCAAGCGCCCAATGTGGGGGGCTTGCTGATCAGCCTGCTATTTATCTGCCTCGGCTTGCTGATCGCCTTCCCGCTTTATCAGTTTATGTCGCGCTATTTCGCCGATGTATTGTAGTCCACGCAACCGACGGAGGCGGATTCGCTGATGGTTGGCGACTTGGCGATACAGGCGCAGGATGTATGGAAGCGCTATGGTTTGCCATTGCGTCCTTGGCTGCGGCGTCAAATCGATCGCGCGCGCGGAGAATACCTGGCTGACCGCGAGGCTTACGGACCCTGGGCCTTGCGCGATGTCTCCTTCGAGGTTGGCCACGGCGAATCGCTGGGCATAGTCGGCAAGAATGGCGCGGGAAAGAGCACCTTGCTCAAGCTGATCGCGGGCGTAAGCCCGGCGACATACGGATCGGTGCAAGTTAGCGGGCGGCTTTTCCCCATGATTGAGCTGGCGGCCGGGATTCACCGGGACTTGACGGGTCGCGAAAACATCAAATTGCTGGGCGCGATTATGGGCTTCAGCGGCCAGCAGATGGAGGCGAAAACAGAAGAAATCGAAGACTTCGCTGAATTGGGCGATTGGCTGGATAAACCGGTCTGGCAGTATTCCAGCGGTATGCAGGCTCGGCTTGGGTTCAGCGTCGCGGTGAATGTCGATGCCGATATCCTCTTGATCGACGAGGTGCTGTCGGTCGGCGATATCAATTTTCAGAAGAAATGTCTGAATCGAATGGACGAGCTGTCCAACAGCGGCGTTACGGTCATCTTTGTTACGCATAATCCGTATTCGATTGAGCGGATCTGCGATCGGGCGATCTACTTGCAGGACGGCCGCATCACGGCAGCGGGCTCGCCTGGCGATATCCTCAATGCCTATTTTCAGGGCGCGATGGACCGTTCGACCGTGATCGCGCCGAAGGACAAGATCGCTGCCGACTTGCGGGAAGGCACGGGCGCCTTTCGCATCACAGAAATCAGCATGCATGAGGTGGACAGCGGGAAGGAAATCACCAGCTTCTTGACCGGTGATTCAGCAATCTTTCGTATTTCGCTCGAGGTCAAAGAATCGGTTCACAATTACCGCTTTTCGCTGCGCATCGTTGATCCAGCCAGTACTGTGATCAGTGTTGTCGATCTGCCCATATCTTCGCGCGATTCGCTCGTCCTGGAGCGCGACAGCCGATTGGAATGCCGCATTGACAATATCAACCTGCTGCCAGGCCAGTATTGGATTGATTTGGTCGCGAGGGAAATCGCCGGTCCGGTGATTGATTCAGTGTCCTACGCCTACACCTTCGATGTATATGGCGGCCGAGAAGTGATCGAACAGATGGAGCATCGCGGCATCGTTTACCTGCCCGCGCGTTGGAGTCTGGTCGAGGAGAGCGTGATGGCGGGGGAAGGCAAGGGAAAACTTACCCTATAGAATAACCGATATATGGAAGTAAGTTGGCTGCTTCATTGTGAAGTTCCTGTTTGCGTTGTGGGAGGGCGACTCACAGAGTCGCCCCTACAAGGCTTGCCCGCTACTGTGTCAATTCAAATCAGCGGAAATTGAAACAGGATTCTGCGGGGGCGAGCCACCGGCTCGCCCGTACACACGCCATATTTGGGACAAGGTCTACGGGCATCTGACAGCGTAAGCGGTAGTTTGGCCGCCACGCCTAGGCCGTGCAAACACTGACCGCCGGACGCCCCCGCAACGTCGATTGAGTTCCAACAATCCATCCCTCTGTGCCCTCTGTGTTTCCTCGATTCCTCTGTGGTGAAGCCTTTGTACGCCTTTGTACTGCGCAGCGTCGGAAGCGAGCCAACAAGTAGCGGACAAGCCTTACAGCGCGTTACTGCTAATCATCAAACAATTCCGCCTGCGTCGCCCTGCCCCGCGCGCTCGCCGCCAAGCGCGTGATCTCCGACCAGGAGCTGACCAGCGCGTTGTAATCCAGCGCGTCTTCCGCCCAGCCTTTGCGGTCGCAGATATGATAGAGCCGGTAAGCCAAGTCGCGCGCCGACTCGGCGATATCGCCCGGCAACCGATTGTAGAGCGCGGCCGCGCCGGTTTCGCCGTGGTGATTCAAGCGCTCGATCAGATGATGCGTGCCTTCCCAGACGGTCGGGCGTTTGTCCTGCTCCGGGTTGTAGCCGCCGGGGTCGTATTCCTTCCAATGGATCAGCCGCACTACCCCGCCGGCCGCCTTGACCACACCGGCCAGCGCCACGCTCTCGACGCTGGCGCCTTTCGCCCGCGCCAAGACATCGGCGCGTCCAAAGTCGCCTTCCTTGAAACCGCAGTCCTCAAACCAACCGACGGCGAAGCGCGTCTCGGGCTCGAGGTGAACGTCTTGTTCCTCAAGCGCCTCGTCCAGCACCGCGTTGATGAGACCGAGCGCCGTCCGCACGGTGAGGGGCCTGCCATCGGCTTCGAGGACGCGGCTGTAACGCGAATAGATGGCCATGCCCGGACCAATCGTCGCTTGCGCCATATCGACCGGGGCGATGCTGCCCGTTTTCATCTCGGCAATGGCGGCCGGCAGCTCGGCGCGCAGGGCGTCGAGGAAGCGGCGGCGGGAGGTGGCGGGGGCGTCTTCCGGGCGCGGGCGGCAGACGAGTACGATGGATGATGCGAGGGCGTTTGCGCCCATAGCGTTCATGCGCGATTTGCCTTCGGTCCTCATTGGCCAGGTACCCATTATGCTGAAACCGGCTTCGATTAGACTCGACAGCATGGTTTCCCAACCGGTGCTAGCGACTTGTCTGCCCAGCCCCTGTCCACCTGCCCCCATAAAACCCGCATCCTGCTGCTTGAAAGCGTAGTAAACAGTCAGGGGAAGATCACCCCGAACAAAGCGACGTACATTCGTGAATGTTTCTAGCATGCCATCTTCAAAGAAATCTTTGGCTTCGTCTTTGTCGCCGTGCCGATGAGACGAGGCGATGAGCTCAGCCGCTTTTGGAACAAGCATGGTGCTGAAGATGTCGGGATAAATGTCTCTCAAGTTGCGGCGCATCCAAACATAGAGGAAGTCTGAGAGGTCCGCGTAGCCGATGTTGTCGTATTAAGGCGGGTCGGTGGAAAGCGTTAGGCGGCTAGGCGGCGAGCATTGAGAAAGCGTGGATTTTTTTGGGGGGCGTAGAGAATCGATAGTTTATTGATGCTTTCGCGTCTGTTTGGATGACTGTTCCTTCGACCATCGTAGACCTACCGGGATCGGCGAGTTTCAATAGAATTCTCCACTGCCAATCAATTGCTCCAATAAACTTCCCTGTTGAATCTGAAAATGGATTGCCTTCTGCATAATCCCATGTCATTGCAATTGCTTGTCTTGTAAAAGTGTGTCCCATAGTTTGTCGATTTACGTGCCAACCAGTGATAGTCGACCAATAGTCCGCTCCCTTATCCACAGCAAAAGCTAAATACACGCTGACCGCCTCGCCATAAGCCCGCGCGCCTCGCCCGCCCTCGCGCAGGGGTCGGTCGTCATGCGCCCCCACCCCAAACCCCTCCCCCATAAAGAGGGAGGGGCTTTCGTCGCCATCAGCGAGCTCGCCAGTACTTGGCTCCCCTTCCCTCCTTGTGGTGAATACCGCCAGCGCATCCCGCGTCGCCAGCTCGCGCGCTTCGTGGACGAGGTCGCTGAATGTCGTCAGCGCGGTCAGTTGGCGTGGCGTGAAGAGTTTGTGGTATTCGTCCATGCCGTATAGTTGCACGCGGAATCCGAGCGCCTGTTCGGGCACATCACCGACCGGCTCCCATTCCGGCTCCGCGCTTTCGGCGATTCGCGCCTGTTCTTCGGCGGGACTGTAGTAGCTGCGGCCGCGCTTGCCTTCCGTCACAATCGCCATCAACTGCGCGCCCATGCGACCGGCTTTGCCTTCCGCGCGAATGTAATCAAATGGGATCGGTTCACTTGAAATGATGCATCTTGCGCCTGTGCGCTTGACCGTGCCATCTTCATCCCTCGGCGGCAAACCCTTCGTCACTTCAAAGCGCACAGTTGTCTCTTGGATGACCGGCTTCGCCCAGCACTCGCGCCCTTTCTTCTTGCTCAACACGAAGGAGCGCACCAGCGGCGCCGGCGCGTTGACCGCCGGGTTGGGGCTGATGACCGTCCGCGCCCAGAGCCAGGCGATGACGGTTTCGCCCTTATGCTTGGGATAGAGATGCCCAATCCGCTCGAAGGCGCGCTCGCGCATCCACTCGCCGTAATAACGCACATCAGCTGCTAGTCCGGCGGCGCCTTTCCATTTCGCCCCCAACGCGGGTTTGCGCGCGGCAGCGGGTGATCTCGCCCCTACAGAATCGTCGGTTGCGGAGTCGCCCCTGACCCTCTATGACCTCTGTGCCGGCGGGTCAGTGTCTACGCGACCCTCTGTGGTGAATAAGCCTTTCCGATCGCGCGGATTGACCGGCGGCCTATCGGCAAAGCGCGGCGGAATCTCGATCATCGCCTTGTTGATCATCACCGCCACCGGATTGAGGTCGCTGGCATGGGCTTCCAAGCCGAGCCGCTGCGCCTCCAGCGGAATGCTGCCGCCGCCGGCGAATGGATCCAGCAAGGGCGGGGGATTCCCGTTCGTGGCGATGCGGATCAACTCGCGCGCCTGCCCCATGATCTTCTCGTCCGTGGTCGCTTCCCAGGTGACCAGCCGCTCGATGAAATCGAAGAGGCGCATGCGCGGACTGTCGCCCTTGGCGCTACGTTGGGTCCATCGCCGGGCAATTGCTCACAGGCTTGCGCGAAGGCCGGCAGCGCGTTCGGGTCATCGGGGGTCGTCGACGAGCGAGGTAAATATGACAGCGCGGGCCGCGGCCAGCGGACGCCGCGCCCACCAAAGATGCAGTGTCGACGGGTGGCCGTGGCGGATGGATTTCTCGCGCGCGCTGGCGGCATTGATGGCGTCCAGCGGCAAGGCGACTTCGATCAGTTCCTGGCGCGCGCCTTCGTCAAGGAAGAAGCCGCTGGGAACGATTAAGGCGCCGCCCCTTACGATAGGGCGCGTCGCGCTGATCTGCCGCTCTTGCTTGATCTGCGCTTTGCGCTGCGCCAGGCGCTCTCGCAGATCATCGGCTCGCGCCTGCGCCCACCGACTGTTGAGCCGCGCGTCGAACACCCCCGCTTCTTCCTTCGCGCGCAGCTCAGCCGCCCGCCCGTCCCAATAGAAAATTTCCCGCCATTTGTACGTCGGGGGATGCGAGCGCGCCTCAATCTGATAACGGATTATCGTCCGCATGTTCCGGCGCGGAAGCGCGCTGTCGCCTTTACGCGCGGCGATGGGATAGCGGGGCGCTAGGTTCTTTGAGGACTTGGCAATTCCGGCGCGAACTGGTAGTCCGGCTCGGTCCGCTGCCGCAGCAGGATCGGGATGATCTGCCGCCAGGTCCCAGTAATTCCCTGACAGGGCTCTGGCATGTCGTGCTTTACGATCCGATGCAATTCGGGCAGGTTGTAGAAGGGCACAGCGGCGTACATGTGGTGCTCAATGTGGTAGTTCATCTGCCAGTAGAGGAAAGCCAATATCGGATTGAGGGCGATGGTGCGCGTATTGATGCGGTAGTCGGGCGTGTTGTCGGTCAAGCCGATATGCTGCGCGACATTCAAAAGATATTGAAAACCGCCGGCGTAAAAGGACGCGAAGGTCACCAGCACCGCCAGCATCCACCAACCAGTCAGCGCGGAGATCACGACGATTAGCCCGTGACCGATGATGAGGACGCGCGCCCAGTTGAAGAGCGCTCGCCTGCCCTTCTCGTTTTCGGGCGGGAAGAGCGCCTGCTCCCAATCATCATCAATGATGCCGAAACAAAGCCTGAGCGTGTGTCTCATGCGCAGGAAGAAGCCGCGCACATTGATGAAGGCGAAACCGAGATAAGACTTGAGCGTGAATTTTACCGGCAGCACCACTTCAGAATCGTCGGGCGGGTGCAATGTGTAGCGGTGATGCGCCTGATGGCTGGCCCAGAACGAGATGTGACTGAACCAGCCGAGGAAACCGAAAATGCGGACAAAGAACTCATTTAGCCATTGGGTCTTGAATACGGTCTTGTGGCAGAATTCGTGGTGTCCATTAACGGTGAACTTTTGCAAAGATCCATACAAGTAAATCAGCGCGATGACGACCAGCCAATGCGCCCGGCCGACGGCGTACCAGGCGAGCGCCCCCGTGATGATGAGCACCCCCAGGAAAGCCAATGTCTGCGCCATTCCCTTGGCGTCGCTGCGCTGGTTCAGGCGCGCCAAATCCTCGGCCGGCACCGGTGAGCGATAAAATTTGATTCGCCGCTGCTGCTTGTCGTCGGTCATCTCTTGACCTCTCTTCATCCCCAGGCTATATCGACTATATCACCCGGTCATACCCGTGCTAATCACAATTATATATGGAAACAGCCGCAAATTCACAGCTTCGGCGCTGTCTCGGTTTGCACAGGCGCCTTCTCCCACAAGGAAATCCGTAGGGGCGAGCCTTGGCTCGCCCGCCCGGCGGCTCTCTCTTAATTATCCACCGATTCATAACGCAGCCCCAACTCAGCGAGGCGCTGCTGGCTCGCTACCATCCCGCCCGGCCGATTGCGCGCCAGCCACAATAAAGGATATTCGTATTCGATTGCAGTCAGTTCATCGCGCATGCTCTGCCGCGTCAGCGATGGATCAGCCGTTTGCAGCAGCCCGCGGCGCGCGCCATGCTGCGATGCAAAATTAAGTCTTACTGGCAATTGGCGAGCGCAATCGTAACTGTACCGTTGCCCATCGCCAAGAATCGTGGCTTGGCCGCCTCGCCTACATATAGCGGATAGCGCTCTCGGGATTTACAATTCACCTTGCTTGGTAAAGGGAGGCGCTGGCGCCTATGTTTCATCTGGTTTGCATGGACTGTGGACGAACCTGCGACGACATGACCGTGGCGAACTGCCCGCATGACGGCGGCGTCCTGGATCTGCGTTACGAGTCCGCCGAAATCCCGCTTCAGCCGCAGTTGCCCGGCATCTGGCGCTACGCCGCTCGCCTGCCCTTGACCGACGCAAAACACATCGTCAGCTTGGGAGAAGGCGACACGCCCTTGCTGCCATCATCGCAACTGGGTCCCGGCATCAGCCTGTCGCGGCTCTATTTCAAGAACGAAGGCCTGAACCCGACCGGCTCCTACAAAGACCGCATTGCATCGGTCGGCATCAGCTACTTGCGACAACTGGGGCGGCGAGCCTGGGCGGCCACGTCATCGGGCAATGCCGGCGCCTCCCTGGCCGCCTATGGCGCGCGCGCCGCCGTCGACGGTTATCTCTTCACGCTGGAGAGGGCGCCCCGAGCCAAGATCGCGCAAATCCTGTCTTATGGTCCTCAAGTGATGTCGGTCAAGAGATTGGGTTACGACCCCGCCGCCGAAAAAGCGACCTGGGCCAACATCGCCGCCCTCTGCGACGCCAACGATTGGCTTATGCTGATCACCGCGCGCAGCAACAGTCCGCATGCAATGGAAGGCGCCAAAACGATCGCTTATGAAGTTTGCCAGCAACTGCATGACGAAGCGCCCGATGTCGTATACGTGCCTGTCGGCGGCGGCGGCTTGTTGAGCGCGATTTGGAAGGGATTCAAAGAGTGGCGCAAGGCTGGACGTATCGCGCGTCTACCGCGTATGGTCGCCGTGCAGCCGCTGGGCTGCGACCCGATCACGCAAGCCTGGGAGGCTGACCGCCCCATCGAGCCATTGGACGATTGCCAGAGCGCCCTTTCCGGCATAATTCTGACATCGCCGCCGGACGGCGACCTGGTCTTGCAAGATCTGCGCGAATCGGATGGCTGGGCGCTTTCGATCCCCGACGAAGCTGCTTACGAATCGCAATCGGAATTGGCCAGCCGAGAAGGGCTATTTGTTGAACCGGCCGCCGCCGTCGTCTGGGCTGCGATCAAAGCCGATCGACAGAGCGGGCGCCTGCGCGGCGATGAAAACATCGTCGGCATTTTGACCGGCATCGGCTTTAAGGACAGCGCCGCTTTACAAAGAATGACCGATGACAAGCCGCTGCCGACGATAGAAGCGAAGGAGATTCTTGATATCAAGCCGCGCTGATTCCATCAGCCAGATTGGCGTGAGGAGTAGTTCCAACAAAGAATTGAAAATGACTGCCGTAAGAAACAAAATGCCAAAATAATCGAAAGTTGTAGGGGCGAGCGTAGGTTAGTGTCGGAGGTCAGTGTCTACGCGACCTACGCTACCCGTGGCTCGCCCGCCTTTGCCATAAACTACCAAGGACAAGAAGCGATGAGCGGTCGGCTGCAAGGCAAAGTGGTCATTGTCACCGGTGGCGGCACCGGCATAGGCTGGGGCATCACGCAGAGCTGCGTCCGCGAGGGCGCCATGGTGGCGCTGGCGCAGCGCCCGGCGGACATCAAGATCGCCGAAGACAAGGTCTCTGAATTGAAACGCGCGGGCCATTTGGCGCTCGCGATCGGCTGTGATATCACCGAGCGCGCCCAGGTGAAAGCAATGGTCGCGCGCACCGTTTCAGAATTTGGGCGTCTCGATGTGATGGTGAACAACGCTGCGTTGACCGGGACTTCAGCCGAAGTCCGGCCCTTCCTCGAAGAGACCGATGAGCACTGGCGCAAGATGATTGATGTCAATCTGGGCGGCGCCTTCATCTGTACCCAGGAAGCCGCCTTTCAAATGGTCAAGCAAGGCGACGGCGGCAGCATCATCACGATCTCATCGGTGGCGCAATATGCCGCGCAAGAAAACGCAGCGCCCTACTGCGCCGCCAAAGCGGGGCTGGACGGCTTATGCAAAGGCGCTGCCATTGAACTGGCGCCGCAGAGCATCCGCGTCAATCTTGTCGCGCCGGGCGACATCTTGACCGAATCAAGCGCCGATATCATCGACGAGGTTGCCGAATCCGGCGGGAGCGGGCGCTTTTTCCGTCATACGCCCTTGGGTCGCCGCGGCGCCGCCGGCGAGATTGGCGATGTGGTAGCTTTCCTCGCCAGCGATGAAGCGAGCTTCGTAACTGGCGCCACCTGGCTGGTGGATGGCGGATTCCTGAGCTATTGAGGCGCTGCATGCGCATTCGCGACTTTGAAATCGACCAACTGCGGCGCGGCGAAAAGCAGTCTATCTGGCTGGATATCGCGGCGCGAGCCGGCGGTAGCGACTGGCGGCTGCCGCTGCAGACTGTCATTGGCGCCGAAGCCGGACCGACGCTGCTGGTCTTGGCTGGCGTCCACGGTGATGAATACGAAGGGATCGCCGCAATCCCACAGGTTTACCGCGCCATCAAGCCGCAGGATCTGCGCGGCTGCTTGCTTATGGCGCCCGTCTGCAATATGCCGGCCTACGAAGCCCTGCAACGCGCCAGCCCGATCGACGGTCTAAACCTCGCGCGCGTTTTTCCCGGCGATGTCGATGGCAGCATCACGAGACAGATCGCCTTTTGGCTGACCCGAAAACTGCTCTCCCGCGCCGACTTTCTTATTGATTTGCATACGGGCGGAATCGCCTATGAGATGCCAACATTGATCGGCTACCTGCACGACGGCGGCGAACTGGGTCAAGCCTCGCAAGCGGCGGCCGCCGCCTTTGGCGCGCCGGTCATGTGGGGGCATCCTTTGCCATTGCCGCCCGGCCGCAGCATCTCAGCCGCCACAACGCTGGGCATTCCCTCACTCTATACGGAAGCCCCCGGTGGCGCCGGCTGCGATCCTGATGTGGTCGCATGCTTTTGCGATGGCGTAACGAATGTCATGAAACATCTAGGCATGATCCGTGGAGGCTTGCGCCAGCGCCGACTGACGCATCATTTGCTGGGCGATGGGAATCTGGATACGGTCATTGACGCGCCCGGCGACGGGTTTTTCCAGCGCGAAGTTTCATTACTCGAGAATGTCAAGCGAGGACAGCGCCTCGGCGCAATCCTTGACCCAACCGGCGCGGAAATGGCGCCGGTCGAAGCCGATCAAGCCGGACTTATCATTATGCTGCGCGGCATCCCGCCGGTGAAGGTCGGCGACGGCATCGCCCATATCACCCAGCCTTATCATTCTGGCTTATAGGAGTCGAGGTTCGCGACAGCATGGCAGGCATCAGCGCGTCATCGGGATTGCGCGTCGCCATCGGCGGCATCCTTCACGAGACCCACACCTTTATGGAGCAACCGACAGCCCTGACGGACTTCGCCGCGCAGTCTCTGCATTTCGGCGACGACCTAATCCCGTCAATGCGCGCTTCACGCAGCGGCATCGGCGGCATGATCGACCGCGCGCTCGAATACAACTGGCAGCTGCTTCCGACCCTGTACGCCGCCGCCATGCCCGCCGGCGTCGTCACCGAAGCGGCTTATCGCCAACTCCTGAGCGAGCTAAGGAATCGACTGGCGCGGCACATGCCCCTTGATGGCCTGCTGCTGGCTTTGCACGGCGCCATGGTAGCCGAGGGCGAACTGGACGCCGAAGCCGATATTGTGGCGCAAGCCCGCGCCATTGTCGGCGACGCCGTACCGATCGTCGTCCTGCTGGATATGCACGGCAATATCAGCCCGCGCCTGGTTGAACTGGCGGATGTGCTGCTGGCCTACGACACCAACCCGCATATTGATGCCTATGCGCGCGGCAGTGATGCGGCCGAGATTATGGCGCGCCTGCTGCGGCGCGAACTTCAGCCGACTTCCGCTTATGCCCGCCCTGCCCTGCTCTTGCCGGCGCAAAGCACCGGCACGGAAGCAGCCCCCCTCTCGTTCGTTCATGCGCGCGCCGCCGAAATCAAGGCAAAAGATGACGTGATAAGCATCGCGGTGATGGCTGGCTTTGCCTACGCCGATACGCCCTTCACCGGTCCAAGCATAATTGTAACCACCGATGGCCAGCCCGGGCTTGCGCAGAACGCTGCGAATGAACTCAGCGACCTGCTTTATCGCCATCGTGAAAGCGCCCTGCCGATTTACCTCCAGCCGGCCGCAGCAGTTGCGGAAGCGAAGCGCTTCGAACGCGGTCCGGTCATCCTGGTGGATTCGGCTGATAATATCGGCGGCGGCACAACTGGCGACGGCGCTGGTGCCCTCGCCGCCATGTTGGCGCAAGACATCCAAGAAGGCACAATCGTACTGGCGGATCCGCAAGCGGTAGACCTCTGCTGGCGCGCTGGAGCAAAGGCGGAATTCACCCTCAATGTCGGCGGCAAAGTTGATGACTGGCACGGGCGCCCCGTAACCGTAACCGGAAGCGCGCGCGCGCTCTCCGCCGGCGTCTTCGAATGTGAATTGCCCGATAATCACTTCGCCTCGTTTTATGGCGAAACCGTCCACATGGGTCGATGCGCCTGGCTGCGCGTTGGCGGCGTGAACATCCTTTTGACCGAGCGAAAGACCCCGCCGCTGGACCTCGCCCAACTGCGCCACATCGGCATCATACCGGAAACGCAAAGCATGATCGTTGTCAAATCAGCTGTCGCCTATCGCGCCGCCTACATGCCGATTGCCGCTGCTGTCATCGAGATGGACACGGCTGGACTGTGCAGCGCCAATTTGTCGCGCTTCCCCTATCAACACCTTAAGCGCCCGGTTTTCCCGCTGGATTGACTCACGCCGGGCGCCCGCCAGGGCTGCGGCGCCGGGTCTTCCTGCAAGGCAACCCCGTGTCAAGCTCCGCATTCGCGCGCTGCAACAACTTGCGTTATAGTTTCTGCGACTATTCGAGTGGCTACTCTTTCATAAAATATGTCTCGTTATCAAAAATCAGCCGAGCTATTCCAGCGAGCGCAGGCTTCGCTAGCCGGCGGGGTCAGCAGCAACGTTCGCGCCCTTGCGCAGCCGCAACTTTACTTCCGCAGCGCCAGCGGCGCGCGATTGGTCGATGCCGACGAGAACGTCTACCTCGATTTCACCCTCTCGCAAGGACCGATGTTCTTGGGTCACAGTCCGCCGGCAGTGCTTGATGCTGTCGAGCGCGCGATGCGCAATGGTCAGCTTTACGGCGCGCAGCACGACCTGGAAATTGAACTTGCCGAAAGCATCCAGCGAATCGTGCCTTGTGCTGAGTTGGCGCGCTTCTGCAACTCGGGCTCGGAGGCGGTTCACGCCGCCATACGGGTAGCGCGCGCCCACACCGGACGCGACAAGATCCTGAAGTTCGAGGGTCATTATCACGGCTGGTACGATGAATTGCTGGTCAGCAATGCGCCAGCCTTGGAGCAGGCGGGACCGCGTGAAGGCCCAAAGCCCGTGCTTGCTTCGCGCGGACAATTGGCGAGCGCAGGTGAAAACGTTATGGTACTGCCATGGAACGATGCCGATATCCTGCAGGCTTCGCTGCAGAAACATGGCAGCGAAATCGCCGCTCTCATCATGGAACCGGTGATGTGCAACAATGCATGCATTCCGCCTCAACCCGGTTATCTGGAGATGGTCCGCGAGCTTTGCGCGCAATATGGAATCATTCTGATTTTTGACGAGGTTATCACTGGCTTTCGACTTGCGCTGGGCGGAGCGCAAAGCTACTTCGGCATCACGCCAGACCTGGCGACCTTTGGCAAAGCAATGGCGAACGGCTTTCCCATCGCCTGCCTGGCCGGTCGGCGGGAATTGCTTGAACTCATCGCCAGCTTAAAAGTCAATCACTCCGGCACCTACAACAGCAATGTCATGGTTACGGCCGCGGCTCATGCCACAATCGCTGAATTGGAGCGTCTCGACTACCAGCGCATCCATCGGCTGGGCGAGGCGCTTATGAATGGCTTGCGTGACCTGGCGGCAAAATTCGGGCTCCCGGTCCTGATCCAGGGATATGGACCGGCTTTTCACCTGGCATTCACCGAGCGCGCTGCGTTTCTGCATTACCGCGACAGCCTGGAAGCCGATGGGCTTCGAAATAGCAAATTCGTGGGCGCGATGTTGGACCGAGGCATTCGTTTGCTCTCGCGCGGGCTTTGGTATCTTTCAGCCGCGCATACCGAAGCCGACATTCAGTCGACGCTGGAAACGGTCGAAGATATTTGGCGCGAGCGATCGTGGCGCCAACCCGCATAGTTGCTTGGGGCGGCGATCTTCGCCGCAATGGCGATACGAGAATACCGAAGGAGAACTTGCCTATGACGCATTAAATCAGCAGGTTTCGCCGACTTATTCAGATAAACCGAATTGGAGAACAAAAAAATGAACCGCAAACAAGAGAAGGACATCCGCAATACTTCCAGGATGTTGGCGGGCAACTCGCTTTCGCGCAGGCGCTTTTTGCAGACCATGCTCACCACCGGCGCGGGCGCGCTCGTTTATTCGGCCAGTCCGCTGGCATCTGTGGTGGCGCAGGGCAGCTCCTCCGCCACTATCGATATCGCCAACAGCTTCGGCCGCCTCAATCCCGTACTCTCCACCGCCATCGGCGAGCTGACGATCAACAACGCCGTTTTCAACAAGGTGCCGGAATTGTTGACCGGACCGCCCACACAAGTGGATGACCTGACCTGGAACCTGGAATTCCGCCAGGGCGTGATGTTCCATGATGGCGCCGAGATGAAGGCATCCGACTTCGCATTCACGTTGAATTTGATTCAGAATCCGGATACCGCGTCTCTCTTCGCAAACTTTCTGACGCCGATAGCCGGCGCGGAAGCCACCGGCGACTACAGCGCCACCATCCACCTTAGCGAAGCCTTCGGTCTGCTGCCGGAGCGCCTCTTTGTCATGTCCGTGCTGCCGGAAGCATCCTTCAATGAGAAAGGCATGGATCGCTTCAATTTGGAACCTGTCGGGACCGGCCCATTCGTCTTCCAGAACATGATCGCGCAAGATCGCGTCGAGCTCTCGCGCAATGCCGACTACTTTGTCGAGGGCTTGCCGCTCCTGGACAGCCTGACTTATCGCGAGGTGCCGGAAGCCAGCGTGCGCATGGCGAATCTGGTCGCGAGCGCATCTGATGTCATGGAG
>JAPOYT010000246.1 GCA_026706445.1 Chloroflexota bacterium
CCCGGAAAACTTTCATACTGAACCGCACCATCTTACTTCGGGACTATACAGCTAGGGCTACATTGAAACCTTGAGTAAGCTGTCATTTCGCGTGTACACCGAGCCGCGATGTTCTCCTCATTCATCCTGCGCCCGTGACCGTTGCAATCACCGAAGCCACAAGCCAAGACTAAACCTCCATAATGTCTGTCTCTTTATCCGCGCCCAGCTCGCCAATCTGATCGACGTATTTGTCAGTCAGCTTTTGAACTTCCGCCTCGCCCCGCTTGCGATCATCTTCCGAAATCAGTTTTTCCTTTTCGAAATCCTGCAAATCGCTGTTCGCCGAGCGTCTTATATTGCGTATGGCCACGCGCGTATCCTCCATACGCCGGTTGAGAAACTTCACCAGCTCGAGGCGGCGCTCACGGGTCAAAGCAGGCATGTTGAGGCGGATATTCTCGCCGTCAACATTGGGATTCACACCGATATCGGACATCTGAATCGCCTTTTCGATGTTCCGTAGGGCCGCTTTGTCATAGGGGCGGATCAAGATTTGCATCGCCTCCGGCGTCGAGATGCTGGCGATCTGTCGCAGTTCGGTGTCTTGACCGTAGTAATCGACCATCATCCGATCGACGAGCGCCGTACTAGCCCGCCCGCTGCGCATCCGGCTTAACTCATCGCGAAAGACAGAAAGGGTCGATTCCATCTTGCTCCTCGCCTCGTCCAGTATGTCTTCAATCATCGTGACCCCCTTGTTCCAACATTCGTCACAGCGGAACGCACGCCGCCGCCGCGAGAACCGCAATCTGATTTCGAATGATTTTCGACCGAGCAGCGCATTGCGGCCTGCTCTTGCTCAAATTAGCCGCATCGGTTTTATGCTGCCTGCGCCGCCGATTGAATCTATTATATCGCCATTTGGGGGACGGTGTAAGCGCAATTAGGCTTCGCTGCTGGGGGCAAAAACAGCCGTCGGTTCTTGTCGACCCCTAAATTGGACAGACTATGGATGAGCGGAGGCTTAGGTAAAGGCTATTCGCAGTTTACACATCCGCGCTTCGTGGAATCCATGAAGCGTATGCGCCCCCTGAGGCAGTAATCTGTTGGGCGCCGCCGCCGCGCGCATCCATTAGAAATAACTGATCCAAACCGTTTACCGTAGCGGTCAGCACGATGAATTTGCCGTCCGGGCTGTAATTCGCTGACCAAACGCTTCCTGGACCCGTATACAGAATCCGACGGTCTTGCCCTTCGAGGTTCATACTCGCCAGCGCGCTCGCGCCGCCAATCGTAGTTACATACAATATCCGTTGGCCGTCCAGATGGAAAGCCGGTGACGCGTCGCGCACATCGTTGTCCGTCAACAATCTTGTCTCGCCCGACTCGCGGTCCAGCAGGCGTATTTCCCAAGTGCTGGCATCCTGTACAGCAGGACCGGCGGTGAAGACTATAAACTTGCCATCCGGACTGAAGCGGGCATGGCTGTTGCGCCAGCCGTCGCTATAGATCCGCTGCCCTTCGCCATCAATTTGGCCAATAGAGCGCAGGTCGAAAGTTCCATCGCCACGCGTATCCGTGGAATGGATGATCCGATCGCCGGCGGGCGACCATGCCGCCAACCGGTCCAACACGGAATTTTGCGTCAGCCGCCTTAGCTGTCCGCCATAACGATTCATTACATATAATTCAAAGTCGCCGTCGCGATCCGACTGAAAAGCGATCCAACGTCCGTCTGGCGACGGCATGGGATAAGTGCTGCTGCCCTCGCCGACATCGAAACGGCGAATTTCCCATGAAGCCAGATCCAGGATCGCAATTTCAAATTGCGGCTTTTCGCCGTCTCCGGTCTCGCTGCGGGTAAAATAAACCAGCTCGCCGCCAACCGATTGCAGCGGCGGAATCAGCGTTGCTTGCTCTCTAAGGCCAACAGGCTGAATGCTAGCCCGCGTCGAAGTCGGTCGGGACGCGGCGATGACCGATTCGGCGGTAAAGGTAGCGTCAGCGGCCTCATTCAGTGCGGATCGGGTTAGCTGCAGCCGATTAATCCCAGCCTCTCGCTGCGGCGTCGCTGTCACGGTATCGGCCGCGGGCGCTTCCGCAGTATTCGTTTCGACCCTTCCGACAAGCGCAACAGCAGTCGCCGTGGCGGTAATTGCCGCATTGCGCGACAGGATCCCGAAGAGCGGTACCGCCAATATCACTACGCCAACAAGCAAGGCGCAGCCAAGGGCGCCGCCCGCTGTCACCCAGAGCAGAACATTGCGGCGCCTTCGTTCCGGCCTCCGATGCAAACTCACGGGCGGGCTCGCAGCCGGCGATGTGTCGCTTGTTGTCGATGCTACCTGCGGCGGCACAGCCACCGGAAGGGGAGCGGGCGCCGTCGTAGACGACTCGCCGAATTCGCCGGAGGGGCTCTCGCTGCGTGTATCCGCTGCCAAAACGGCTTTGCCTTCGCCACCTGTGACACGGTCTTCAAGCGCCTCACGCAGAGCCGCCGCCAGCTCCCCCGCGCTGGTATAGCGCGCGTCCCGCGTCTTGCTCAAGGCGCGCATGATGACCTCTTCCAGCGCGGCGCTGACGCCCGGCTCAAATTGGCGTGGCAATGGCGGCGGCATCGTTACGTGCATTACCGCCAGGCTGTAGGGCGTATCGCTCTCAAAAGGACGGCGTCCCGTGACCAACTCGAAGAGCATTACACCTAGCGAATAGACATCGCTCCGTCTATCCAACGGTTCGGCGCGCGCCTGCTCCGGCGACATATAGCTCGGTGTGCCAACGACGCCCTGCGTGGTAACCTGGCTGCCGCCTTCACTCATAATGCGAGCGATGCCGAAATCGGTGATGAAGACGCCGCCGCCGTCATCAAGCAAGATATTGCTCGGTTTGAGATCGCGGTGCAGGATGCCGTTCCGATGCGCATAATCCAGAGCCGAGGATACCTGCTCCACGATGCTGAGAATGCGCAGCAGCGGGATCCGCCCTGCCGCCAGCAGCTCCTCAACAGAGCCAGCGGGCATATATCGCATGGCGATATAGGGCTGGCTCTCAAATTCGCCAAAATCGTAAACCGGGACGATATTGCGATGCTCCAACTGCGAGACGATTTTCACTTCTCGTTTGAAGCGCTGGAGGTAAGTCGCATCATTTGAAAAGGCGCTTGGCAGAATTTTCAGCGCCACGTTGCGGTTCATCGACCGCTGCCGCGCCAGGAAAACCGTCGCCATGCCGCCTTGCCCGACCTGGCTGAGAATCTCGTAGCCGTTTACCATCTTGCCGATGAGATCTGCCGACATGATGCCCGCCAATGAGCGCCGACTACCATTTCAGCGCTATGCTATCGTAAGCGGCTCGCTCGTCTGGCAGCAGCGAACGAAGCTCCGCCACTCGATTGCTTCCGATTATAGGCTATGCCAGACAGACGCTTGAACACCCAAAACCTGCGCGTCATGATGGCCGGTTTTCCATCGCGAAAGCGGGCGCAAGTGCGCATCCAATTGCTTGACAGAATATGGCTCTGGACAGAAAATAGGGTTGTAAGATTTGGCTCTGCCTTTGGATGCAGATGACATGCGTGACAGTCTAGCCACCGACTCCTCAAGTTCAACCGATCTGCGCGAACGAATCATCACGGCGGGCGCGCTTCTGCCGATAGCGATATTGGCTTCTCTCGCTGGCGGATGGCTCTTTGTATTGCTGATCCTGCCCGTCTTGTGCGTCGGCATGCTCGAATTCTACGTGATGGAAAAAGATACCACGATGCAAGGCAGTTCGCTCACCGGCATCCCAACCGGCATCGCCATTGTCCTGGGCTTCTTCCTCAACCAGGACTGGCTCTGGCAGTTGGCAGTGATCTTGGGGATATTCCTCACCCTGATGCTGGAGTATTCACGCCAGCCGCGGCAGCCGGTCCGCGCCTTGAAGCAAGTCGGCACCACCATGTGCGGCGTCATTTACATCGCCTTTCCCGCCGCCTTCCTGATCGTCCTGCGCAACGCGCCACAAGACGGCGTGACATGGCTTTTCGTCGTTTACGCCATCACTTGGGGCACGGACACTTTTGCCTACGTTTTTGGAAAGACCTTCGGCCGCACCAAGCTGGCGCCGCTCATTTCACCCAACAAAACGGTTGAAGGCGCGGTCGGCGGCATCTTGGGCGCCTGGATTCCCGCCTTCTGCCTCCTGCTATTCTCCGGCGCCTTCCAACCGGTGCTGATTCCGATGATCGTGGCCGGTCCCTTCCTCGCGGTGAGCGGCGACCTCTTTGAATCGGCGCTGAAACGATTCTTCCGCGTCAAGGACAGTTATGTCGCCGGCTTCAACGTCTTTCCGGGGCACGGCGGCGTGCTTGATCGCATTGACGCCCTCGTCTGGGTGGGCAGTTGGGTCTTCCTTTACCTGTTTGCCGTCGGCCTTCTATAGCTTTATCTGGCAGAAGCCGACAAGCGCGCGCCTTTGAAGCGCCCCGTAGAATGCGCTATAATGATTCGCGCTGCGCAATCCTCATGAACAAGCCACACCAGCGGCTTGAACAATAAACGGTTGCCCAGCCCAGAGCCCATTTCCCAGCGAAAGTAGGCGCCTAATGCCGAAATTTGAAACGCAGGTGCTGATAAACCGCCCGGTATTCCACGTCTTTCGCTATGTCGGAGACTTTAATAACGATGTGCACTGGCGCAACGTCCGGGGCGTCGGCATGACAAGTGGCGATCCAATCCGCGCCGGCACCATGGTGGCGATGACGCGCCGCATCATGGGACGCAGCGGCTTCGTCAACAGCGACGTCACCGATTTCGAACGCAACAAAAAGATCGAGCTCAAAGGCTCCTACTGGGGCTTTCCCTTCGTCAGCACGATCACCTTCGAGCACCGCGGCCAGCAGACCAACGTGCGCGAAACGCTCGATATTCGCACGCGCTGGTTCTTCTGGTTTGGCATATTCTTCAATTTGACGCTGAAAGGCGTGCTGCAGCGCGAGTGGAACAAACTCAAGCAATTGATGGACGCGCACGGCGACCGCCGGTCAGCCACGCCGCAGCCGATTCCTGAGTAAGCGCGCTCTTTAGAAGTCTGACCCTTAGAAAGCGTCGACTTTGCCCTTTTCCGGATCGTAGTGGTCGCCGCGAATGCCGATTTCGCTAGCGTACTGCGCGATCAATACCTGCGTGGAAAAGTGCTGCATCAGATTGAATATGTAATAGATGATGATTGAAACCGTGATCCCGGTCAGCAGATTCGCGCCCATAAGCCCGCCAAATATGCCATCGGCAATCTGCCGCACTGTGCCGTAGACGATCGAGAACGCAATCATATACAGTAGAAGTTTGGCGCCAGATCGCCAGTTTACGCGCGCCGCGCGCATATTCTTCCAAATCTCCCAGGATGCCCGATAGTCCCCTTCCAAAGCGAAGCGCGCCATGCCCACAAAGTAAGCCCAACCCATCACACAGATGGCGACAATCGTGAATACCGTTAGGACCAGCGTGGCGACTCCGCCCAACAGGTGAGTCCCAACCGCAACGGCAACAATGAGCGCGATGAACAGCAGCCAATAGGCGACGCTGGATACAAAAAGCAAAGCGCCGTCTTTCACATTACGGCTAATATCGACCGCCGGCATCCATTCATCCTCGCGCATCACAGCGCGGATGACTTCGATGCTGTAACCCGAAAGCCAAAAGCCGGAGGCGATCGCCACCACAATCAGCCCGAAAATCCCGATTATGGTTGTGCCACTCACCGGCTCCAAGGTGTTGACGTTTGGGTCCACCGCCTCGATTTCATACAGATGCGCAAACAAAGGCGTCCAGTCGTGCGAGTTTAGGATCATCGCACTGAAGACGGCGAAGGCGATGGTCAAAGCCAAAACGATGCTCATGACTTTGGCGAAATTGTGAAATGGATATTTGAATGCGCTGGAAAAGTTCATTGCTTTCCTCAATCGACCAGTTTCCTGAAGCTCCCCTTTATGTTACCACATACGCATTCAGCTTACTTGTCTTCTTCGTCAATGTTGTCAAGAATCTCCTCAATTTGATTTGCGATATTGCTGTCTAGCTCTGTACCCAATGCCTGTTTCAGCTCATTTTCTAAGCGATATACCACGTCAGCGTTGACGTCTTTCTGGCTGATATCCCATTCCTCAAGGCACTTTATCAACCAGTCAGACGTGACCAGGATCATCATGCTGCGCGCCGCATAACAGAAAGTAACATAATTCCCCAGTCGCTTTTCATCTTCCCCATCTTCCATAAGGTCGCGGAAGATCCGTCGTTCTCTCTTGACCCAATCCGCAACAACGTTGTAGTTCCCCTTAACCATGCGGCTCCCTTTCTATTTGCCATCAAAGCGACTTCGCAAAAATACCCTCGTGGCGCGCTCCCAATTTGTCAATGCGCCAACTAACGCTAGCCAATCTCTTCCAAGCGATCGTGCGCAGGCGGCGGCGTCGGCGAAAGCGCCGAGATCTCAGCATACCATTCCGGCGTCATCGCCACATCCAGCGCCGCCAGCGACGATTCCAACTGATCCAGATTGCGCGCCCCGATGATCGGCGCCGTCACCGCCGGATGCGCCATCACCCAAGCC
>JAPOYT010000198.1 GCA_026706445.1 Chloroflexota bacterium
GCTCGCCCCTACAGACTGTCAGGTGGATGCAATTTACCTATTTCAACCGAAATGGATACACTACCTGAGCGTTACTGACGCCGTGTATTGGCGCCGAAGAAGGGCAAGATTTCGCCAGGCGCCATTGCAGATTGGTATAATGTTCGCTGCTCTATTCAGATTAGAAGCGAAGATCACGCGGTGAAGCTGTGATTCGATCGTCCGCGCTTGTCAGCTGTGTTTGCCTAAGCGGCTTGCTGCTGCTGACGGGCTGCCAGGCATTTAGCGGCGACGACCCTGTCGCCACGATTGATGCCGACTTGACGATGTATGCGTCGGAAAGCGAGTCGATACGCGCCGTTAGCACTTCCGAGCAGATTATGGTGGTCGAGACGATAGCCGCGGCGGGAACGCGAATTGCGAAGCTTTCCGCGGTGAATGCGGCGCTGGGGGCGACATTGCGCGCGAATCATACCGGCACGCCGGAGATCCAGGTGGCGGTCGTGAGCGCGGAAGATATGGGCAGCTCGCTAGAAAACGGCATGATGGACGATGAAGCGGGTCAGTCGGGGCCGGAATCGGTGATGCGCGTTACGAATTTATTGACGGCGGAAAGCACAGATCCCGACAGCGGCTGTTCCATTGGCGCGGTTAGGGAATTCAGCCCGAGCGGTGAACTCATTTACGTGACCGCGCGGGTTACGGCCTTACAATACGGCACGTTGTTTGAAGTGGAGTGGCAATACGACAGGCGGACGGTATCTCGCACATCCTGGCGCGCCGATTATTCGAAATCGTTTGAATGCATTTGGTTTTACGCGACGTCGGAGGACTTTCCGTTTCTGCCCGGACCTTACACTGCCACGTTGTTTGTCAATGGCGAGCCGCTTGGCACAACCGAGTTCACGATTGCGGACCAATGATGAGGCGGCGTCGTGCCCGGCGGCGGGCGCTTTGGCTGGCTGTGGCCGTTCTACTCTGGTTTCACAGCGCGGTAGCACTGGCGCAGACGACAGCGCAAAAGGCGGAAGCCGCGCTTTTGCCTACGGCGACGGCAATTGAGGAAATCGAAATCGTCGAACATAACGTTTTGCATCGTCCCATCGAACTCACAGCCGGTCATACGCATTGGATTGATCGAACATATACCTACGGCGGTACGCAGCAGAATCTATTGCCTGTGCACTTGGGGGTGGAATTCGTCAACGCGCGTGATACGCCGGTGTACGCCGCTAAAGCCGGGCGGGTTATTTTCGCCGGCGACGATTCCAAGGCGCTAATCGGACCTCAGCTGCAATATTATGGCAATGTTGTCATACTGGCTCACGATTTACGTTCGTTAGCGGGTAGTCAAGTATTCACGCTTTATGGACATTTGAACGAGATTCACGTGCGCGCGGGACAGCTGGTGGAAGACTTGGAGCGGCTCGGGACGATTGGCTCAAGCGGGGTCGCCATCGGTCCACATTTGCATTTTGAGGTGCGGGTTGGCGATGCCCTTGACTATAAGCAGACGCGCAACCCGGAACTGTGGCTGCAGCATTATGTTGACCACGGCATGATAGCCGGGGCTCTTCGGAATGAGGAAGGCGAAGCAATCCATGGCTGGCGTATAACGGTGCGCTCGGATTCGGCAAAGCGCGAGGTTAGCACCTACGGCGGCGGGGAGGTGAATTCGGATCCGGTTTGGCGTGAAAACTTCACCGTTAGCGATTTGCTCGCCGGCGAGTATGAGATCCTTGTATTGGATGAGAGCGGGCGGCCGACATTTTTTGAGATCGCGCGTGTTGAACCTTATCGCACAACCTATGTAGAGATCGTGCTAAGCGAATAGAAGGCCGTTCACGCGCGAATTGTGTCCGCCTAACGATAAACGCGATAGTCAAACGAGAAGGCGCCGTCTCTCGTTGCGTTGGTCGGCTTCAAAACGGCATGATGGCCGTCGGTGGTGCGCAAGCCAATAGTTGCGTTGGTCAGTTGATCTATATGCAGCGTCTTCAGATTTGCCAGCGATATGTCGATCGTATCGTAATGCACAGTGTCGATGGAACTGAAATAGCTCATCAGGTACATGCCGCCGTCGCCTTGAGCAACTAGGTCGGCGCCGGTCCATTCCAGATCGGGAACGCCGAAGCCATCCAGGTCAACATATCCGACGCCGATCGTTGAAGCGCCGGTGGCGAGAAACGCGCGATCGGCGATGTAATTGTAGGCATAGACCTTGTTGTTGGCTTCGCCGGCCGGTCCTTCCGCGACTTGCTGATTGAGATCGACAACGATGATTACGGATTGAGGACCGGTGTCGCCGGTGAGCGTCGAGCTCAACTGGACGGTTGTTTGTTCGCCGGCCTCGAGCCAAGGCGCGTTGACGCCGGCATAGAAGCCACCAGGTTCGAATGAAGCGGCGACGGCGAATTGCCCGGCGGCCGTCAAGCCTTGGTTCCGCAGGGTGACATTTACCGACATGGGTTGGTCGAGGATTAGGCGCGGCGGACCGGCGTGCAGGACTACAAGATCGGGGTCTTGCGGCGGCGCTGGCGTGGCTGTTGGGATCGGGGTAGGCGTCGCTGGCGGCTGAATCACCGGCAGGAGGTTGCGATTGCCAAAGGTGGCGACCAGGTAGGACGCCAGCCATCCCCATTGACCGCGGAAATCGATTACCAGCCAGGCGTAATCGGGTGTCGCGCCAAGGACACGCGCTTGCGTTCCCCGCTGCAGCTGGCCGATTGCCTCGAATTGAAGTCCCGGACCGCTGCGCACATTTTGAACGGCGCTTTGAATCGTCAGGGTGTAGCCGGATGGGGTTGACGTAGGCGCCGGCGTGGCTGTGGGCGTAGGCCTTGGCGTGGACTGAACCAGAGGGCGCTCAATGAGGGCGATTTGTTCGCCACCGCGATAGTAGGCGACTACATTTTCCGCGCCGTATTCATTTAGACGGGTCACAAGGGTATTGCTGCTGATCTCGCCCCGAAGCAAATTGGCGGAGTTCAACTCACCTTGCACACCGGAAAACGGCAGGAGCGATGCCAGATTTTCGCTGATGCTGCCGGCGCCGATCAAGGCTGCGGCGACCGCCCGCGTCGCATCATAGCTGGAGGCGGCGACAGCATCCGGCAGCTGGCCAAAGGCGCGCGCGAATGCCAGCACGAAGGTTTCACTGGCAGAATCGGGCAGCGCTGGCGACCAGGTTGAGGATCCGATAATGCCGGGCAATGTCTTGATTGGCGCCATGTCGGCAAAGGCTGGATCGTCCGCTTGATCGTACAAGAAATCGCCTTTGTAGCCGGCGGCGAGAATCTGATTGTATAAGGGCGCGGCGAGCAATGGAGGCGCGTAAATGGCTACCAGGTCGGCGTCTGATTCGGCGATGTCGCGGGCGAGGGCAGCAAGATCGGGATTCGACTCGTCAACAAGCGTGTTAGAAAGTCGAACGCCAAAGGCCGACAGCGCATTGGCGAAGGTGATTAATCTGCCGGTGCTGGACGCATCAAGCTGTACGGTCCGTATATTGTCGACGGCGAGCGTATTGACGAGGTAGTCAGCTACCGCGCTGGCGGAAAGGCTTTGGCGGGCGCGGACGCGGAAAATGCGCTGCGTGTTGTCTTGCAGCAGTACGGTGTCGCCGGTGGCCGGTGTCATAATCGGTACATTAAGGGCTTGCAGCTGAGACATATAGGCGGACAAGAGATCGTCGGTCTCGGGTCCAATCACGGCAATCGCGTTTGCTTGCCTCATATTGGCGATGGCGATTTCCATATTATCGGGGGGCGTGTTTACGACGGCCAGATTGATCGCGGTCCCGTCTGCGGCGTTAAGCTGGCCGCTGGCGTTGATATGCTCGGCGGCGAGCAGGGCGCCCTTAAGCATTGAGCCGTCGGCAAAATCAATCACGCCAATTCGCAGCGTAACCTGCGCGGCTGAGCGCAATCCGAGATGCGCGAAGCCAAGCGTGGCGAGCAGCAAAAGGCGGAAAATAACTGCGCTTTTTGAAGGCACGAATTCTCGTTCTCTGGCGACGATATACGCTGAATTCAGTATACAGCAGAGAGTCCATGTGGCAACTTTGGAGAAGTTGCGCTCACTTGATTTTAATCGTAAGGCCCTCTATACTGCGCAAGCACGGCGCTTGCCAGAATACCGATCCAACTCTTGCTCTCGATGCAGCGCGAACGAATCACAGATCACGTACTTGTCTTCCGCAGCGACCAGTATGCCCAAGTGACGGCTGGCGTTGTATTGACGCGCGAGGGCGCGGTATTGATCGATACTTTGCTGTACCCGGAAGAGACCTTGCTGATTCGCCGCTACGTGGAAGATGGTATGGGTTCGGAGGTCAAATTCGTCATCAATACGCATTTCCATGCTGATCACACGACTGGAACCTGCTTTTTCCCTGGAGCGCAGGTGATTTCGCACAAGCTTTGTCGGGAAATGCTTGAAGGGCGTGGACGCGAGAGTTTACGGCAGATGAAGGAGAACGCCAGCGAATTTGCGCCGGTGGAGGTCGTTTTGCCCGATGTTACCTTTGACGATGAGATGACTTTGGAATTTGGAGGAACGACCTTTAAGCTGCGGCGCAGTCCTGGCCATAGTCCGGATTCCATAGTCTGCCTGCTGGAAGATGAAGAAGTGCTATTCGCGGCGGATTCTGTGATGCCGATCCCGTATTTTGTTGATGGCAGTTACGCTGATTTTGTTGCGTCATTGAATAAACTGCTCGAACGGGATTATGAGAATATCGTCCAGGGTCACGGTGAAATTATCTTGCGTGGCGAGGCGCCGGAAAAACTCGCCAGCGACCTTCGGTATCTGAGCAAGCTGGGCGAGGCGGTCAAAGTCGCGCTGGATAATGGGCGGGAAGATGTAGAGAATCAAGTTTCGCTGGCGCATTGCGGCAAGAGCCACGTGTTGCTACATGGCTTAGTTCAGCAGCTTCACCAACACAATATTCGCGCTCTTGTGAGCCAGTACCGCGATGATTCCGAGCGAGAGTCGTTCGGTTAGTGACTAGACGCAGACGAAAGAACAATCATATGACATATTTGACAAAAGAAGGTGCAGATGAACTACGCCAGCAATTGCGGCATTTGATCGAACGCAAAAGGCCTGCTTTGGTTGAACAACTCGCCAAAGCAAGAAGCGAGGGCAAACTTCGGGAGAATGCAGATTTTGACGACGCACGGGAACAACTGTGGATGGTTGACGCTCGTATTCGGTACCTAGAACGTACCTTGCATGGGGTCACATACCTAGAGATTAAAGAGCGAGAAGAGGTAGAATACGTCCGTGAAGAATTAAGGCAATTGGAGGAGATTCGGCTTCCGAATCTAGTAACGTATAATCAGGAATTGTCTGCTCGAATTTCGCTTCTCAACGTGGGATCGTTACGTGAAAGACTAATTGTGCAAAAGAAAGAGACTAGAGAAAAAATTGAGCACACACGAAAGCGTATAGCCTCAATAAAGGTTGATTTGAACAGTGAGATCTCTACGGCGAGAGAAAATTATCTCAGAATGAGTTTGCTCAATCTGGAGGCTACTGATCTGCCGAGACTAAGCGCCAATATCCAGAACATAAATAGGGAACTAAAAGTCCTCAGCGAGCTCAGAAAAGAATACGACAATTCGAGAAATCATATTGAGAATGTAAATGCTCAGATTAGGCATCTAAGGAATCGGTTAAACACTATCATTTCGTCTGAAACCGAAAGGCAACTACAGTATGAACTACATGATCTAGTCGAGCGGCGCCGTCCAGAACTCGCGCTGAAATTAAAAGTGGCGGTCGCACAAGGTGATCTTAAGGAAAATGCAGACTATCACGATGCCAAGGAGCAGCTTGGATTCATTGAAGGGCGTGTAAAGGAGATTGAATCGATACTGCGAAATGCGATTGTGGTTGACAACAGCGAAAGCAGTGACGAAGTGCGGATCGGTTCAAGCGTGGTCATTCAGGAGGATGGCAGCGGCGAAAACGAAGAGTACAAAATTGTTGGCAGCGCGGAGGCGAATCCGCGTGAGCGTAAGATATCTGAGAAAAGTCCGATCGGCTCGGCGCTGATTGGCGCGAAGGTCGGCGACAAGGTCAAAGTGAAGACGCCGGATGGCGTGATAAAGATCAAGATCGTCGACATCGCCTGAGCGTTGCGCCTCGATTGCAGGCGGGACGCCCTACCAATAAATGGCAGCGGACACGACAGTTTTCGTTGAGTTAGGTTTTCCCCCAAGATCGGTACGCTATTGGCTGAGTTCGGGCGACCTGATACGTCGCCCCTACAGAGTTGGGATTAGCGGGCGAGCCGGCGGCTCGCCCCTGTTTTCTTTGCCAAGAGTCACATTTAAGTCTAACTTTAAGCTCGCTACTGTGCAAAATTGACGAAATTCCTTGTGAGTTATCTCAGAAGTTATTACAGT
>JAPOYT010000058.1 GCA_026706445.1 Chloroflexota bacterium
GTCTTCGCCATAAACTTAATATGGCATGAATTCTCATTACTTACTTGGAATTACTGAGCTAATACATTGAATTGGTCGAATCGCTCACTCGTCAAAACCAATTTATCTGCGAATTGCCTTTATCTTTTCCAACGTATAGCCGAATCTTTCATCTGTCGGAAACACGAATCGTTTAAGCTCAGAGGTATCCATGTTCTCCGTAAAGTAAGTCCCGTCGGGTAGCCGGGCACCAACAAAATTCGTTTCGGGATACGTTGTCCTTGTTACATCCGACCTAATTGTATCTTGAACGTCACTAATATAGCTCTCTGTTTCTAAAGTCCAGAACCTCACATTGGCATTCTGCAAATACGCTCCATAAAGATCGGCATTCTCAAGATTCGTCCCAGCCAGATTTGCGTTTCTCAAGTCAGCGTATCTCAATATAGCGCCCTTCATATTGGCTTTCTCAAGGTCTATTGCGCGTAGGTCAACCCGGGAGAGCGTGGCTCTTTCCCAGACGGCCAGTTTCGCCTCTTCTACATTTGCGAGCTTTGCACTGAGCAAGTTTGCACCGGTAAAGTCGGTTTCCCACAGAAATGCGCCTTGCAAATCCGCTATCTTCAAATCCGCATCTTTCAGAACTGTCCCAAGCAAACTTGTATTGGACATATCTACATCGACGCCATTGATACTTTCCATGTTGGCTCCCGGCAAAGCCGCTCGGCGCAGTTTCGCTTCATACAGGTTTGCTCCGCACAAGTCAGCATCTTTGAGCAGACAATTGCGAAGATCAGCCATGAAAAGGTTCACTCCATTTAGTTTGGCCTTTTGCAAACCTGCGCCACGCAGATCCGCGAAGTCCAATTCCGCGCCTTCGAGATTCGCGCCTTCCAATCTCGCCCGTCGCAACCTAGCCCCAGTAAGATTCGCACCCTTCAACAGCCCATCCTCACCCCGCAGCCAACCCTCACGCTCCATCCACTCAACCGCCGAAATCGCTATATCATGCGATCGGCTGCCAGCTTCTCGTATCAGACGTCGCTTCAGACTCTCTCGCTCACGGTGCGAATACCAGCGATTAATCATGAAAACTGTCGCTACAATGCTCATGCCCTCAGTGAAGAGATTCATGCGATAGTCGACATTCTCAGCGCTGAAAGCTGCCGCCCCAATGAAAACGCTGATGACCAGCACGACTGCGCCGCCCAACATTTCGTAGAAGAACCGGTACTTCCGATGGATCTTCCGAATCTCTTCCCGTCGAGTCTCAACCGGCATCTCCGTTTAACCTTACCCCCTAATCAACTCCTGACACTCCTGCGTATGAAAATAGCCGCGCACCCACTCCGCCTTTTCGCGCGCATGCTCCCGCGCCAACTGCGCCAGGCTATCGTCTTTCATCCAGCCCACCTTCTTGTTCTCTCGCAGCAAGCCGCTCAGCGTCAGATATTGCCCTTTCCTGCCATTGCAGGGGCGGCAAAGCAATATCCGGTTGCGGATGTGATTTTCGCCGCCGTCCGTCCGCGGCGTTATGTGGTCCAGTTCCATGAACTCGCGCTCAAGTTCGCGTCCGCAGCCGGCGCAGATGACATTGCCGTTGCTGCGCTGAGCAAGCTCCAATACCTTCACCATCTGCCTGTGCCTCAGCTTCTCCCAAGGTTCCACGGCCCGCGGCGTCTTGAGTTTGAGGCTGGGCGCCGCCAGTTCGTTGTCGTCGGTACGGCGAGGCGGCTCGGTGCTGTAGTGTACTTGCGGCAAAGTCACATGGCTCTTATCGTCAAAGCGCAAAATTGTATCCCGCTCCAGGCGTTCCATCACCTGCGTATAAGCCCCGTCCCAGATATCCATGCCGATCCACTTGCGCTTCAGTCGCTCGGCGGCGATGGGGGTCGTGGCGCAGCCACAAAAGGGGTCGAGCACAATGTCGCCTTCACTGCTGCTGGCTTTAATGATGCGCTCGTAAAGGGCGAGCGGCTTTTGCGTTGGATAGCCAGTGCGCTCTTTGGCAGTTGATCCCAGATATGGGATTGTCCATACGTCGTTAAGCTTGACGCCCCTGTCCTTGTCTTCCAGGAATACTTTGTATCGCTTGCCTTTGACGGTGTGCCACCGCCATCGTTTGCCCGTTTCTTCATCAACATATCCATAATCTTTTTCGATCCAATCCCCATAGGGCTCATATTGCAGGTTGAAGATGAAGTCGTCGGATTTGGTATAACGCAGCAATACATCGTGCATGCGCTGAAAATGCCTGCTAGCCGCCGTCCACCTGCGATAATGCCAGATGATTTCATTCCTGAAGTTTTTCCAGCCAAAAATCGCGTCCATCAACGCTTTTAGATAGTGGCTCGCGGTTGGGTCGCAATGCAGATAGATGCTGCCATCCGCTCGCAACACCCGTCGCATCTCCATCAGGCGCACGCCCATCCAGCACAAAAACGCGCCCATGTCGTCGCCATAGGTCAATCGCGCTCCAGCAATCATGCTTTCAACAGCGGGCCAATCGTCCCGGATGCTGTCTGTCCATTCTTCGTGGACATCGTCATCCCAGCGCCAGCGGTCCTTAAAGCGCGCCCCGCTTGCCAAGCTATCAGGCGTAGCGTGGAAGTCGCGGTTTTTGTTGAAAGGCGGGTCGGTGGCGACGAGATGAACCGTCTCGCTGTTCATTCCGCGCAGGAAATCCAGATTGTCACCGTGATAGAGTGTGCGGCTTTGGAAGTTAGGCTCTGCCAAAAGATTGCCTCGAAAAACTTTCATCTGCTAATTGCTAAGCTATCTTATTTTCCTAGCTGTCGCAATAGACGGGCTGCCTAAGCCCTCTATGTCCTTATAGTGAAACAAAATCTCGATGTTCTCGCTGTACTCGGTGGTAAAATGCCCCTACGAACCCGCACCAAGCAAGGAGCTAACCCCCATGACCACCACCCCCAACTGGCGCGAGCATGGCGTGCGCATCGTCCGCAGCGGCGAACTGGACAGCAACACGCCACAAACGCCGGGCATGACCCGCGCCGCCGCCATCAACTACGCCAAAGCCGGCGCCGAAAAGCTCTGGGCCGGCACGGTCAACATCGAGCCTGATGCCAAAACCGGCGCCCATCATCACGGCGAACTGGAAAGCGTCATCTATGTGCTCAGCGGACGCGCGCGCATGCGCTGGGGCGAGGCGCTCGAATATGTCGCCGAAGCCGATGCCGGCGATTTCATCTATGTGCCGCCCTTCGTGCCGCATCAGGAGATCAACGCCGATCCTGAGCAGCCCCTCGTCTGCATCCTCGTCCGCAGCGACCAGGAAGCGATCGTGGTCAATCTCGATATCGAGCCGGCCGAAACATCCGACACCATCTGGATTGGCCCCAACCACCCGGCCGATTCCAGCTAGAATTCGGTTTGTAGGGGCGAGGCGGTGACTCGCCCACCGAAGGCCTATGGGGGCAATTACGGCCTCAGCAGCACCTTGGACACATCGCCGGGCGCCTCGATGAGACGCTCAAACCAGGAACCGCCCTCGCCCAGCGGCGCCTCCTGAATCCAGGGGTCGAGGCCTATCGCGCCCGCGCCCAGCAATTCCAGCGCCCGCGCGAAATTCGCTGGACTGTAGGCGAAGGAACCAAGCGCCACGATCTCGCTGCGGATCATATCCGCGACCGGCATCACGCTGCTCTCTTCGTGCAAGCCGCTGAGGATCAGCCGTCCGCTGGCTTTGGTTGCATGGACGCATTGCGCGCGCGTCTGCGCCGTGCCGACCGCGTCAATCGAGACGGCGACGCCGGCGCCGTCGGTCGCTTCGCGCAGGGCCTCGACCGTATCGACCGCGCTCGGCTGAAGCGCTATGCCGCCCAGGGCTTCGCCCATCGCCAGCCGCGCCTCGTCAATTTCGGCGATGAAGACGCGGGCGGCCCCTTGATAGCGCAGCATCTGCAGCGAGAGCAGGCCGATCGGACCGGCGCCGATGATGAGGCAGTCGGCATCGGCGACAGCGCCAGCCAGCTCGGCGATGCGCACGGCGCAGCCCACCGGCTCGGTCAGCGCGCCTATCCGCGTATCCATGCCCTCGGGCAGCGTAAGCGCCAGTTTGGCCGGCGCGCTGATGTATTCGGCGAAGGCGCCCGGACGATGCGCGCCCAGCAAGCGCCGGTTGCCGCAGAGCTGATTCAAGCCGGCGGCGCAGGGCGGGCAATTGCCGCAATACCAAAGCGGGTTCACCGTCACCCGGGCGCCGACGCTGAGATCGGGCCGAAATGTGGGCACGAGGGGACCCAACTCGACGATCTCGCCGGCGAATTCGTGCCCCATGATCAGCGGCGGGACGCGCAAGGCGTTATGCCCCAGGTAGCCGCTCAGCTCGGAGCCGCAAATACCGGCCTGCCCGACGCGGATGACGATCTCGTCACCGGTCGCGGTCGGCGCCGGCTCGTCGCGCAGGGTCATCGCGCGCGCCGCTTCCCATACCAATGCCTTCATCGCGTCATCTCCTGTTCCTTAGGCGGGCGTGGCGAATTCGATGGATGTTGTCCCGTTTGAGAACAAAGTACAGTTTTTTACCACCGAGGGGCGCGTAGACACAGCCCTTCGTCACCGAGTTAAATAGAGGGCGCAGAGTCTTTTCTGTTTTCTTGGCGAAGTCTCCACAGGGTCGGAATTCAAATGAACCGATATGAACCAACGCAATGTGCGGATCTCGTCGCAGGGACCTCTGTGCACTCTGTGTTGCATCATTTCCTCTACTCCGCCGAATTCGATGCACTGTCGGAAATACCAATATCTCAGTGTACTCAGTTAAACTCGGTGACCTCGGTGGTGGGGTTTTTGTGTGTACAGCTAACGATACACGGCTGAGTTCGATTGCTGATTTGCCGCGCTTTGCGCGCCTGCATTATACTCGGCGCCATATCACAATCCACCGTAAGAAGCGAGGATTCCGCATGAAGATCAAGAGCATCGATGTCGTAAACGTGAAGCTGCCGCAGCGCGAAACCAGCGTGGCGCCCTGGCGCGAGAGTTGGAACGAAACCGATGAAGTCGCCAATCCGATGTCCTGGTACCCGCATGTGAAGCGTCACCGCAGCCGCTGGACCAATACCGGTTGGGGGACGGTGTGGGCCAAGGTCACGCTGGAAGACGGCGCCTGGGGGCTGGGCTCGACGATGCACGGGCGACCGGTCGCCGCCATCATCGAGGATCATCTGGCGCCGCAGCTGGTCGGGCAGGACGGCTTCGCCATTGAGCGGCTGGCGGATATGATGTTCCGCTTGACCAAGTTCTACGGCTCGACCGGCTTGGCTTCCTGCGCCATCAGCGCGGTTGATCTGGCGCTGTGGGACGCCAAGGGCAAAGCCCTCGGTCAGCCGGTCCACAGTCTCATCGGCGGCAAACTGAAGGAGCGCGTCTATTGTTACTCCACGGGCAACGACATCGACTGGTATCAGGCGGTCGGTTTCAGCGCGCACAAGCTGGCTTGCCCCTACGGGCCGGCGGATGGGCTGGCTGGCTTGCGGAAGAATGTCGAGTTGATCGCCAAAACGCGCGAGCAAGTCGGCGACGCTTGCGAGATCATGCTTGACTGCTGGATGGCGCTTGATGTCGATTACACGGTGCGGCTGGCGGAGGCGCTGCGGCCTTACCGCGTCAAGTGGATTGAAGAGTGCCTGATCCCCGAAGATTTCGCCGCCCATGCCGAGCTGCGGGCGCGCCTGCCCTGGCAGACGCTGACGACGGGCGAGCACTGGTATACGCATGTGCCCTTCCAGTATGCGCTGAAACATGATCTGGTGGATATCTTGCAGCCGGATATCGAGTGGGTTGGCGGGCTGACGACCTGTATCAAGATTGCGCACGCGGCGGAAGCGGCGGGCAAGAAGGTCATCTTGCACGCGGGCGCCCGCACCCCCTATGGGCAGCACTTCTCATTCGCGATGGCGGCTGTGCCCTGGATCGAGTACTTCATCGGGGCGCCGCCCGGCGTACCGCTCAGTGAATCGACCTGGCTGCCCGGCATGGCGTATGCGGTCGATGGCTGGCTGGAGATTTCGGATGAGCCGGGCTTTGGTTTGGGCATTGAAGAAGGGTGGATCGAGCCGTATGCGAATTGAGCTTGCAAAGCCATCCCCTGTTTTTACCACCGAGGTTACCGAGTTTTGTTGAGGGCGCCGAGAGTTTTTGGTCGGCGTGAAAGAGATAAGGTATCCAGGCGGGCGACCTGACAGGTCGCCCCTGTTTTCTTTGCCAAGAGTCACATTTAAGTCTAACTTTAAGCTCGCTACTGTGCAAAATTGACGAAATTCCTTGTGAGTTATCTCAGAAGTTATTACAGT
>JAPOYT010000151.1 GCA_026706445.1 Chloroflexota bacterium
TAAAGGTCGAAGCGCCGGTATCCATCCAGGCGATGCTGCTGGCGAGGACTTCCTGACCGATATGATGCAGTTGCGAAGCGTCGTAAAGCGCGCGCCAACTGAGCAAAAGCGCGGCGATGACGCCAGCCATGCCGATGGCGACGCTGATGACGCGGCTGTAGCGCGCGACCACGGGCACCAGCATGCCATCGTAATCGGGATGATGGCCGCCGTATTCGTGATGATCTGTGGTGAAAACCAGCTTCGCCTTATTGGTGATAAGCGTAATAATGAGGAAAGCCAGGAGCGGACCGGCCGGGATCAGCCAGGGCAGCACATGTGGATCGTTGAGGAAATCCATAGCGGTCCTTAGCCTTTCAGCGTCGCGGCTTCTTCCGGGATGACCGAACGCCGATTGCGATAAACTGTGATGATGATCGCCAAGCCGACGGCCGCTTCGGCTGCGGCCACTATCAAGACAAATGCCGTGAACGCATAACCGTTGAGCAGTAGATCCGTGCCCGTTTCGCTGTAGCGCCAGAAGGCGACCAAGTTGATATTGACCGCGTTCAGCATCAATTCAACGCTCATCAATATGGCGACCGCGTTGCGCCGCGCCAAGACGCCGAATACGCCGATTGAGAACAGGGCGGCGGCGACCGCCAGATACATCCAGAGAGGAACCATGCTCGCCCCCTCCCTACGCGTTCTCGTCGCGGGCGATGAAGATCGCCCCGATCATGGCGGCGGTGAGCAAGACGGACGCCAGCAAGAATGGCACGACGAAGCCGTTCTCATCAACCAGCGCCGTTCCCAGATTGCGGGTTGAGGCCACGTATTCAGGAATCGACTCCGGCGAATGCGCGCCGAAGATGGGAATGGTCACGCCCAGCAGCAGTATCAGAAAGAGCGCCAGCGAAGCGATGAAACTCGGCAGGATGCGAATGTAGCGTTCTTTGATGCGGGCGACGCTGCGCGTCAGCATGACGGCGAATATAATCAGGATGGCGATAGCGCCGATGTAGACCAGAATCTGCACCGCCGCCAGGAAGGGCGCGCTGAGCAAAATGAAGTATCCCGCCACGCCAAATAAACTGACCATCAGCCAAATCGTGCCTTGAAACAGATTGCGCGTAGTGACGACGCCGAAGCCGCCTCCCAGCGTGAAAATGCTGAAGACGACGAAGCCGATTGAGATCGCGTTCAATTCCATGTCGCCGGTCTCCCTAATCGGCCGCGGCGCCGACGTTGGCTATGGCGGCGCGCGGATCATGCGACTCGCGGCGCGCTTCCCGACCGCGCTCGCGCAAGACGCCCAATAGGTACAGGATCATAGCGCCGTTGATGATGAGCAGGATGACCGTAGTCGGCAACAACTCGCCGAAGCTGGCGCTGAGCAGATCGCGCGGCGCCCATCCCAATTCTTGCAGCAGCTTGAGCGCGAACGAAACTGCGATCAAGTTTGCAATTGACAGCGGCACGAGGAACTTCCAGTTGAAAGCCATGATCTGGTCAATGCGCAGGCGCGGGACCGTGTTGCGCAGCCAGAGCGTGGTGAGATAAATGAGCCCGCCTTTGGCGCCCAGCCAGGCGAAGGCGATCAAGGGCGATTCGTAATACAAGGGTCCCAGCCAGCCGCCAAAAAAGAGGATCGCCATGATGATGCCATTGGTGAAAACGTGCAAAAACTCCGCCGCGAAAAACATGCCGAACTTCATGCCCGAGTACTCAATGTTGAAGCCGGCGACCAGCTCGGATTCCGCTTCAATCAGATCGAAAGGCGCGCGGCCCGTCTCCGCTTGCGATGAAATATAGAAGATGACGAAAGCCAGCGGCGACAGCACGATGAACCACATGCCCGTCTGCGCGTTGACGATATCCAGCAGGCTCATGCTGCCGGCCAGCATGACCGGCAAGAGCAAAGCGAAAACAAGCGGCACCTCATAACTCACGAGCAGCGCGACCACGCGAAAGGCGCCCAGGAGCGCGTATTTGTTGTTGCTCGCCCAGCCAGCCGCCATGATCGCCAGCGTGCCAAACGACGCGATCGCCACAAAGTAGAGCGCGCCAATCTCCAGATCGACGCCGTAATGGAAGGGCGTGAAGGGAATCACCGCCCAGATGAGAACGACCGACGCGAAGGAAACCAGCGGCGCCGCGTTGTAGAGGACGCGGTCGGCGGCGGTCGGCGTGATGTCTTCCTTGCTTAAGAGCTTGATCATGTCGGCGATAGTTTGGAGCAAGCCGACGGGTCCAACGCGGTTGGGGCCGATACGGTCTTGAATGCGCGCGGCCACCTTGCGCTCAATCCAGATGAGCAGGATGACGGTGATTAGCGGCACGCCACTCACAAGCAGGACGCCAACGAGCAGGGACAGGAAGAGCGCCAATCCGGCGTCGGCGCCCGACTCCGCCAATACACTACACAAACCGGTGCAAAGTTCTTCCATCGTCGTCTCCCGGTCGCGTCAGCGCCGCCTCATTTCCAGTCCAGCGCGTTCTTCTTCCAGGCGTAGAAGAGCGCGTCCGTCAGCAAGAATATGAACAGGAAGCCGGCCACAAAACCGAAGAGGCTCATCTCATTATAGGCGACCGCCCAGGGAAACAAGAAAACCATCTCGACATCGAATACAAGGAAGATCAAGCCATAGATATAGTATTGAACGCGAAACTGGACCCAAGTATCGCCGATGGTCTCGACGCCGCATTCGTAAGTGGAGCTCTTGAGCACATTCGGTTTGCGCGGGCGGAAGAGCCAGGCAATGACGATCGGCAAAGCTGGGAATACCGGCGCCAGCACGGCAAACAAGCCGACAAAAGCCCATTCGTTCAAAACATTCATGCGTTTGGCGCCCTAGAATCCGATATGCCGTAAGCCAAATAGACCTGGTACAGTCGCGACAAGTTTAGATCGCAACGCTAGACTTTGCGCCATTTATCACAAACGCGATAAGTATAGCAGGCGAAATTGGCTATTGCAACGGAATATCGCAATCGTCTTTTGCGACAAACGCGCGACCGCAGCATAGCGCTATGTGGCGCCAAACTCTCCCGCCGGATTACATGAGGCGCGGTGTCGAGCGAGTAAACTGCTACTATTATTATGGCAACCAAGCAAATGCAAGTAAGTCATGCGAAGAAAGCGAGCCTCGTAGGGGCGACCAATCTGGTCGCCCGCTGCCGCTGCGACTGGTGGTTTCGGGCGACATGGTAGGGCGCGTAGACACAGCCCGCCTGTCGCCCCTACAGATCGTTGCTTTAGTGAATATTGCATTACACTATTGGTTCGCCTCAGCATGCCAAAGAGTAAAACATGGCTCACGCGCTATCGAGCGAAGGTCAAGACATAAGAGATATTGAACCGAGCGCAGCCGCTTGGGATCGGTTCGTCTGCGCGCAGCCGCGGGCGCATTTGCTGCAGCTGTCGGCCTGGGGCGCGCTGAAATCGCAGTTCGATTGGGACGCGCGTATCGTAGCGCTGGCAAACGGCGATGCGATTCTGGCGGGCGCGCTAGTCTTGCTGAGACGCTTGCCCGCGCGTTTGGGCCTGATGGCTTACGCGCCCATGGGCGGCTTCGCCAGCCAAGAGAGTCTTTACCCGCGCCTGTGGGCGGCGATACGGAGGCAGACAGGCGCCGCCTTCATCAAACTGGAGCCGGGTCACTTCACCGCGGAAACGGCGCCAGACTTTTCCCGCATGGGTTTCAAGCCGAGCCCACAGACAATTCAGCCGCCCCGCACCATCGTCATTGACATCGGCGACGACAACGACAGGATCTTGAAGCGCATGAATCAAGGCACGCGCCGCAAGGTTCGCAAGAGCCTCAAGAGCGGGATCGCCTACGACGAAGGCGCGCGCGCCGACCTGCGCTCGTTCAGCCGCTTGATGCGCGAGACCGGCGCTCGCAACGAATTCGGCGTGCACAGCGAGGCTTACTTTGAAACTGTGTACGATTTGCTTCTGCCGCAGTATGGGGCGCTGCTGCTGGCGAAGCGGGCTGGCGAGCTGCTGGCGGCGATCATGGTATTCGCCCTGGGCGATACCGCCTGGTATTTGTACGGCGCGTCATCACGGCAACATAGCAATTTGCACGCCACTTATGGCATACAGTGGGCGGCGATTCAGTGGGCGAAGGCGCGCGGCTGCCGCTATTATGATCTCTGGGGCGTGCCTGATTACGACGAGGCGACGCTCGAGTCGCAGTTCCGGCAGCGCCGTGACGGCTTATGGGGCGTCTACGGTTTCAAGCGCGGCTGGGGCGGTCAGTTGCGGCGCTCGCTCGGCGCCTGGGACAAAGCCTACAATCCCTTTGTTTACGCCGCCTATCGCGCCGCCCTAAGATTGAGGAATTGAGCGGGAAAGGACGGCGGCGATTCTCACAATTCACGCGATCGACGAGCGTGCAGAATGGAACGCGCGCCTGCGGGACCTGCCCTACTCGCACGTATTGCAGACTTGGGATTGGGGCGAATTCAAGCGCGAGACCGGGCGCTGGCAGCCGCTGCGTCTAGCTTTCGAGCGGCGCGGCCAGCTCGCGGCGATGGCCAGCCTGCTGACGCGCAGAGTCGGACCGCTGCGCGTGCTCTACGTCAGCAAGGGACCCGCCCTGGATTACGCCGACCATGATCTGGCGGCGCAAGTCTTCGCCGAGTTGGAGAATCACGCGCGACAGTTTGGCGTCGTCTGGCTGAAGATTGACCCCGATGCAGTCGCCGGCACGGGCATGCCCGGCAGCGCGGAAGACCGTGTTTGCAGCGGCGGCAGGGCGATCGAGTCTCTGCTGAAGCAACGCGGTTGGCGTTTTGCCGAGACGCAAGTGCAGTTTCGCAATACGCTGACGATTGACTTGCGGCGCAGCGAAGACGAGATCCTGGCGGCGATGAGCGGGAACACGCGCCGCAAGATTCGGCTCGCCGTCAAGCGCGGCGTCGAGATTCGGCCAGCCGCTATCAGCGACTTGCCCCTGCTCTACCAACTTTATCAGGTGACGAGCGAGCGCGATGACTTTCTCATTCGATCCTTCGACTACTATCGGCGCGCCTGGGAGCATTTTCTGCGAGCGGGTCTGGCTCAAGCCTTGATCGCCGAATACGGCGGGGTAGCGATCGCCCATGTCATTCTCTTCCACTTCGGTGCTAAGTGCTGGTACTTTTATGGCGCGTCGGCCAATGAAGAGCGCGGGCGCATGCCCAATTACGCGCTGCAATGGGAAGCGATCAAATGGGCGAAGGGAATGGGCTGCGAAACCTACGACATGTGGGGCGCGCCGGAAGTCTTCGACGAGAGCGACGGCATGTGGGGCGTTTACCGCTTCAAGCGCGGCTTTCGCGGGCAATTGACCCGTTATATCGGCGCTTGGGATTTTGCGCCGCGCCCGACTCTGTATGCCATTTACAATCGAGTGGCGCCTAGCTTGCTGGGAGTAGTCTGAGTTTGGGAGTAGCGATGGACGAGCAGAGAATTGTCGAGCGATTCAAGCGCGAGGGCTTCGTTGTCGTTCCAGCCCTGTTTGCAGCCGAAGAAGTCGCCGTGATCAAAAACCATTTCATGGCGCTGAACGCCGCCGGTCATGGCTTTGACGGCGACAATCCGAGCCTGCTTCCGGCTGATGATCCGCTGAGAGCGTACCCGCGCATCATTCATTCCCATCGCTGGGACAAGCTGTCGCTCAATTGGCTCTTGGACGAGCGCCTGCGCCAAAGGACGACTGCCTTGCTGAGCCGGGAGCCGCTGGCCGCGCAGACGATGTTCTACTTCAAGCCGCCCTCAGCGCGGGGCCAAGCGCTGCATCAGGATCAGACGCCACTATACAGCCAGCAGACCAATCAGACGGCGGACGCGCTCGGGCTGTTCGGCAAAACACTGCTGGCTTGACCAGAAGACCGCGGCCAGCGAGAGCATTCCCCAGAGCGCCGATGTTAGCGGAAAGCCCAGATGGAATCGCCAAAGAAGAAGAGCTCAGCGCGCCATAGATCCGATTCAGCGGTTCCGGACGTTGAACATTCTGAAATAGAGGCAAGCGGCCGCTGCGGCTGAGGTAGGCGCCGTCGACGACGTTCATGGCTTCGTCTCGGCTTATGCCCGGCGGGAACTCATCCAGCCGAAATATACGCAAGTGGCAGCCGAGCAGCAGTAAGAAGATCAGACAGGCCCATACTGAAGCGTTATAGCGAAGACTCGTCACAGTCAAGAATCCGAGCGCAAGTCTGGATAGGCGATCTCAGTAGTTCCAAGTTAGTCATGCGAAAGAAGCGAGCCTCGTAGGGGCGACCAATCTGGTCGCCCGCTGCCGCTG
>JAPOYT010000224.1 GCA_026706445.1 Chloroflexota bacterium
ACCCGGAAGTCTTTCATCATAAACCACACCATCTCACTACGGGACTATACACCTAACCAAAGGCCTGTATGTTGCCGCGAACGCAGCCGCACGATAACCGTCGCGATTACAACGATGGCTCCGAGCGCCAGATACTGTTGCTTCCAGTCAAGATTCCGCTCGTGAAGGGCGAAATATTCGTCCCAAGCCAGGTATAGGAAAAGCAGACTGAGCCCGACCAAGTAGAGGCGGTTAAGGGCATTGCGCCCGCTGGCAAGAATGGCAGTCGCTAGCGCCGTCCCGCTGACAAGCGCCAATTGCGCCGATGCGAAGGTGTTTGGGATGCTCGATTCCTGATCCAGATGCCACAGCCAGCCCTTCAATTCCCATCTGGGCGTATCTTCCAGCGCCACGACCAGAATCACAATCTGGGCAGACAGAGCGGCGATCGCCAAGATTCGGGAAGCGCGGGACAGGCGCGGAATGAGCAGTCTAAGCGCGACCAGACAAATCGGCGCATACAAGAGAAAAACCATGACGCGCATTACGGCGCCGGCGGTAACCGTCAAATCATTGCTTGCCTGGATCGCATCGAATCATTGTACCGCGTTGCCTAGCCGACCGCCGCGCGGGCGAAAACCTTGGCAGGTCTTGAATAGGCGCTAGACATCTTCGCATGTGGGGAGAAGAGGACGTCTCAACGCGCCAGCTGCGCTTCGCGATTGAGCTTGGGTGAATCACGATGTTCGCCATAGAGGTGGCATTGCGCCTGATGTCCGCGCTCGTCACCGATGACGGGCGGACGAATTTCCAGGCAGGCTTCCATGACTTCAGGACAGCGCTGCGCGAATGGACAACCGATAAATTGCTCGGTGGGGCGGGGCACGCCTTCCCGAATGCGCAGCGGCGGATTTTCGATCGTCGGATCCGGCGCCGGAACGGCAGCGATAAGCGCCTGCGTGTAAGGATGCTGCGGATTGTTGATGACCTCATTGCTGGGACCGATCTCCACAATTTCGCCCAGGTACATGATGGCGATTCGGTCGCAAGTGTATTGCAACAATGACAGATCGTGTGAGATGTACACCGTCGCCAAGCCCAATTCCCGCGCCAGGCGCCGCGTTGTGTTGAGGATGCCGGCTCTCACCGAGACATCAAGCATGGATACCGGCTCATCCGCCACCAGAAAGTCGGGATGCAAGACCAGCGCGCGCGCCAGGACAACGCGCTGCAGCTGCCCGCCGGAAAGTTGATGCGGGTATTTGTCGAGGAAAACCTCGGCCGGGCGCAGGTTCACGCGATCAAGCGTCTCCACCACCCGCTGGGTTCGCTCGCTCTCATCTTTCCAGCCGTGGATGATCAGCGGTTCCGTCAGCGAGCGGTAGAGCGTGAAACGCGGATTGAGCGCCTCAAAGGGATTCTGAAACATCAGCTGTACGCGACTGCGAAAGCCCAGCAGTTTCTTATCGTCAACGCGCGCCAGGTCGTCGCCATCAAAGACGATGCTTCCGTCGCTGGCGTCAAGCAGCTTCACCAGCAATTTGCCAGTGGTCGATTTGCCACAGCCGGATTCGCCAGCCAAGCCCAGGCTCTCGCCGCGCCGCAGCGTGAAAGAGATGTTATTGACAGCGTAAACCGTCTGCTCTTTGTCGCCGCGCAGCAGTCCAGCGAGACCGCCGCCGATTTTGAACTGCTTTGAAACATCATTCATTTGGAGCAGGGGCATATTTTCCCCCTCCCCAAACCCCTCCCCGGCGGGTCTGTGTCCACGCGACCCCATAGAGAGGGAGGGGCTTCCATCGGTCGTAGTGGAGCCAACGAATGTCTCCCCTTCCCTCCTTGTGGGACGCCCCCCGCCGAACGGGAGGGATTCATGGGGGGAGCTAGGGGCTGGGGGATGGGGGGTAGAAAGCCCCCGCGCCACTTCGACGTTCTGCCACAGGGTCGGGTCTTCCGCCTGTATGCGCAGGGCGTCCATTTCGCTCGAGCGCAGGCAAGCGGCCAAGCGTCCGTCACCGACCACCTCTAGTTGCGGATCGGTCTCATGGCAGTCATCCTGCGCGAAAGGGCAGCGCTCGGCGAAGCGACAACCGGACGGCGGCTCCCGCAAATCGGGCGGATAGCCCTCGATGGAAACCAACTCATCGCGCGGGCGCGCAAGATTGGGGAAAGCTTGCTGCAAACCCAGGCTGTAAGGATGGGCGGGCGAAGCGAAGAATGGTTCGGCGGCCGCCTCTTCAACGATGCGCCCGGCATACATGACGGAAACCGAATCGCAGACCTGCGCGACCACCGAGATATCGTGCGTGATCAACATGACGGTCAGGTTGAGTTCGCGCTCCAACTCGCGCAGCACTTCGAGAATCTGATGTTGAACGATGACATCAAGAGCGGTAACCGGCTCATCGGCGATCAGCAGGCTCGGCTCCAGCGCAAGCGCCATAGCGATGACCGCGCGCTGTTTCATGCCGCCAGAGAATTCATGCGGGTAGTGCATCAGCCGCTCGGTATCCAAGCCGACCATATCGAAGAGATCAACCGCCCGTTTGCGCGCCGCCTTCTTGCGGTAGCCGCCCCGCACGCGCAGCAATTTGGTCAACTGGCTGCCTACGCGCTGCACCGGATTCAGTGAATCCATTGAGGCTTGCGGTATCGTGGCGATCTCGCGCCAGCGCAATTGACGCATCTCAGCCGGCGGCAGTTTCAGCAGGTCCATGCCCTGAAACTTGATTTCGCCGCTGACGATGTGGCCGTTGCGCGGCAGCACTTGCACGATCGCCTTGAGCAAGGTGGTCTTGCCGCAGCCGGATTCGCCAATCAAGCCGAGATGTTGGCCCTCTTCGAGGTCAAGCGAGACGCCATCAACCGCCTGAACGGTGCCGTCTTGCGTCTCGTAGTTGACCTTGAGATCACGGATGGAGAGTATGGACATGTTAAACCGTACGTGGCTCAGATACCGTGAGGTTACGGTAGTTATTGACGAAACTTGTATGGTATGCGGCGTTTGCCTGGGCGACCCACCCGGTCGCCCCTACAATTGTGAACATATATGAAACCTGTAGGGGTCAGCCGGTGGCTGACCCGCTGTTATCAATCTCATAATGCCAAAACCTCACATCCTTCTCAAGCGCGGGAAGAGCACTTCTTCGTAGCCGCGCCCGATGAAGAAGCCGGCCATCACCGTCAGCATGATGCAGAGCCCCGGCGGCACGATCCAGTAAAAGGCCTCGCGCGAAAGCGCCAGGGAATTAAAAGCGTCCTGCAGCATGAAGCCCCAGCTGATCGTCTCCGGATCGCTAAAGCCAAGGAAGCTGACGCTCGCTTCGGTAAGAATCGCCCAGGCGATAGCGAAGGAGCCATACAGAAACGAAAGGGGCAGTATGCTGGGCGCGATATAAACAAAGATAATGCGCAGATCGCTGGCGCCGGAGACGCGCGCCGCGCTGACAAAGGCTTGCTCCTTAATGACCAAGACTTGAGAGCGAATGACGCGGCCTGTGTCGCGCCAGAGAAGCGCCGCCATCGCCACCACTACGTTCCAGATGCTGGGATCGAGAAAGGCGGAAATCACGATGATGAAGGGGATGAAGGGAATGCCAAAAGCGACATCGGCCGCGCGCATCAAGATCGCATCGACCCAGCCGCCGTAATAACCGGCCAAGAGTCCGACGACCGTTCCGATAACCGCCACCGCCGCCGCCGCCGAGAAACCGACGAGCAGGGCGGAGCGCGAACCATGAATCAACTGCGAATAAATGTCGCGCCCGATATTCGTCGTGCCCAGCAAGAAATTGTTGACATAGCCCTCGGCTTCATCTTCACCCGCTTCCGCCAGCCAATAGGGCATCGCATCCTTAATCCAGTCGCCTTCGTTGTTCTTGAGCGGCGTCAGCGGGTCGTTTGGGGCAATTTGCGGCGCGAAGATCGCTACGATGGCGAAAACCGCGAAGATGAACAAGCCAAACAGCGCCATCTTGTCGCGCTGGAATACTTCGAGGTTTGTCTCCCACAGTTGGCGTATGGCCGAGCCCTGCCGAAACTCCATCGTCGCTTTGCTGGGCTGATCGCCGCGTACGCTCGCTTCTTGTTGCATTGTCCGGCTACCTCCGCGTCAAGAAGCCTGCGCCTGCGCCGAGGCGCCAACGCGCGGGTCCAGCAGGCTGTACATGATGTCGGCAATGAAATTCATAAATACGATAATGACCGCTATTAGAAAGAAAGCCCCCTGGGCAAGCGGATAATCGGCTTGCTGGACCGCCCGCACCAGCGTCCGCCCTAATCCGGGCCAAGAGAACACATGCTCAATCACCACATTGCCGCCAATGCTGTAGCCGATGCCCAGGGTCAACGCCGTCAAGACTGGCAGCATGGCGTTGCGCGCCGCGGTTTGGATCATCACCCGCCACTCGCTGTAACCGGCCAAACGGCTCATCGTCACATAATCTTGATCCAGCACCTCAAGCATATTCGAGCGCATCAGCAGCAATGGCAGCCCATGCAAATAAAGCGCCAGGGTAAAAGTGGGCAGGATCATGTGCCGCCAAAACACCGGCGACATCAGCTTGTCCCACTCGGTCTCCCAGCGATAGCGCACCATCGGCGGACCAATGCCGGAAGAAGGCAGCAGCTTCCATTGGAAGGCGAAAAACGTCAACAGCAGCATGCCCACCCAGAATTGGGGCGCCGCCCGCGTCATAAGCGTGAAAGTGGTGCCGACGCGCTCGACCATGCTTCCGCGCATAGCCGCCATCACGATTCCGCCCAGCACGCCCACGGCATAAGCCAACAGCAGCGAAGTCAGCGTCAAATAAATGGTATTCGGCAGATCAGCGCCAAGGAGATCCAGCACAGATTTGCCGGAATAACTGAAGGTATCGCCCAGGTCGAGTTTGAGCAGATTTACCAGGTAAATGATGTACTGCTCGCCGAGAGGCTTATCGAGCCCGAAGCGCGCCAGCAGCGCCGCTTCTTGCTGTTTGGTGAAAGTGGTGTCGATATAGCTCGCCAGCGGATTGGTTGGCGCCAGGCGGAAGAGCAGAAACAGTAGCGTGACGATGATCCAAAGCACCATCACGCTCTGCAGAAACCGGCCCAATATGTAGAAGGCGACGCCGCGGCTCATGCCTTATGCTCCACTGGTGTCCGTGTCTCCGCAGTTACCCGACGGGCGACCCACCGGGTCGCCCCTACAATTTCCGAAAAATGCGATGTGTGTAGGGGTCAGCCGGTGGCTGACCCGTCGCGTATAGTTGTGCGGTGGCAGGAATGCTTAGTTCCCCGGGTAATGCAGGCGTCCTTCGTCATCCCAGCTGTAGCCCGCGCCTTCCAGCAGCGCGCGCGCGCCTTCAATGCTGTACTCGTAAGTCGGCAGGTCGTCGCATTGGCGCCAATATTCCAGCGCGGCCGAGACGAAACTATCCGCCGGCGCCGCCAAGCCATTGAACATGTTGTCGATGATGAACTCCTGCGGGATCGTATGCGCGACCGCTTGACGGAAGGTTACATCGTCAAAGGGCGCGTAACGCACGTTGAAGGCGAAGTAGTTGAAGCCGATGCTGATCGCCGAGAAGAGATCGAGATGCTCGTTGTCGGCGACGATCTGCTGCAGCACACCCGGGTCGCCGGGCCATTCCCAGAGGAAGTTCATTTCGCCGGCTTGAATCTGCCCCAGCGTCGCTTCCTGGTTCGGCAGGACGTTCATAATCCAGGCATCGATATTGGGCCGCGCCCAGTGGTCATCGAAAGCCTCGAGGAAAACGAACTCGTTCACATCAAAGGCGACGTACTTGAAGGGACCGGAGCCGATCGGAATTTCTTCCTGGATCGAATCGGCATCGGCGTCGTCCCGTTCCAACAGGTCGTTGATGATCGGTTCCCAGATATGCTTGGGAATCAGGTTCAGCTTGGCCAGCGAACTGGTCTCGAAAGCCGCCGACGGATTATGCAGCGTAAAGCGCAGTGACAAGTCGTCGATGATTTCGATATTGGCGACATTGCGGGCGAACGGGTGATAGTCAGGCGCTTCCGGGCGGAATTCTTGATTGCCGTCTTCATCAGTCTGCGTCGTGCCGGCCAGCGCCGCCTCAAATGAGTAAGCAGCGTCATCGGACTGAACATCTTCGCCGTCGTGCCACTTCATGCCCGCGCGCAGGGTGACAACGACGTTGTGCGAGTCTTCCCAGACGACGCTCTCGGCCGCCCAAGGCTCGGGTACGCCAATCGGGTTGATGCGCATCAGGCGGTCCCAGGTCATCTCGGTCACGCGGC
>JAPOYT010000076.1 GCA_026706445.1 Chloroflexota bacterium
CGCGGACGGCGCCCGCCGGCGGCAGCGCGGCATCAAAGCGGAATGGCGTGTTGCAGACCGCGCCCAGGAAGCCACGCGCAATCGTGAAGCTGGCCATACGGCCGGAAGTAAATAGCGCGCCTTCGTTCTGATCCGCCAAGTCCGACGCGGATGGCGCGCACTCATGTTCGATGACCAGGCTCTGCGCGAAACGCAAGCCATCAATCGCTTCCGGCTCGCCCATCAGGCATTCAGTGCCTTCCGCGTTCAGCACATCGCCGCCGGCTTGCCAGATCCAGTCGATCCAGGCGCCGCGTCCGCCGCCGATGACGCGCGCGCGTCCGCGATCGTCACGCTCGGTCAGGGCGATGGCTTGTTCCAGGTATTCGTCCCAGGTCAAACCATGTGGATGGTCGATGCCGGCTTCGTCATAGATATCGGCATTGAACCAGGTGGCGTAGGGCGCGCCATCACGCGGCAATCCCCAGAGCTGGTCCTGCCAGCGGAGCGCCGCGATATGACCGGGATAGTTGTCTTCCAGGTCGACATCCGGGTTCGCGTCAACATAGCTGTCGATCGGCACCAAGACGCCGCGAGCGGCAAATCCGACCGTGAAGCCGTCCATGACAAAGAAGACATCGGGTCCGGTTCCGGCCGCGAGTTGCGCTTGCAAGAGCTGCAAATACTGCGGTCCATAACCGCCGCCGACAGCGAGATAGTTGGCTTGGATCGTGTCATTCTCTTCGTTAAACGCTTCCCATACCGGTTCCCAGGCGGCATCTTCCACCGCGCCGCCGGGCGTGGCATAGGTCACTTCGACCATGTCTTGCGCGGCCACAGTGGGCAAACGGGAGAGCAAGCCACCCGTCATCTGCGCCCCGACGACCGTGCCCGATGCGGCCACGCCTTTCAAGAAATCCCTGCGACTTAGCTTTGCCATGAGTAAGTTCCTTTCCAGATCACTAAGTGAAAGAAGATGCGCCCCGCTCTAATGCGGAAGTTGACGCACATTTGAGGATTATAGCGCAAAGCGGACGACTTGGAGGGAAACTTGTCTAATCGTCCGCGAGGAGACGGTCGGGACTCCAGATTTGCTCGCAGATTTGGCGGTAGAGTTCCTGGCGCTCCATGAGGTCAGCGCGTTTGAATTGGGGGTGGGGTTTGAAGGGGAGGCCCGACCGTTTAACGAAGTTCGTGAAATTGGGATTGTTCTTGTAGGTTAGCGGATGCAGTGAGGCAGTCAATAGATTCTGTTTCGGATAATGTTCAAATTTCTCTTCGTAAGGCATATCTTTGTAGCTCTGATTATCTCCTCGCGGCAACAGCACAAGTCCGCCAAAAAAGTTCCGCTGGCGCTGAAAGTCAATTTCATGGCTGAATTCATCAATATGCTTGTCGAAACTGTCCGCCCAAATATGTTCAATTTCGAAAGGTTTGCCCTGTGGTCTTGCGTATGTTTCGAAAGTTGTGGTCATGCCGCACTGCTGCTCGGCCCAAGTGGTCATGCGAGCAAGCAGATACTTGATGGAGCGGCCGGTGAAGTTGTTCAACGCGTATGGCTGCCCCCACTGCCCTTCACCCGTTATACCTGCAAAGGTATCGCCCATCTTCGCCAGTTCGTCTAGCAGACAATCCCGCAAAGCGACGACGTCTTTGTCGCGTATCCGTTTCGCCAGAACGAACATTCGGTACACCAGCGTACTGTAGCCATTGCGTCGGAAGTTTGCCATCCGCCGCGCAAGAAAAATGTCGGCGAATGTTGTGACGAGGCGGATTTTCTCGTGCGCCGATTCTTCGTCATCTTCCACCCTCAGCGGCGCCAGCGCCAGCAAGTATTGCAACGAGAAGCTAATGTACATGTTATGGTAGAGTTCCTCGCGGCCGGGGGTGAAGTTCCAAGACGCCTGGTGCATGGTGACATAATGCCTGGCAAAATAGCTGAACCGGAGCGTGATGAATTCGTAATAGTCGTCAGAGCGGCGCAGCCCAAGGCGCTTGCGATTGTCGCGTGCCCAGCGGTGGAACTTGTCGATATTTTCAAAGTCGCGATTGGTCGCGCCTTTCCTGCGCTCGCGGATCGTCTCGGCATATTTTGCGCGCAGCCAAAGTTTGAGGAAGACCTCGTCTTCGCCAGGCCACAGTTGATTCAGATTTCCTGTTAGCCGCCGCCATGCGCCCTCCGCCTGCGCCTTCTTGTTGTGCATTGCATGGACATCATCCTCGTTGATATTCGCTAGCAGATAGCCCTTGAGCATATCCGTCTGACTAAGATTTACGCCGCGATCATTCATAGTCTCGAATATCGTAAATGCGTCGTCATCGGTCTGCGCTTCGATTTCCACCAGGTTGACATTCTCGATGAGCCAGTCAACGAATAAGGGAAGAACCTCTCCTTTCAACGTTTCAGGAAAGAGCTCCTCAATGTCGCCGTAGCGTTCAATGAGACTGTTTACGGACGCGTCATTGCCGTCGATTGCGCCAACGCCCTTGCCTCTAAAAAGCGCATCCATGCAATCACGCCGTTCGGGGATGTCGAGATTGAAATCTTTCACGCCACGCTTGGGAGAGTAAACCAGTGAGCGCACCAGCGAGACATCATCAATATCTTCAAGCTGATGCTGCAAATGAATGAGCAAAAGCGTGAGCGTAGTCAGCCTCTGCTGCCCGTCTACGATATAGCGCATGCCGCTTTCGGCGATAGTGATGATACTGCCGAGAAAATAATGCGGATACTTGCTCACCGTGATCCGCTCGTGCGATTCATCGTAGCTCGCTAGAAATCTGCCCTCGAAGTCATTGAGCAGTTCTTCAATGTTGCGCCGCGCCCAAACATATTCGCGCTGATAGAAGTCTATTCCATATTTGACACCGGATAGCAATTCACGAACGGATTTGGTCTGGGCTTGAACTTTGCTCATTTATCCCTCTCTGCTAGCGACAAATCGGGCGAGTCACCGCCTCGCCCCTACAAATGCTGGTATACGCGGGCGACTCATAGGACCACGTAGACACAGACCGTCAGCCGCCTCTGCATTATCTCTGTGCCGGCGGTCGGTGTCTACGCGACCCTCTGCGCCTCTGTGGTGAATCAATCCTCCAACGTACTCAAATCCCCCAGCGGCTGACCCAGCGCCTTGGCTTTCAGCACCCGCCGCATGATCTTGCCGCTGCGCGTCTTGGGCAGGTTGTCGACGAACTCGATCTGCGCCGGCACGGCAATGGGACCGACCTCATGGCGGATGTGCGCCTTGAGCTCAGCCTCAAGCACGTCGGAGCCATCGACGCCTTCCACCAGGATGCAGTAAGCGAAGATCTTGTTGCCGCGCAATTCATCGGGCACGCCGATCACCGCCGACTCGGCGACGGCGCTGTGGCTGACCAAGCCCGATTCGACTTCGGCCGTGCCCAGCCGATAGCCGCTGACCTTAAGCACATCGTCATTGCGGCCGATCACCCAGAGGTAGCCGTCTTCATCGCGTCGCGCGGTATCGCCCGCCAGGTACCAGCCTTGGTCGCGGTATTTCTCCCAATATTGGCTGATGAAGCGGTCGTCATCGCCGTAGACGGTGCGGATCATGCTGGGCCAGGGGTTTTTGATGACGAGATTGCCGTCCTCGTTCGTGCCGACCGGCGCGCCATCGTCATCAACGATATCAACTTCGATGCCGGGAAATGGTCGAGTGGCGCTGCCCGGCTTCAAGTCCACCGAAGGCAGGGGCGTGATCATGAAACCGCCGGTTTCGGTCTGCCACCAGGTGTCAATGATGGGGCAGCGTTCCTCCCCGATCACGCGATGATACCAGCGCCAGGCTTCCGGATTGATCGGCTCGCCCACGGTGCCCAGCAGGCGCAGGCTGCTCAGATCATGGCGCGCGGGCCAGGCTTCGCCGAAGCGCATCAAGCCGCGGATGGCGGTCGGCGCCGTGTACAGAATCGTCACGCCATAATCGGCCACGATCTGCCACCAGCGATCGGGATAAGGATAGGTTGGCGCGCCTTCGTAGATGATGCTGGTCGCGCCCAGAATCAGCGGCGCATAGACAATATAGCTGTGCCCGGTGATCCAGCCGGGATCGGCCGCGCACCACCAGCGGTCTTCTTCCTTGATGTCGAAAACCCACTTGAGTGTGGTCGCGGTATAGACTTGATAACCGCCGTGGGTGTGCAGAACGCCTTTCGGCTTGCCGGTGGTGCCGCTGGTATAGAGGATGAAAAGCGGGTCTTCGGCGTCCATCACTTCGGTATCGGCCTGGGGCTTGGCGATGGGGAGCGCCATCAGATCGTGATACCAATAATCGCGTCCCGCTTGCATATTGATCTCCTGGCCCGTGCGCTTGACGACGATGACCGTTTCCACCACCGGCGAGCGCGTCACGGCTTCATCGACCGTGTCTTTCAGCGGGACGATCTTGCCGCGCAGCCAGGCGCCGTCGCAGGTGATCAAGACTTTGCTTTGGGCGTCATCAATGCGGCTCGCCAGCGCCTGCTCGGAGAAGCCGCCATAGACGACGCTGTGCGGCGCGCCGATCTTGGCGCAAGCCAGCATAGCGATGGCGATCTCCGGCACGCGGCCCATATAGATGGTGACGCGGTCGCCTTTCTTGACGCCCATGCTGCGCAGGACGTTGGCGAATTTATTGGTTTCTTGCCAGAGCCGCCAGTAAGACAGCGTGATCTTTTCGCCGTCTTCGCCTTCCCAGATGATCGCAAGTTTATTGCGCCGCCAAGTCGTCACATGGCGATCGAGCGCATTGAGCGCCATATTCGTTTTGCCGCCGACGAACCATTTGTAAAAGGGTTTATTGCTATCGTCGAGGACCTGGTCCCATTTCTGATACCAGTCGAGTTCGTCGGCGCGCTTCACCCAGAAGGCTTCCGGATCTTGGCGCGCCAAGTCGTAAACGGCGTCGTAATCCGGTACATTCGCGCCCTTAATCATGTCAGCCGAGGGGCGATACCATTCACTTGTCGGGGGCGTAAATCCTTGTTCCGCCATTCCTAACTCCTTTATGTCGATTCTGAACCTGGGCGCACGCGCGTCAGCGCCGTTGCATCAACTCATTATAGACGATGCGGCGCTTAAGTCGAAACCCACTGGCGCAGGCTTGCCCAACTGACGGTTGGTCGGCTAGACTCTTGCTTTGTCGGATCCTATCGGGAGCGTAAACTATGAGACTTATTCGAATGGTGGCTATTTTCACGCTTTTGCCGATGGTCGCCGCGGTGGGCGGATTGCTTATGATTTCCAATGCAGATGAAATCCAGTGGGGTTATGAGGGCGACGGCGGCCCCAGCGAATGGGCGGAGCTGGCGCCGGAATTCAGCATCTGTGGCGAGGGGAAGGCGCAGTCGCCAATTGACATCCGCGATGCGGTCGAGGCCGCGCTGGTCGATATCGCATTCCACTACGGCGAGACGGCGAATAACATCGTCAACAACGGGCATACGATTCAAGTCGATGTGGATACGGGCAGTCATATCGTTTACAACGGCATCACTTACGACCTGTTGCAATTCCATTTCCACGCGCCGAGCGAGCATACAATCGCGGGCGAAGCGGCGCCGATGGAAATCCACTTCGTGCATAAAGACCGCAACTCGAACAACCTCGCGGTGGTCGGCATTCTGCTGAGCGAAGGCGAAAGCGCGAACGAAGCTTATGCGCCGATAATCGACAACATGCCGACTGAAGCCGGCGCGGCCAACGCGATGGGCGATGAACTTGCGCTGGCAGAATTGTTGCCGGAGAGGCGTGGTTATTTCACCTACCAGGGCTCGCTGACGACGCCGCCCTGCAGCGAGGTCGCGCGCTGGCTGCTGTTGGATACGCCGGTTGCGCTGTCTTCCGCGCAGGTGGCCGCCTACCGCGCAATCTACGACGGCAACGCTCGCCCGCTCCAGCCCCTGGGCGAGCGCGATTTGCTGCACACTGGGCATTAATTCGATTTATTGCATTTGGCATTCGCATCACAGTCGCGAAAGCGACCTTGAATTTGGTTAATTTCTTTGCATGATGCTCGGCTCGTAAACGATGCTCGCTACATCATTTAGTCTCTGCGCCACTCTTGGAGAAACCCAATATGTCACGCAAGCCCTTGCTGATAATTTTGCAGATGGTTCTCCTCTTGTTTTCTCTCTCCCTTGCCCAAGCCCAGCAGCAACTCGCATGGCCAAGAGATTTCCGTATCGAGGCTGATGCCCTTCATTGGAATGAAATCGCCGGCGCCAGCGGCTATCGCCTTCGCTGGCTGGGTCGGAACGATTGGA
>JAPOYT010000122.1 GCA_026706445.1 Chloroflexota bacterium
ACAGGTCGATGCCAGCCCATTGACGCTCCAGGCGGTCGGCGGCCACCAGCGTCGTCGCGCAGCCGCAGAAGGGGTCGAAGACGATATCGCCTTCGTTGCTGCTGGCTTCGATGATGCGATCCAGCAGGGCGATGGGCTTTTGTGTTGGGTAGCCAAGACGTTCTTTGGATGTGTTTCCTACTCTAAGAATGTCATCCCACCAATCTTGGACAGGCATACCCTTCTTCTCATCTAGGTATTCGATGAGACCGTCTAAACGTGGTTTACCGTCCCTCCCTGTCTTTATGCGCCCTTCGTGCCAGAGACGCTCCATGGTTTCTTCATTCTTGCTCCACATGCGCGTAGGTCCAGGCACTTTGCCATGAAACTCGAATCTTCCGCCTGGCCCGCCTCTATACGGTGCGGTTAAGTTTTCCAGCTTGTACCAGCGTCCGTCTTCGTCTTGCTTGAACTTCTCCCTGAGATAGTCCGCCGAGTAATCGACATAAACCGGCGAAAAGGCCACTTCTTTTGCGTTCTTCGCATAGTAGAGAATAACGTCATGTATTTTCCCAAAGCGCTTTGCGTCGTTGTGAGATGATGTCCGTTTCCACACAATTTCATTGCGGTAATTGTGACCACCGAAAATCGTATCAAGAATCAGCTTGAGGTAGTGGCTCGCCGTCGGGTCGCAGTGCAGATAGATGCTGCCGGTCGGCTTGAGAATCCGCTCCATCTCAATCAGCCGCACCGCCATCATTATCAGATAGCTCATCATGCTCTTGCCGGAGGCGTTGCGCGCCGCTTCGATGACGCTGTAGGCGGCCGGGTTGCGGTCGGCTAGTTCGCCGTGCTCGTGCACGTCGATGTCCGAAAGCGTCCAGGTGTCTTTGAAGGCGGCGCCGGCCGCGATCGAGCCGATGGGCGCGGCGTAATCCTGATTGGAGTTGAAGGGCGGGTCGAGGTAGATGAGGTCAATGCACTCGGAATTGATCCCGCGCATAACGTGCAGGTTGTCGCCCACCCAGACCGTGCGATTGGTGAAGTTTGGCGCTGGCATGTTGAGACTGTAAACGCTAAGGGTAGGGGTGTACAGGGCAATTCATCCCTCTGTGCCCTCTGTGTTGCCTCGATTCCTCTGTGGTGAATTCTTTGTAATCCGACGAAATAAATACAATCGAACGCAAGCCAACGAGCGGCGGTCTAGCCCTCCAGCAGTTCCTGGATAAGAGAGGGAATCCAATGCGCCGCCGCTACCACATCATCCAGCGCCGCCGTCTCTTCGGTCGTATGCGCGTTCGCCACGATGACGCCGGTCAAACCCAGGCAGCGCGACCACATGCTCAACAACATATCATCGCTGCGCGAGACATAACTGTAATTCAGCCGAACGGTGCCCGGCCCCGTTTCGTTGACCTGCGCCGCCAGCGATTCCGCCAGCGCCTGATAATCCAGCGGCACAACTGAGCCGCGCCCATCGCCGGAGACAAAAGCCTGTGACGCGCCCACGCCAAGCACATGACCAGCGCCTTCGTCGACGTTGTGCCCATCGATATTGATGAAGCCGAGTCGCGGCTGCTCGCTTGCTTGCGCCAGACGCGCTGCCCCCTGCCCGAAAAGTCCACTCGGCGGACCCTCCTCCTGGTCGGTGAAGGCGAAGCGGATGCGGCGATCGGCGATGGTTTCCGCGGCGTACTCTTGCAGCGAGTGGGCGGTAAGCAAGGCGAGCAAGACTCCGATTGCGTTATCCAATCCCGCGCCAACTGCCAGCCCATCGCGCAACTGGGGCGCTGCCCGCATCATCACCGTGTCGCCCGCGCGCAATTCGCCGCTTTCGGCTTGAAAGCGGATGTGATAGTCGCCGCCATCCTTCGCGAAGCGCAATGTACCGCGCGCCGTGACGCGCACGCGCCCCTCTAAGTACCGCAGCGCAATCGCCTCGCAGGCATAGCCATCGCCGGGCACCCGGATGGCGCAGAGCGGATATAGCGTCCCGTCTGCCGGGCGGCGCACGCGGAAACAAGGGCGATCCATGTGCGCTGTGACCAGCAGGTCAAGCGGCGCGCCGGGGTCGCCAAGCTCAACGGTCAAAATGCCGGTGGAGCCGAAAGGCGCGCAGCCTAAGCCCAGTTCGTCCGCGAGCGCGATGATGACATCGCCGACCGCCCCCGGCAGCGCGCAGCTGTTGGCAGGGGCGGGGGCCTCCAGCAAACGGGAGAGGCGGCCGAAGATGGCTTCGGGGGACGCAGCGGGGTCAGCGGTGATGTTCGATAACAGGTTTTGGATTTGCGGAGTTGTCACCGTTCAATTCACCACAAAAGTAGTTCAACGTCAGTCATGCGCAAATACATTGGAAATCGATAACAAGAGTGGGCGAGCCACCGGCTCGCCCGTACACACTTTGCATTATATTCAAAATTTCATTCAATTGGCGGTCATTCTCATTACTTACTTGGATTTACAAACGTGCTGTAGGGGCGGAACTTGTGTCGCCCGCTTCGTATCTTTCCTGACCAACGGGCGCTCCAAGGGTTGCGCAGACACCAACCGCCGGTCGCCCCTACAGAGCGCTTAGGAAGACAGCGCATCAACAAAGAGCTCAAATACGCCATCGGTATCCAGCGCCTGGATGATATTGACGTTTGGCGCATTGCCGCTGATGCCGGTGTAATCGATAACGGTCTGCCCGCGCGTGCGCTCGCCGTTTAGCTCGACCGTCGTATAGAACTTGCCGCTCTGGCGAATCAGATCGGGGCGCAGCGTAATCGCCATCGCGAGCGGATCGGGCAGCAGATAAGCCGGCCGCCGGTAGGTCGTTTGCAGCCGCTCGGCTGTCTCCTGTGAGATGGCGCGGAAGAAGCGACCATTGACTGTATCGATGGCGCAAAGCGCGTTGAACTGGTCCCAGGGCAAGCCATGCGCCAGCGTCGTCTCCCAGCTGAGCATGGTCGCGTCATCGAAAGCGGCCAGCGTGATGGCGGCCGCTTCCGGGTCGGTCCAGATATTGTATTCGGCGGTGACGATTGGCGTGTTGCCTTGCGCGGCGATCGTCCCGCCCATGAAGACGAACTGTTTGATCCGCGCCGGGAAATCGGGATCGAGGCGGACGGCGGTGGCGATATTGGTCAAGGGACCGAGCGCGATCAGCGTCAGTTCGCCTTCATGCTCGCGCGAGAGACGCAGCAGCGCGAGGACGGCGTGCTCATCTTCAATGGCGCGGGTGAGGGCAGGGCGGTCGCGATAATTGCCCAAACCATCGCCTCCATGAAATTCGGCGGCGTCCTCCCATTGCGAAATCAGCGGACGGTCGATGCCGGCGAAGACCGGCGCATCGCGCCCCATGATCTCGAGGATGGTCAGCACATTGGGATTGACCTGGCGGATATGAACATTGCCGGTCAAAGTGGTGATGGCAAGCACATCGACGCCCGGCTGCGTCAGCGCCAGCATGATCGCTTGGGCGTCGTCCACGCCAGCGTCGGTATCGATAATCAGCTTCATCGCAACAACGCTTTCTACAACACCAGCATATAAGTGGAACAATTTAGACCACAGTATAGCACGTTCAGTCCGCGGCGGTGATGGGGGAACAAGAGCGTCAACCCCCGCTACAGCAAGCCAGACCTCACATCAGAACAGGTAAAAATTAGGCGATATATCTACATTAATTGCTTAGAGCATTGTGAGAGTTATACAAAGCTTGATTGACTGTCTACGACTTGCCTCGTTATGCTGAAGTTGATGTCATTTGACATCTAGCCAAGGAGGCCGAAACAATGAAAACGATGATAGGCATTCTCGTACTTGCATCTGTATTGTCTGCGTTCGCTGTGTCTGCGCAAGCTCGCGGTCTGGATGAGGGACTGTCTGTTGGGGAATCAGCGGTTGCGAATCAGATAGGCAAATGCACCGTCAATTCTTCAGTCGGATACGCCACCGCTTGGTACGATACGGACTTTTCAAACCCGCCAAACATCACCGGGTGGAATTGGCTTTGGACCTACTTGCCTTCTGGCTATAGCGCGTCCGGTTCAGCGAGCAGAAAGAGTATCACCGTCAAGATCGTAGCGCTAGCTGGCGCGCATCCTACTATCCTAGCCAGCAAAACTTGCAAACCGTGACACCGCGAAAACGACGGTGGCCAGTCTTGTTCTTGCGCTTCACGCGTATACGGGTCAAGAACAAGAATTTGTGAATGCAACTATAGCAAGTGAGAAGCTCAACCATCCGATTTGAAAGGACAAGTCTCTCAATCGCTAGCCCGCCCATTGCGGCGGGCTTTTCATTCGTTTAGGCGCTGAATGAGGGCGTCCACAGGCGCGCGCGCATTTTCCTTACCCCGCTCATTATTGGTGGTGGGGGCGCGGAGACGCCCCACCGCAGCCGATACGAGGACGCAGCTCGCCGGTCACGCCCACACGCATTCTACCTTTTGAATGGCTAGACGGTTCATTCAATGAGAATTGGGAAAATGCTAGAATGAATGGCCAGCAACACGGCGAAAGGCTGTTGGCTTGAATCTGTTCCGCGCCTGGCAAGCGCTTCCATACAATTGGCTCATGCCCGTGGCTTTCTTTTTGACGGGCTTGGTCTACCTTTACGCCGCGCCAAACTTTGAAGCGTCCGACACGGCGCAGCACGTCGGCATGATCAAATTTATCGCCGAGGAAGGGGCGCTGCCCGTCCAATCGGGCGACCACAACGAGCTCTACGGGCAGGAAGCGAGCCAGCCTCCGCTCTATTACCTCATCATGGCGGCGGTCTGGAACGCCTTCGATACATCCGACTTTGAGGCGCGCTACCTGCCCAGTCCCTTTACTGTCATTGGCAATACCGCCGGCTTGGGCAATCGCAATTTGCTCATCTACAAGCAACCTTATCCGCCGGATTTGAATGGCTCATCGTTAGCGCTTTACGCCATTCGCGCTTTGACGCTGGGCATGGGCGCGCTGACAGTCTGGGCGGTTTATCAGTCAGCGCGCACGGTCCTGCCGGACGAGCGGGGCGTCGCCCTGCTGGCGGCTTCGCTCACCGCATTTAATCCGCAGTTTCTCTTCATCAGCGCCTCCGTCAGCAACGACACCTTGGTAAACATGCTGGCGGCGCTCATCGCCTGGCGGTTGCTGGTAATGCTGCGCGATGGCTTCGAGACGCGGCGGGGGCTGGCGCTGGCTCTGTTGGTCGCGCTGGCGTCGCTGACCAAACTGAGCGGCTTGGTATTGGGCGGCGCGGTGGCGCTGGCGGCATTATGGTTCCTCATCCGCCGAGGCGACCTGCGCGGATTCCTGCGCCTCGCCGGCATGATGTTGATCGCTTGGCTGCTCATCGCCGGCTGGTGGTACGCGCGCAATCTGACGCTCTATGGCGAACCTTTCGGGACCAGCGCCATGCTCGATTTTTTCGGGCGTCGTTCCACTACCATTGAGCGGCTCTTCCGCGAGGAGTTTCACGGCTTGCGCGTCAGCTACTGGGCGGTCTTCGGCGCCTTCAATACCGTCGCGCATAACCTCTTCTATCAAATTATGGACGCGCTCACCCTGCTCGGCGCTGGCGGGCTGCTCGTGTTTGCAGCGCGGAACAGGCGCGCAGCCAATACGATGACGGCGCTGGCTTTTCTGGCGCTGCTGCTGGCGCTCGGCGCCGGGTCCCTCATCGCCTGGAGCTTGCAAACCTGGGCCAGCACCGGGCGGCTGCTCTTCCCTTACATCACCTCGGCCAGCCTGCTGCTGGCGCTGGGCATCCATGCGCTGCGCATCCCCAAGCTGCTGATCATCGCGCCCCTGCTGGCTTTCAGTCTGCTCGCGCCCTACATGTACATCATGCCCAACTATGATCATCCTCCAGCGGTGGATCGTCCCCCGGCAAGCGCCACCGAGGCCGATGCGCGCTGGGGCGACCTGCGCTTGACCGCCTACGAAGTCCCGCCAGCGCAAACCTTTAGCGCCGGCGATGAAATCCCGATCACGCTTTACTGGCGCGTCCATGAGCAATCGCCCCTGGCATACGCGCTGGTATTGAGTCTGGTCGACGGGGGCGACAATATGATCGCCGAGTTCGAGACTTGGCCCGGCTGGGGTACGATGCCGCATCCCTGGATGACGCTGCATACCGACTACCGCGATGAATACATCA
>JAPOYT010000195.1 GCA_026706445.1 Chloroflexota bacterium
AAGCGGCAACGCGGATCGCGCCAGCCAATCTGACATTGACGGCAATCCGCGAAACGGTGGCTGCGCTGGCGGCGCGATCGACCGCGCGAGCCAAGGCGACGGCGGAGTTGTCAATTGCGGATGCAACTGAAACGCCTATTGCAAGGGAGACAGCGCCGGCAGACGCGACGGAAACGGTGACGGCTCAACTGACAGACGTCCGACCGACAGCGACGCTTGAACAAGCGGCAACGCGGATCGCGCCAGCCAATCTGACATTGACGGCAATCCGCGAAACGGTGGCTGCGCTGGCGGCGCGATCGACCGCGCGAGCCAAGGCGACGGCGGAGTTGTCAATTGCGGATGCAACTGAAACGCCTATTGCAAGGGAGACAGCGCCGGCAGACGCGACGGAAACGGTGACGGCTCAACTGACAGACGTCCGACCGACAGCGACGCTTGAACAAGCGGCAACGCGGATCGCGCCAGCCAATCTGACATTGACGGCAATCCGCGAAACGGTGGTTGCACTGGCGGCGCGGTCGACTGCGCGAGCGCAGATGACGGCGGAAGTAACACCTGTTGATGTAACGGAAACGCCTCTCGCAAGGGAGACAGCGCCGGTAGACGCGACGGAAACGGTGGCTGTGCTGGCGGCGCGGTCAACCGCGCGAGCGGAAGAGAAGGCGGAACTGACGGCTGTCGGTGAGACTGAAACGCCTCTTGCAACGGTGACAGCGCCGGACGCGACGCAATCTCCAATGCCTTCGCCGACGGATGTCCAGCCATCAGCGACGCTTGAAGAAGCGGTCACACGGATCTCGCCAGCCAATCTGACATTGACGACAATCCGTGAAACGGTGGTCGCGCTGGCTGCACGATCGACGGTGCGAGCGGAAGAGAGGGAAGTATCGACAGCTGCCGGTGCGACGGACACGCCACTTGCAACTGCGACAGCGTCGGACGCGATGCAATCTCCGATGCCTTCGCCGACGGTGGTCCTGCCGCCAGCAACGCTAGAAGCAACAGCAAGAGGCATCGCGCCAGCCAATCTGACATTGACGGCAATCCGCGAAACGGTGGCTGCGCTGGAGGCGCGGTCGACCGCGCGAGCGGAAGAGAAGGCGGAACTGACACCTGTCGGTGAGACTGAAACGCCTATTGCAACGGAGACAGCGCCGGACGCGACGGAAACGGTGATGCCTTCGCCGACGGTTGTCCTGCCGACAGCGACGCTTGATGAAGCGGCAACGCGGATCTCGCCAGCCAATCTGACATTGACGGCAATTCGTGAAACGGTGGTCGCCCTGGCGGCGCGATCAACGGCGCGAGCGGAAGAGAAGGCGGAACTGACGGCTGTCGATGCAACTGAAATGCCTCTTGCAACGGAGACTGTGACTGCGGATGCGACGCAAACGGTGATGCCTTCACCAACGGATGTCCTGCCGACAGCGACGCTTGAAGAAGTGGCAACGCTAATAGCGCCAGCCAATCTCACTTTGACGGCAATCCGCGAAACGGTGGTCGCCCTGGCGGCGCGATCGACCGCGCGAGCGGAAGAGAGGGCAGTATTGACACCTGTCGATGTAACGGAAACGCCACTCGCAACGGAGCCAGCGCCGGACGTGACGGAAACGGTGATGCCTTCACCAACGGTTGTCCCGCCATCAGCGACACTTGACGAAACGATAATGGGTATGGCGCCAGCCAATCTGACATTGACGGCAATCCGCGGAACGGTGGTTGCGCTGGCGGAACGATCGACGGCGCGAGCGGAAGAGAGGGCAGTATTGACACCTGTCGATGCGACGGATACGCCAGTTGCAACGGCGACGGTGATGGCGGACGCGACGCAAACTCCTAAACCTTCGCCGACGGATGTCCTGCCGACAGCGACGCTTGAAGCCACAGCAGCGGGCATCGCGCCCGCCAATCTGACATTGACGGCAATTCGTGAAACGGTGGTTGCGCTGGCTGCACGATCGACGGCGCGAGCGGACGCGACGGAATCTCCGGTGCCTTCGCCGACGGTGGTCCTGCCGACTGCGACGCTTGAAGAAGCGGTCACGCGAATAGCGCCAGCCAATCTGACATTGACGGCAATTCGTGAAACGGTGGTCGCGCTGGCTGCACGATCGACGGTGCGAGCGGAAGAGAGGGAAGTATCGACAGCTGCCGGTGCGACGGACACGCCACTTGCAACTGCGACAGCGTCGGACGCGATGCAATCTCCGATGCCTTCGCCGACGGTGGTCCTGCCGCCAGCAACGCTAGAAGCAACAGCAAGAGGCATCGCGCCAGCCAATCTGACATTGACGGCAATCCGCGAAACGGTGGCTGCGCTGGAGGCGCGATCGACGGCGCGAGCGCAGGTGACGGCGGAACTGACACCTGTCGATGCGACTGAAATGCCACTCGCAACGGCGACAGCGTCGGCAGACGCGACGGAAACGGTGATGCCTTCACCAACGGATGTCCCGCCAACAGCAACGCTTGAAGCCACAGCAACAGGTATCACGCCAGCCAATCTGACATTGACGGCAATCCGCGAAACGGTGGCTGCGCTGGCTGAACGATCGACGGCGCGAGCGGAAGAGAGGGCAGTATCGACACCTGTCGCTGCGACTGAAACGCCGCTTGGTAGGGAGACAGTCCAGCCGGACGCTACGGAAACAGAGATACGTCCACCGACAGACGTCCGACCGACAGCGACGCTTGATGAAGCGGCAACGCGGATCTCGCCAGCCAATCTGACATTGACGGCAATTCGTGAAACGGTGGTCGCCCTGGCGGCGCGATCAACGGCGCGAGCGGAAGAGAAGGCGGAACTGACGGCTGTCGATGCAACTGAAATGCCTCTTGCAACGGAGACTGTGACTGCGGATGCGACGCAAACGGTGATGCCTTCACCAACGGATGTCCTGCCGACAGCGACGCTTGAAGAAGTGGCAACGCTAATAGCGCCAGCCAATCTGACATTGACGGCAATCCGCGAAACGGTGGTTGCACTGGCGGCGCGGTCGACTGCGCGAGCGCAGATGACGGCGGAAGTAACACCTGTTGATGTAACGGAAACGCCTCTCGCAAGGGAGACAGCGCCGGTAGACGCGACGGAAACGGTGAAGCCTTTACTGACGGATGTCCTGCCATCAGCGACGCTTGATGAAGCGGTCACGCGCATCGCGCCAGCCAATCTGACCTTGACGGCCATTCGCGAAACGGTGGTCGCCCTGGCGGCGCGATCGACCGCGCGAGCGGAAGAGAGGGCAGTATTGACACCTGTCGATGTAACGGAAACGCCACTCGCAACGGAGCCAGCGCCGGACGTGACGGAAACGGTGATGCCTTCACCAACGGTTGTCCCGCCATCAGCGACACTTGACGAAACGATAATGGGTATGGCGCCAGCCAATCTGACATTGACGGCAATCCGCGGAACGGTGGTTGCGCTGGCGGAGCGATCAACCGCGCGAGCGGAAGAGAGGGCAGTATCGACACCTGTCGATGCGACTGAAACGCGACTCGCAATGGCGGCCCCGTCCCCGGTATCGACTGAATTTACCAAGCCTTTATTGACCGATGCTGAAATTGCTGACACCGTTACACCTGACGCTCAAATCTCGGCGCCTCTGACCGCAAGCGCTACGCCAAAGCCATCGGACACTGCTAGCCCCACGGTGGTACGCACAGCAACAGCTACTCCATTGCCATTCCATTTCGCGCGGCTCATTCCTACGCCGACTGATGTCGGATCAAGCGCCAACCAAGCGATTTCGGCATGCGAAGTTCCACAAGGTTGGCAACCTTATGAAGTGCAGGCCGGCGACAGCTTGCTTTCATTGGCACTGGCTACCGGCAGCAGCTTGGTCGATTTGCGAGATGGCAACTGTTTTGAGCCGATTCGCGGCATATTTGCCGGGCAGCGTCTGTTCGTGCCGCGGCTGCCGGTTGACGAAATGAAAAAGCCTGCGCCAGTGTATCCGCAGGTCGACAAGGCGGCAGACTTGACCGGTTGCGATCAGCCGAACGCCCGCATTTCGGCGCCAGAGCCAATGGCTAGCCTAAAAGGCGTATTCGCCTTGCGCGGTACTGTGCAACTGCCAGAAGGGAGCAGCTATCAAATTGCGCTCCGACCGGCTTGGGCTGACAATTATTATCTGTACTTGAGTTCGAACAAGCGCATCCGTGGCGATGTGATAGCCCTAATCAATACAGAGATATTCGGCGCCGGCTTGCATCGAATTCGGCTGACGGTCACAAGCAGGGATGGCAAGATAGTTGAGGGCGGCCTGTGCGATATTCCTGTCATATTTGTCGCGCCGTAGGCTCGTCTGATTCGTAAGAACAGCTTTGGAATCCGAGAACCGCAATGATGAATTCCTGGAGCGGAGTAAACGATTGATGCGGTTGATTGCTCGCGGGCTCGGTTGCGCGTCTACTGTTATTTTGGCCGGCGCACTGCTGGCATTGGCGGCCGCGCTCCTCTGGACTGGAATTCAAATTGCCACCATGGACTCGCGAGATGGCGTGCTCGCCAGCACCACTGAGGCTAGACGGGCGGCTTACCGCGCCACTGCTACCGCGATTAACGTGGACCATGACCGGACTAGTTTGCAAGCCGGCATTTCCATTGTCCTGCTGCAGCAGAAGACTGAAAACATGACGCCTGAGCCGTCATCGCCGGAGACGACCGCCGCAGCCGACCTGCCGGTCCATACGCCGGCGCCTGAGGACATCAGCTTGCCCAAGCTGCTGGTACCCCGTGACCCGGCTGAAGGAATATGGCTGATGGGAACGCCGGTCCCCAGCCGGGCGCCCGAGACAGTTCGCGCGCACAAGCTCATCAATATCATCTTGCTGGGCAGTGACGAGGAATACAGCGACGACAGTTTCATACGTACCGACACCATGATAGTGCTGTCAATAAATGTTGAAACCGGCACGGTATCCATGTTGAGCTTGCCGCGAGACCTTTTTGTCTACATTCCTCATGGCAATATGGGTCGACTGAATACCGCATTTGGCATCGGCGAAAACCTGCAATGGGAACCTGGGCGCGGTTTTGGCTTGCTGCGACAGACCATCTTCTACAACTTCGGCATCAATGTGCATTACTACGCGAGGGTTGATTTCTCCGGATTCGAGTCGGTTATCGATCGTCTGGGCGGTGTCAATATTGCGGTGGATTGCGCCTATCGCGACTATTATCCTGTTGGCGCGGGAGACGCGCGAAAGACGGGCGAGAATGGCTACCGATGGCGTACGCTGCCAGTCGGATACCATACATTTGATGGCTTTGACGCATTGTGGTACGCGCGTACGCGAAAGTATAGCGATGACTTCGATCGCGGCCGGCGCCATCAGCTGCTCGTCCGCGCGATCTGGCGAAAGGCGAGAAGCCTGGGCTTGGCAAGCACATTGCCGCAACTTTGGCCCGAACTGACCGACACCGTAGAGACCGACATACCGTTTGACCAAATGCTGCGCCTTCTACCGGTAGCCATCAATCTAGAACTGGACGATGTCGAGAATTTCACCTTCAAGAAGAATTACCATACGACAGCATGGACGACGCCCGACGGCTGGTCGGTGCTATTGCCGAATCGGGAAGAAGTCGCCCGATTGATGCAGGCGCTTTATACGCCGCCTTCAAAGCATCAGTTAAGTCTTGCGGGCCCAAGCATAGCTGTTTACAACGCGTCAAACCAGGAAAACTGGGACATCGTCGCCAGCGAGCGCTTGCGCTGGGAAGGATATAACGCGGTTGCGCTGGGCGCGCTGACGGGTAGCGATGTATTCGCAAGCAATCAACTGACAGACTACGCGGCGGCGGAAAAAGGCAGCCTCGTCCCGGGTATTTTGCGCGCCTTGAACATGAAAGACGAGCAGGTGAGGCGGGAGGCCCGCGCCGACCGGGAATTTGACTATGAAGTAGTCATCGGAGACGACTATGAGTCATGCACATTTGGCGTACTGCCAATTGATTCCTGAGCTAGAGCGATAGCTCAAGGATGTGCTTTGTTCGCCGACTAGTGGCAAATTTGCGAATCTGTGTTATCATAATAGCGATGCGGGGTATGGCGCAGTCCGGCTAGCGCGCTTGCATGGGGTGTAAGAGGTCCCC
>JAPOYT010000193.1:0-3550 GCA_026706445.1 Chloroflexota bacterium
GATATAATCTCGAGGATGGCTCATTTGAATTTCAACCGAGTTCGATACACTACCAGCCAATTTATAGTGCAAGCGGGATTTTTACCGGCGCGCCTAGGCAGCGTAGACACTGACCACCAAAATAGCTAGTAGATCGCCCTTGCAGTGTCGATTGAGTTCCAACAATCCATCCCTCCGCGCCGTAGGGCTGTGTCTACGCGCCCCTCTGTGTTTCCTCGATTCCTCTGTGGTGAAGCCCATGTACTCCTTGGTGCCGCGCAGCGTCGGAAGCGAGCCATCAAGTTGCGGACAAGCCTTACATGGTTTCGCTAATAGTGGCTGCTCAGGATTAAGGTGGATTCTGCGTGATCAGGCGTTGGCGCGAATCAGGGGGATTTCATTGCAATTGCCGCCGGAGACGGTGGCGTCGACGCGCACCCAGATGCGATCGGCCAGCTTCCACCAGGGCAGGCTGTCGGCGCCGATGCCGCGGACGATTGGCTCGGCGCTTTCGCGGTAAGCCATGACGGCGATGATCGGCGCTTCCGGATCGGGACGCGAGCGAATGTTGGCGCCGGATCGCGCGGCGGAGAATATGCAGGGCGCGTCGGCGGCCAGCGCCTCCAGTGGACTGCGGCCGCCTGCCGGCACGGGGTCGACAATGGTGTAGACTTCCACGCCAACACGCGTCTCGTATGGCAAGGCCTGGACCGGCAATTGGATCAGTTCGTGAAAGTCATAGGCTGCGCTATCGCTTGGCGGCGCGGCGGGCGTCAAGGCGCCGTTTTCATTCCGCGCTAGCGCGACATGCGTGAAGTTGCCGCTCCTGAGCGCGACTTCGCCGCCATCCGTCGCAACCCGCGCCCACCCGTCGATAATGTGAATCAGCAGACCGCTGCTGACTTGGGCTTGCAGCCAGGCGCTACCGCTGAGCATGAGGCGCGCGCCATTGATGACGAATTGGCGCGGCGCGATGAATTTCACCGTTTGCAGCAAGATGCCGCTTTCGGGCGCCTCTTCGCAGGGCGCGTCGTGCATGCCGCTGAGGAAGTCGAAACGATGCCAGGGCAACCACAGCGGCACGGTTTCGGCGTCGGCGGTTAGCGCAGGCAGGTCCACAGGCGGCGCGGAGACGACCGACTCGCTGATCCAGCCGCGCAGGTCCGGCGTCGCGTAGATCTGCAGCCAGCCACCGCCGCGCAGCCGGCCCAGGACTTTCAACGGGCGGCTGACCGCGAGCAGCGCAACGACAGTCGCGTCAGTGCTCGGCGCCGCGCGCAGGTTCGCGCCATTGGAAGCCGTCACTTTGATATCGGCGAGCGCCGGCGGCAGCGCCATCGGTTCAGGCAGGAAGAGCGCCACGTTGCCAAAAGCCAGCAGCGCCGTGTCGCGCGCTTCAAGTCCATCGCTGGGATAAGCGGGGAAGAGCGCGCGGGCCGCGCCCCAGGTCCGGTCTTCGCTGCTGACGCTCAGCCAGTCGATGTCAGTGATTGAAATGGCGCCGCCCGGCTGGTCAAATGAAGCGGCAGCTTCGGCTCGGTCGCGATAGACCGGCGTGACCGTGGCGCCGCCGAGACAGAGCGTGCCGGCTTCCTGTTCGGCGCAAAGTTGGGCGATGTTCGCCAGCGCCGATTCCTGCAGGGCGGGACACGCTGAATCCTGGCCGGTGGCGGATGCGGCGAATAGCGCTGTGAGCGCGAGCAGGGCGATACGTCTCATCCGCAGCCTTCCCCTCGCCCGTTCAGACTCGCTCGTAGAGTTCGAGCAATACGCCGCCGGTCGATTCGGGATGGATGAAGGCGTAGCGCCGACCGTCGCGCTCGCGGGGCTGCTCGTTGATGAGCACGTAGCCGGCCGCGCGCAATTCATTGAGCTTGGCGTCCAAGTCTGGCACGTCAAGGCAGAGATGGTGCATGCCCGCTCCGCGCTTCGCCAGGTATTTTGCCACGCCGCTGTCGTCTGCCGTCGGCTGGATCAGCTCGATATGCGCGTCGCCCAGGCGCAAAAAGGCGATGTCGACCGCTTCGGCCGGGACGGATTCGATCTTCCCCGCTTGCGCCAGTCCGAGGCTTTCGCGCCAGAAGCGGAGGGCGGCCTCCATGTCGTCGACGACGATGGCGAGGTGGTTGAGCTTGATGTCGGTCATGCGCGATTCTTTCGGCGCGAGCCTATTCTCGATGAGAATGGAAGATTCGGCGGCCGAACATTTTTGCCGAGCGGCGTATAGATTTTTTCACCACAGAGGAAAAAGAGGAAACACAGAGAACACAGAGTCTTTTCTATTGCACACATGGAGACACTGAGATTACGCATTGTACCATTCCCATTGGAGATGTAGCGCGTCGGCTGGGTATATTTGAATGTTATAATGAGAGGCAGAAAGTGGAAAGTAAAGCGGATACGATTAAAGAGGATTGATATGGTCCTGAACGAAATAACGCGCCCGCTGAGCCTGGCGCTGACGGAGGAGCATGGGATGCTGCTCGCTGCCGTGCGCGATTTCGCCCGGCGCGAGATCGCTCCGGTGGCGGCGGAATTTGACGAATCGGGCGAGTTTCCCATCGACACGGTGCGCAAGATGGGCGAGATGGGCTTGATGGGCATTGAGGCGCCGGAGGAATACGGCGGCGCCGGCATGGATACGCTGGCGCATGCCTTGACCATGATCGAGATCGCCAAAGCCGATGCCAGCCACAGTACGATTTTGAGCGTCAACAATTCGCTCTATTGCAATGGCATCCTTTGGTTCGGCACGGAGGCGCAGAAGCGCGAATGGATCAGGCCGGTGGCCAGCGGCGAGGAGATCGGCGCTTACAGCTTGACCGAGCCGATGTCGGGCAGCGACGCCGGCAATATGGCCAGCCGCGCGGTTTTGAATGAGGCGGGCAGTCATTACATCATCAATGGGCGCAAGAGCTGGGTGACCAGCGCGCCTTTCGCCGATCGCCTCGTGCTTTTCACCATGACGGCTGCCGAAGAAAAACATCGCGGCATCACCTGCTTTCTCATCGATACAAAGCAGCCGGGATTCAGTCGGGGCAAGACTGAACCGAAGCTCGGCATCCGCGCCAGCGCCACCAGTGAAATCATCTTCGAGAATTATGCCTGCCCGCTGGAAAATGTGCTGGGTGGCGTGGGTCAGGGTTTCAAGATCGCGATGACGGTGCTGGATGCCGGGCGAATTGGGATTGCGGCGCAGGCGCTGGGCATCGCGGAAGCGGCTTATGAAGCGGCGCTGACTTATGCCCGCGAGCGCGAGGCATTCGGCTCGCCAATCGGCAGCTACCAGATGATCCAGCAGAAGATCGCCGATATGAAAACGCGAATTGAAGCGGGGCGGGCGCTGATGTACCAGGCGATCATCGCCAAAGAGCGGGCGCTGGCGGCGGGGACGCGATATACAACTGAAGCGAGCATGGCGAAGCTGTTCTGCAGCGAGGCGGCCGCTTATGTCACCGATGAGGCGCTGCAAATTCACGGCGGCATGGGTTACAGCAAAGAGCTGCCGCTCGAGCGGTATTACCGCGATGCGCGCATCACGCGGATTTACGAAGGCACAAGCGAGATCCAG
>JAPOYT010000193.1:3608-6005 GCA_026706445.1 Chloroflexota bacterium
CATCCCCGAGCCGGGGCCTGGCGAAGTACGAATCAAGATTGCGGCGGCGGCGCTGAATCGGCTGGACCTGTGGGTGCGCGCCGGCTGGAAGGGCTTGAACCTGGACTTCCCGCATGTCATCGCTTCCGATGGCGCGGGTGTGGTTGATGCCTTTGGCGACGGCGTAACCGGCTTCGCGCCGGGCGATCGCGTTTGCATTGATCCGACGATTGTGCGGCCGGACGACCCGGCCCTTTACAGCGGGCTGGAGAACCAGACAAGTATCGCCATTTTGGGCGAGCACCACAGCGGGACGGCGGCCGAATATATCGTCTTGCCGCAGCGCAATCTGATGAAGATGCCCAAGGACTTCGACTTCGGCGAGGCGGCCGCGGTCGGGCTGGTCGGCGTAACCGCCTGGCATTCGCTAATCACGCGCGGGCGATTGCAAGCGGGCGAATCGGTATTGATCGTTGGCGCGGGCGGCGGCGTCAACAGCATCAGCATTCAGATCGCCAAGCTGGCGGGCGCGACCGTCTACGCAGTCGGCAGCAATGCCGAGAAATGCGCGGAGGCGGAAGCGATCGGCGCGGATGTGACGATCAACCGCGAAGAGGCGCCGCAGTGGTCGCGGGCGCTCTACAAGCTGACGAATCGGCGCGGCGTCGATGTGGTGGTCGACAATGTTGGCGCGGCGACGCTCGGCCAGAGCATGCGCGCCTGTCGCATTGGCGGGCGGATTCTGATCGTTGGCGGCACCAGCGGTTACGGCTTCGAGCTGAATGTGGCGCAGTTGTTCTCGCGGCATATCTCGCTGATCGGCAGCACGATGGGGCCGCATCGCGATTATGTCGCTTTTATGGAACAGGTATTCGCTGGTCGGATCCGGGCAGTGATCGGCGAGCGCTTGCCACTGAGCGAGGCGCGGCGGGCGCAGGATATGCTGGAGACGAATGCGGTCTTCGGGAAAGTCGTGCTTGAGGCTTAGAGTGGCTCAAGACATTTTTCACCACCGAGTGCACCGAGGATTTCGAGAGCACCGAGCGATTACCGCTTGAGTACAGCCCGACTTTCTGGCTGATTCAGTTGCGTTTGAAACGCGATTATGTTTGCGCGCCTCGCTCCGCCTGCGAATTTGGCTAGCAAGTCAGGAGTTTCAAACCGATGCCTGGCTCATTTGTGGCGAATGCCGAAAATAACTCGGTGTCCTCAAGAATCTCGGTGATCTCGGTGGTAAGAAGAAGTATTCACGCTGAGCGACTAGTTACCTATGCCATTTGACGGGACGGATGTCTATCAGCTGGCGGGCAGCTTGGGCTTGCCCGAACTTGAGCGGGCGGCGCGCGAGCCCGGCGTGATGAGCGCGCTTGAGGTCTCCGCCTATTACGCCGAGCGGCGCCTGCGGCATTCGGTCGCGCGGATCTTCGAGTATCAGCTGGGCGACATTGAACTGCAGGTCGCCTACGAGGGCGTGCGGCTGGAGGCGGCGCCGCGGATATCGCTGGACAACGAGCCGATGGAAAAAGTGAACGCGGTTCTGCTTGCGGTGAAGTTTGGCACGCTCGACCATCAGCCGAATTTGTCTCACGACGAGCGCAGCCTGTGGCTGATACGGCAGGCGGCCGGGTCGCATACACACGGCGTCATGGTGGCGCCTGATCGGCCGGAACCACCCTATTCGACCATTGTCAATGCGATCGACGACTGGCTGCCGGCAGCGATACGAGAGATACCGTTGAGGTGAGCGCAATGGATGACGAATGGCAAGAAGTTGAGGTCAAGCTGCATACGCCCGATTTGAAGGCGGTCAAAAAATCGCTGGAAGCGGCGGGCGCGTTGCTGGCAAAGCCGCGCGTGTTCGAGCGGAACATCCGCTATGACCGCCCTGATGGCGCGCTGACAGCGGCGGGGGTCGTGCTGCGGCTGCGCAAAGATGAGTCGGTCAAGCTGACGTACAAGGCGGATGCAAGCGTCGAGCGCGGCATTGTCAGCCGCTTCGAGGCGGAGGTCGAGGTGAGCGACTTCGAGACTATGGACATGATCTTGAAGCGGCTGGGTTATGAAGAGGCCCTAATCTACGAGAAGTATCGGACAGCTTACACCTTGGCGGGCGCGGAGATTGTGCTTGATGAGCTGCCCTATGGGAATTTCACCGAGATAGAGGGTGATGAGACGGTGATTGAGTTGGTGATTGAGGCGCTGGGATTGAGCGCGTGTCGGCGGATGGCGGGCAGTTATGTGGATATTTTTGGGGATGTGAAGGCGCGTCTGGGGCTGGATGCGCGGGATTGTACGTTTGCGGCGTTTCGTGGTGTGGATGTGGATGGGATTGAGTTCGATTGAATTCACCACAGAGGCAAAGAAGTAATTCCAAGTAAGTAATGAGAATTCATGCCATATTAAGTTTATGGCGAAGAC
>JAPOYT010000144.1 GCA_026706445.1 Chloroflexota bacterium
GGTTGGGGATATAATCTCGAGGATGGCTCAAAGAATTTCAACCGAATTCGATACACTACCGGCGTCAGTCCTCCATCGGGTAGCGCAAACCCCAGTCGGCGCGGATGCGGTCCAGGGTCTCCATGATCGCCAGCGTCTCATTAAGCGGGTATATGGGGCTTTCGGTCAAGCCGGCGCGGATGCACTCGCCGACTTCCATCGCCTCGTATTGGAAGCCTTCGCCGTCGTATGGAAAGCGGAATGTTTCCCGCTCTTGCCCGGGTCGCACAAGGGTGAGTTCGCTCGGATGCCAGAAATCAGGAATGGCGATATAGCCCTCGCTGCCCATGACTCGGGCTTCGTGCGGCGTGCCCAGCCGGATCGCTGAAGTCAGCGTCGCCATTTCATAGTCGCTGTATTTGCACACGATTACCGATAGTTCATCGACGCCGGTCGATCCAATCGTGTATTGCGAGACGATGTCTTGCGGTTTTTTGCCGTAGACCATGGAGGCCAATTGGAGACAATACGAACCGACATCGAGCAAAGCGCCCCCCGCCAAATCGGGATTGAAATGCCGTTTCTCCGGCACGACCGGTCCGCGACCGCCAAAATCGGCTTGGACCAGCATGACATCGCCAATGGCATTGCCCGCCAGCAGTTCGCGCAGCTTTGCCATGACCGGGAAATACCGCGTCCAGAACGCGTCCATCAGGAAGAGATTTTTTTCGCGCGCGCAATCGATCATCACCTTCGCTTCTTTAGCGTTGACGGCGAATGGCTTCTCGCAGAGGACATGCTTGCCGGCGTTCAGGCAAAGAAGCGTATGGGGCAGGTGATAGTTATGGGGCGTGGCGATATAGGCGACATCGACATCGGGGTCATTCGCCAATTCTTCGTAGCTGCCGTAGCAGTTGGTCGCGCCGTATTCTGCGCCAAAGTCATCGGCTTTCTCCCGTGAACGCGAGGCGACCGCGTAGATCTCCGCGTCTGGCGCGTAGGGCATGCAATTGGCGAATCTGCGCGCGATGAAACCCGGACCGATTATTCCCCAGCGGATCTTTTCGCTCATGCCGGTTTCTCCTCTGTTTTCAGTTCGAGCCAGGCGATTTCGTCGGCGCTCAATTCGATATCGGCTGCGGCGGCATTAGCCGGAACTTGCTCAACTTCCCAATTGGAGACGATGGCGTGAATGCGCGAACCGTTGCTGAGCACATAGGCGACCGATATTTGCGATGGCGATAGGCCTTTGTCGGCCGCAAGCTCGATGACGCGGTCAAGGCGCCGGAAGTTGTTTTCGTAGGCGTAAGCGCCGATGGGATTCGTTTCCCAGTATTCGGTAAAGGTATCGAGGTTGTCGCGGGTGAATTTGCCGGTCATGAAGCCGCCAGCCAGGCTGGACCAGGTGAAAAGCGAGATTCCATTCTCGGCGTAATAGGCGCGGTCGGCTTCACCCTGTTCGCCGCTGACGCTTATGCAGCCGGCCCAGGGCGGCTCAACCATTTCGGCGACGCTGAACTGCGGGCTGACAGCGCCGAAGGGCGTCTTGCCGTTGGCGGCGGCGTAATCGTTGGCGGCTTTGACGCGGTCTCCCAGCCAGTTCGAACCGCCAAATACAGCGACCCGGCCCGCCTCTTTCGCCTCATGCAGCACGTCGACGATCTCGCCAACCGGGTATTCGCGGCTGTCGCGATGCAACAGATAAAGCTCGACATGATCCGTCTGAAGTCGTTCGAGGGTTTCAGCAAGGTCATTGCGGATGAAGTCGGGGCGCACGCGATCGGCTATGCCGTTTTCCGGGTGAGCGCCCTTGGCTAATATGACCACCTTATCACGAATCCCGCGCGACTTGATCCAGGCGCCCAATTCTGTATCCGTCAAGCCTGCGCCATAGCTGTGGGCGGTATCGAAGGCGTTGAAGCCATTTTCGAAGCAGGCGTCGAGCAAGCGGAAATTGCCGTCGCGGTCGTCGGCTGAAAGCATGATGCTGCCTTGCAGCAGGCGCGAGACTGGTTTGTCAATTCCGTCGATTTGGGAGTATTTCATAAGCGCAGTCCTTTCTGTCCGCCGCGTATTGTAGCGCATGCGCTAGCGATGCGCAGTGCGGTGTTTTGTAATGCGAGATTGAAGTCCCGCTGAACGCGGGCGGTGAGGAAGCAACAATATGGGGCGCGTTAATTCGTGACGAACAGGTCGCAGAAGGCGCCTGACTCGTAGACTCTTACTGTTCCTCTAGGTCGGCGGACTGGCCGGACGAACGATTGGGCGAAACTTCTTCTTCAAGCTCGGAACTTGCGTCGGCATCTTCATCGGGAATCAACCGGAGTTTGAACTTAAAATCCCTCAGTTGCGCAACTATCTCTATTTTTCGACTTGGAAGTCCCGCCACCAAAACAATCGTTACGCCAATCAAATAGAGAAAGACAGCAGCACCCGCGATCCCGGAATACAACAGTATAAAACCGGCAGCGATAGCCGCCGCGGAAATAACCTGATGGGAACTGAAACGCATTTATCGTCGATGAACAATATACATCACGATAAACACAAATGTGAAATATGCGAGGATGTCCTGCGCAGTATGCCCTTTCTGGACAAACAATACTGCAGTAGCTATTGCAAACAAGGCTATGAATGACACGTATCGGCCGCTAATGTTTGTCATGTCACTTCCTTGCTTATTGCTGACTTGCACTCGCGCTCTCTGTGATCTCGTATGCTTGCTGCGATAAAGTTACGCATTAGATCGTTTATACGATTGAAAAGCCCTTGCTCATGTGAACCTGCGCTGCATACTCATAAGATAACACGACGTTGTTTGGCAGTCAATAAAATGGCCGACAGAAACCTAATGTAAGTCTTTCATGCGCGCCAGAAAGCTCTGAACATGAAAATGTCCTGTGCAGTGTCATAAACTATGTTTTCCGCGCTTATTCGGGCAGCACATCGCGCGGCTTGGAACTGCCTTCTTTCGGCGGACCGACGACGCCGCGTTCTTCCATCATATCCATCAGGCGCGCCGCTCGTGTATAGCCAATGCGCAGCCGTCGCTGCAAAAGCGATATCGACGCTTTCTCCAGCCGCCGCACCATATCGACCGCCGTCTGGTAGAGTTCGTCTTCATCGGTATTCGCGCTGCCGGCGCCCCCCGTTGCCTTGCCCGGCGCCGGTCCCACATCCCAAAACGCGGCCTGCTCGCCGCCTTGGTCCGCCTCCGCACTATTTGCTGAGTTTCCACCATCCGGCTTGGACGGCGGCAGGGCGGGCAGCGGCATCGGCTCAATGCCTTTGGCGCCCGCGCCCTGCAGCTTCCAATAGCGGATGATCTGGTTGATCTCTTCATTAGAGACATGTACGCCTTGCATGCGCAGCGGCGCCGGCGAGTTGCCCGAGAGATAGAGCATATCGCCCTTGCCCAGCAGCCGTTCGGCGCCCGGTTGATCCAGGATGACGCGGCTGTCGACGCTGCCGGCGACGGCGAAGGCGATGCGAGCCGGACAATTGGCTTTGATGAGACCGGTCACGACATCGACCGATGGCCGTTGCGTGGCGATGACGAGGTGGATGCCAGTGGCGCGCGCCAGGGCGGCGATGCGCGTGATGGCGCGCTCGGTATCATCCGGCGCCATCATCATCAGGTCGGCTAGTTCGTCAATAATGACGACGATATAAGGCATGGGCGCCAAATCGGGGTCGAGGATGCTGTTATAGTCAACGATGTTGCGCGCGCCCGCCCGGCTGAATTTCTTGTAGCGCGCGTCCATCTCGGTGGTTACCCAGCGCAGCACGCCGATTGTACGCTCCAGCTCAACCACTACTGGCGCCACCAGATGGGGCACGCCGTTGTAACCGGTGAGTTCAACGCGCTTGGGATCAATCATGATGAATTTGACGGTATCGGGCGAATTGTTGGCGATAATGCTGTTGATGATGGCATTGACGCAGACGGATTTGCCGGAACCGGTGGTGCCGGCGATCAGCAGATGCGGCATTTGCGTCAGGTCGCCCGAGATTGGCGTGCCGTCTACCGAGACGCCCAGCGCAATCGCCAGGGGCGATTCGATCCGCTGATAGCTCTTGGATTCCATCACATCGCGCAGGCTGACGCGGGCTGAATCCGGATTGGGCACTTCGATGCCGACGTAGCCCTTGCCAGGCACCGGCGCTTCCACGCGAATCGACTTGGCGCCGAGCGCCAGCTGCAAGTCCTTGTCCAACTTGGCGATGGCGCCGACTTTGACGCGGTTCTGCTTTCCCGTTTTCGCGGTCAAATAGGCCGGCTCGACGCCGTATTGGGTGATGACCGGACCCGAGTTGATTTCAACGATGCGTCCGGGCGCGCCAAAGCTGGCGAGCGTGTCTTCGATAATCTGCGCTTGTCGCATCAGCGGTTCGCGGTCGAGTTCGCCTTCGCTGCCGCTAATCAGCAATTCGCGGAAATCGGGCAGCTGCCAGTTGATGCGCGGGCGCGGCGCTGATGGGCTCCGTGTGGCCGGCGATTGCTTATCGACAGTTTCCCGCTCGACAGATTCGTCCTTTCCTTTGCCATTGCCTGAGGCCGAAGCTGGCGCAGGAATTTCCGGCTCGATTTCTTCCCGGCTTGCGGCTGATTCGGTCGCGAGCCCCCGTTCCATCTTCGCGTCTCTAGATGCTGCGAGCTTGTCCTGCTTCGATATCGCCGGCGGCGAGGTGGCAGGCTTGCGTGGGGCAGCCCGTCCGCTATCGGAGTCAACGAGCGCGCCGTCTCTCTCGGCCGGTTTGGTGGCGGGCGCTGGCGGCGCCGAGTTCAATTGTTCGGGTATCGCAGGCGCGGGTGGAAGGGCTTCCCGATAATTTTCTGGCTGGGGAGGCGCGTTTGAAACGCGCGCGCTCCGGGGGCGGGCGGGCTTTTGCCAGACCGGCGAGTCTTCGGTAGAAAAGGGCAGATCATCGCCCAAATTGAGAAAGCGTTCCAGCGCGCCGGCGGTCGGCGCCGGCTGCGGCGGGGGAGACGGAGGCGCAACGTCATTGGTTGCGCTTTTACCGAAAAGTCGCTGCAATACGCCGGTATTCTGACTCGCTTCCACCTCGGCGCCTGTCGTCGGGAGCGCGACCGATTCGCCCACGGCCGAGAGTTTGGCGCTCAAGCCAAAGAGCCCGCGAAGGCGCTGCGGGATGGGCATGGTCTCGCCTGCGGGTTCGGGCAAGGCGCGCGCGTCCTTCGTTTGTCCCGTCAATTGCGCCGCTTGCGGCTTCGAAACGCGCACATGAGATTGGCCCGCAGCCAATGCCGCGTCTTGTTGCGCTTGCAAGCGAGCGGCTCGGCGTTTTGCCGCCTGCTCGCTAATATTGGCGCGCAGCCCGCGGCCGGCGCCAATCGCAACGACAGCCAATTCGGCCATGCTCGATCGCGTAATCATCATCGCGCTGAAGGTCATGACCATCAGCATGACGACAAAACCGCCCAATTCGGTCAAGTTGTTCACCAGCGCGCTATAGCTCCAGCCGCCGATCACACCGCCGCCGCGGCCCGCCAAATACGACAGATGAACCAGCGCTTCAACACAGGCGGCGTTCGTCGGGTTGCGGCAGCTATCGATGCGAGCGATCGCGGCGCCATAACTGAAGCTGTCGATGTATTGGAAGAATACCAGAATGCCAAGAAAGCCAAGAGCGACGCCAGTAAGGCGCGTCGGGTCAATTGTCGGCGGTTCTTCTCCAAAGTGGCGGACGATAAGCCACATGCCAATGGCGAACATGGTAAGCGGCACGGCGAAGGCGCCCCAGCCAAATAGCTGGCCAATAATCCGATTGACGCTGGCGATGGCTGCTTGCTCGGCTGAAAGCGCGCTCAAGACCAGTACGATGGCGCCGAAAACCAGCGCCACTCCGATCAAGTCGAGCTTGCGATCGAGGTCCAACCAGCCGCTCGATTCGATTCTGGGCGCTCGGCTGGGCTGTGCTCCAGACGCGTCCTGATCGCGTGAAGCGCGGCTTGAAAAGGCGGCGCCCGACTTGGCATTGGCCGCGGAGGCCTTTCCTACCGCTTTCGTACTGCGCCTGCCATCCCCTCGTTCGGTCCGCTCGCCACTGGATTTGCCTTGCTCCTTCTCACTGCCGAATCGGCTGCGCCAGTTTCCGATGCGCCCGCCGAGGCGATTCTTGACCGCGGCGAACCGCGCTGCTCTGCGCTCCGGCTGAGCGTCGCCCTTCTTGTCTCCACGACCGAAGCGCGCGCGCAGCTTGCCCAGGCGGCTCTCCGCTTCGCTTTTTTTCGATTGAGTGGACGCTGCTTCCTTCGGTTGGCGCATCGGCTTGTCGCGCTGTTTGGCTTCGGGTTTCTTGCCGGCCAGCCGAGCGCGCCGCTCTTCGCTGCTCGCCACCGCTGGCGCCGGATTCCGCGCCCTCATTTTTTTGCGTTCAGCGCCGGCGGCTGCGCGTTTGGAGCGTTTTCCAGTCTCGATCTTCGACGCGGGCGAGCGCCCGGCTGCTGCTAGGTCTTCGGGCCGATCATCAAATGGGTCGTCATCGCGCCAGGCGCCGCTGCCGCCGAGGACGTTTGATCTCCCGAAATCGTCCGGATCAAGATGTTCGTCATCGTCGATGTATTCGGGCTCGCTGTCGCCACGATAAGACATGCATCGCCGCCATTCTACTTGATAGCAGACGCCAGCCTCGCGGTCGGCGTAACAGCCAGCATAGCATAGAACGAAATATCGGGCGATTCCGCCTAGAACAGATATTCACGGCGTCGGGCTTGCGGCGGTGATGGCTGGGGGAAGCAGCTAGGTCTTCAGAAGGACTTTGCCCATGGCGCGCCGCTCCATCAATTGGCGCAGCGCCGGCGCCGCCTCCTCCAAGGGATAGACACGGTGGATATGCGGCTGCAGCGCGCCCTCCGCGTACCATGTCGTCAATTGCGCGAAGGAGTCATATATCACGCCGGGATCGTTGAGCATATAGGCGCCCCAAAATGTCCCGACAATGGAGGCATTCTTCAGCAGCGCGATATTTGCCGGCAGCGACGGAATGCGCCCGCTGGCGAAGCCGATGACCAGGTAGCGCCCTTCCCAGGCGATCCGCCGCACCGCCTGGTCGAAGATGTCGCCGCCGACGGGATCGTAAATCACATCGACGCCTTTGCCGTCGGTGATCTCATCCAGGCGATCGCGCAGATTCTCCCGCGAATAATTGATCAGCTCCTCGGCGCCGTAAGAGCGCGCCTGCTCCAGCTTTTCATCGGTGCTGGCGGCGGCGATGACGCGCGCGCCGAGATGCTTTCCCAGCTCAACCGCGGCTAAGCCAACGCCACCAGCGGCGCCAAGCACCAGGAGCGATTCACCCGCCTTGAGTTGCGCCCGATGCGCAAGCGCCACATGCGACGTTCCATACACTAAGGGGAAGCCGGCGCCATGCTCATAGCTCATTGCATCCGGCATCGGCGAAACGGCGGCCGCGGGCACGACCACTTCTTCGGCGAAACCGCCGTACATCATGGTCGCCATTACGCGCTGGCCAATTTGCAGCTCCTGTACATCGTCAGCGGCTTCAATGATATCGCCAGCGACTTCCAAGCCGGGGCTGAAGGGGAAGGGCGGTTTCAATTGATAGGCGCCCTGGATCATCAGGATATCGGGGAAGTTGACTCCACAAGCGCGCACGGCAATGCGAACCTGGCTCGCTCCGATTGGCGGGCTTGGGACATCGGAAACGGTCAGCTCTTCGGGCGGACCAAATTGTTGGCAGAGTATCGCTTTCATTGCGGACCCGGATGCGCCAGTTAGAGCTCAATCGGATTGGCCAGCAAGCCGGCCAGCAGGTCGATGCAGGCTTGCGCATCGCCAATATCGACCGTCTCGCTGGTCGTATGCAGGTAGCGCGTCGGGATGGAGATGCAGCCGCTGGGCACGCCGGCATCCGCCAGTTGAATCGCTGACGCGTCAGTCGTGCCGCCCGCCAGCAATTCCAGTTGGTAGGGGATGTCATCGGCTTGGCAGCGCTCGATCATCCAGTTCTTGATCGCGACCGGCACAACCAGACCCGGATCATGCACTTTGATGGCGGCGCCGCCCCCCAGCTTAACCAGCATCTTTTGCCCGCGGATTTGATCGCCGCTGGCGGTGACGTCAATGGCGATGCCGATATCCGGATGCAGGCCTTGAGCGGCTGTCTTCGCGCCGCGCAAGCCAACTTCTTCCTGGACGGTGAAGGCGAAGTAGAGTTCATTCGGCGTCTGCCGATTAAGGCGGCGCATCGCCTCAATGGCAACGACGCAGCCGATGCGGTCATCCAGCGACTTGGCGATGACGCGCTGCCCGCGCACTTGCATCTCGCGCATGAAACCAGCCGGCTGACCGACGGGCGTGGCGTTGCCGCCGCTGTCGCCCTGCACATCAATGTAAAAGTCGCTCAGTGTTTTGCCGCCGCCTTCCTGCACCGCGATCACGCCGACAGTGCCGTCTTCGAATTGCACGCGGTTGCCGTTCAGCGTATCGGGCCGCAAACCGCCGAGACTCGCGAAACGCAGGTAGCCGCTCTCCGACTCCTGATAATTCGCCATCAAGCCGATCTCGTCCATATGCGCCGCGATCAGCACTTTCTTTCCGCCGCTGCCCACGCGGCAAATCAGGTTGCCCAAGCCATCGACCCAGATTTCGTCGGCCAGCGCGGTCACCTCCTCGCGGATTAGATCGCGGATGCGATGCTCATAGCCGGGCGGTCCCCAGGTTTCGACTAGCGTTTTGGTCAATGCGAGCATAAGTGAACTCCTCAAATTCTTGAACTGCCGATCTGGCTCAAATGAAATGATGCAAAGAGCCGAAACATTTTAGGGGCGGCCGACCCGCTGTGTCCACGCCCGGCGCTGTGCCGATCGATACCATTTTAGGGCGGCGCGGGCGTTTCAGCGAAAAGCCCCTGCCACAAGTCACGAATTCCTCTGCGCCCCAGGGCGGTGTCGACCGGTAGCTCTGTGTTTCTTCGTTTCCTCTCTGGTGAAGAAATACCCGCCTAACTAGCTCTCGCCCCGTTTAATCGCCTTTCCAGCCGCATGGGCAAACCATCGCGTGGGAACATGGTGATGAGGGCGGCCGGCTTGATCTCTACTCCATCGATCAAACGCAGGCGGTAGCGCTGCGCGATCGTCGCCAGCAGCAGGTTCGCTTCCATGATGGCGAAGCTGTTTCCGATGCAGACGCGCGGCCCGCCAGCGAAGGGCAGGTAGGCATATTTGTGCAACTGCTCAATTTCGGGTTGCAGCCAGCGCTCGGGGATGAAGGCCGTCGGCTGCGCCCAATGCTCCGGGTGGCGATGCAGCAAATAGATCATGACTTGCGCGGTCGTGCCCTTTGGCATGGGGTAACCGCAGACTTCCGAATCTTCCGCCGCCGTTCGGCTCACCATCCAAACCGCCGGCATCAGGCGCAGGGCTTCTTTGATGACGATGTCGGTGTAGGGCAGCTTGCGCAGGTCGTCAAGCTTTGGCGGGCGCCCAGCCAGCGCCGCGTCCAACTCCGCATGCAGCTTGGCTTCGACCTGCGGGTGCTGCGCCAACAGCCACCAGGTCCAATTCAAGGTGTTGGCGGTGGTTTCATGCCCGGCCAGGAAGAGTGTAACCGCCTCGTCCCGCGCTTGCAAGTCGGTCATGCGCTCGCCGTCTTCATCTTCCGCCAGCAGCAGCATCGAAAGCAAATCGCCGCGATCCTCGCCGGTCGCGCGCCGCTGATCGATGAATCCGTATACGATTTCGTCGAGCGCTCGGTTGGCTCGCCAGGAGCGCAGCCGCAGCGGCGTCGGCAGCCAATGCGGCAGGATGCTTGCTGTATTGTTGGCTTTCTGTATCACCTCCACTGCTGTTTTGACCTGGCTCACCGTGCTTGAAGCATCCGCGTCAAAGAGCGTCCGCGCGACGATCGTCAGCGTGAGCTCCATCATCTCTTTGTCGACGTCGACCAGAGCGCCGTCGCTCCAGGCTTCCAGCCGATTCAGCGTATAATCCACCATCGTGTCGGCGTAAGCGTGTACGCGAATCGCATGGAATGCCGGCGCGACCAGACGCCGCTGTCTCTTCCAGAAGTCGCCGTTGCTTGTTACCAGCCCGTCGCCCATAAAGCGCGCCAAGCCGTGCTTCCTGCTGGTATAAGCCGGCCCTTTGATGAAGCGTTTTGCTTGGCGCACCAAAAGCTCGTAAATGACATCGGGGTTGGCGATCGCGTAATTGTGGCCGTCGCCGACTTTGAAATGCCAGACATCGCCGTAGGTCTCCATCCAGCGCGTAACATGGCTCAGCGGGTCTTTGAAAAAACGGCGATAAAACAGATAATTCTGCCAGACGCCTTCGCCCATCTCTGTGGGTCCTGGCGGGAATGCGCCGGTAGAGGCAGCGCTTCCATTGTCGCTGGCTGCTGGCTTCATCATCCGCTCCTGTCGTCGCCCGCTGCTATCACCATCGTAGCAAAATGCGCAGCCTTTGGCTACGCCCGCAGCCATGCGTGATTTGCCATGTCCATAGGCTTGCGAGACAATATACGGTGGGAACGACATGGCGGATTAGCGAGGAAAACCTATGTACACGATTGGACTGGACTTTGGCACGCTCTCTGGACGAGCGGTTCTGGTTGACGCGCGCAACGGCGATGAGGTGGCGGAATCGGTCTTTGATTATCCCCACGGCGTCATGGATAGCGAATTGCCCAATGGACTAAGCTTACCGCCGGATTGGGCTTTGCAGCATCCGGGAGATTATCTCGATGTCTTCGCGCATGCGGTACCGGCGGCGCTTCGGGGCAGCGGCGTCGACCCGGCCGATGTCAAAGGGATCGCCATCGACTTCACCGCCAGTTCGCCGATGCCGACCACATCTGACGGAACGCCGCTCTGCTTTCTGCCTGAGTTCCGGGACGAGCCCCACGCCTATATCAAGTTATGGAAGCACCACGCGGCGCAGCGGCAAGCCGATCAGATCAATGAGACCGCGCGTCAAATGGGCGAAAAATGGCTGCCGCGCTATGGGGGCAAAATCTCATCGGAATGGTTCTTCAGCAAATTGCTGCAAATCTTGCAAGAGCGACCGGATATCTACGCCGAAATGGACCGCTTCATCGAGGCGGCCGACTGGGTGATCTGGCAATTGACTGGCGTCGAAACACGCAATGCCTGCACCGCCGGTTACAAGGCGATGGTGCAAGATGGCAAGTTTCCCAGCGCGGATTACTTCAAAACGCTGGACCCAGCCTTCGAAAATGTGGTGGACGAAAAAGTCGGGCGTGAATTTGCCGAGCTGGGTTCCAAAGCCGGCGAATTGAGGCCCGAAATGGCGGCGATGATGGGCTTGCCAGCGGGGGTCGCCGTCGCCGTCGCCAATGTGGACGCGCATGTCACCGCGCCCGCGGTGAAGGCGACCGACCCGGGCGTCATGGTCATGGTCATGGGTACCTCCACTTGCCACATTATGTCGGGGACTGAATTGGGCGAGGTGGAAGGGATGTGCGGCGTCGTTTTGGGCGGCATCATCCCCGGGCTATATGGCTACGAAGCTGGTCAAAGCGCTGTCGGCGACATCTTCGCTTGGTATGTCGAAAACGGCGTGCCGCCCGAATATCACGCGGCGGCGCGGGGAGCGGGCCTGAATTTGCACGAGTACCTGGAGCGTGAGGCGGCAAAGCAGAAAGTAGGCGAACACGGCTTGATCGCCCTCGACTGGTGGAATGGCAACCGCAGCACACTGGTCGATGTCGACTTGACCGGCATGATGCTGGGCATGAGTCTGGCGACGCGGGCGCCGGATATCTACCGCGCGCTGATTGAAGCCACCGCTTTTGGCACGCGCGAAATCATCGAGGCTTTTGAAGCGCAAGGCGTCGAAGTGCGGGAATTGGTTGCGGCCGGCGGTCTGCCGGAGAAGAATGCGCTGCTGCGGCAGATTTACGCCGACGTCACCGGGCGGACCTTCAAGCTGTCGGGCTCGGCGCAGGCGCCGGCTTTGGGCTCGGCGATGCACGCCGCCGTCGCCGCTGGCATCTACCCGGATATCCAGGCGGCGGCCGAGAAAATGGGCAAGTTGAAGGACGATGTTGTGTCGCCGATCGCGGAAAACCAAGCGATCTACGATCGGCTTTACGCGGAATATCGCACGCTCTACGACTATTTCGGGCGCGGCGCCAACGATGTGATGAAGCGACTGAAAGCGATCAAACACGAGGCGCTAGGCTGATAGGGCGATGCCCCCAGCGTATCTTATGGTGAAAACTCACAAATGAAGTCTAAAGTCCACCACGCATTGCCGCGCTCGGCTGCGCTTTGTGGATTTGATTTGTCAGAATATGCGCTTCTGGCGGCGCGGGCCGCTATTTTGGGTCGAGAATCGACTTGGAGCAACCGATCGTTTGTACGCAGCTGCCAAATTCTGCGCCAGCGCTTGATTGTTCGCGCTTTCAGCTGCGGTATCTGAAGCAATGCGCAAGACGATCTTGCTGGACCACCGTTCAACTTTTGTAAGAATTCAACAAAAGGATTGCGCGTAATTGAGACACAATTGCGCTACATTCGCACTCTCCCGCCAATGTACACTGCTGACGATGCTGAAGAAGAAGCGCTAGTTCGTCTGTGCGGAGGAGAAAATGATGAAAAGCAAGGTGGGATTCGGCAGCAAGCGCAAAATGGCTTATCGCCTGATCTCGATATTCCTCGGACTTGTGATCCTCTACAGCTTTGGCTTTGGCACAATCGCACAAGACGATCCGCCAGCCGACGACGCGGCCGCTGAAGAAACTATGGCGGAAGAGTTGACAATCGCTGACGTGCAGGAAAATGTGCTCGCGGTGCAGAACAACCTCGATCACGTCTGGATTCTGCTTGCGGGTTTCCTCGTCTTCTTCATGCAGGCCGGCTTCGCCATGCTCGAAGGCGGTATGATCCGCGAAACGGGGGTGGTGAACTCACTCGCCGAAAACTTCATGGACGCCTGTGTCACCGGCATCGTCTTTTTCATCGTCGGTTTCGGGATTGCCTTTGGCAGCGCGGAAAGCAGCGGCTTAATCCCGCAGGTTGAGCTTTTCCTGGGCGGGGCGACTGGCGCTGGGGAAGGCGATGGCACGCTCTTTGTCAACTTCTTCTTCCAATTTGCCTTTGCCGGCGCGGCGGCGACTATCGCCACCGGCGGTATGGCGGAAAGGACGAACTTTGTCGGCAAGCTCATTTACAGCGCGATTCTGGGCGCCATCATTTACCCGGTCGTTGTCTTCTGGACTTGGGGTGGCGGCTGGATCACCGAAGCTGGCTTTGTAGATTTCGCCGGTTCGACCATCGTGCACATGACTGGCGGCATCGTGGCGCTGGTGGGCGCTCACGCTCTGGGTCCGCGCGCTGGCCGCGAATGGGGCCGCCCGCCTGAAGCGTCCAACTTGGCGATCGCCTCCCTCGGCGCCTTCATCCTTTGGGTCGGTTGGTATGGCTTCAATGTTGGCTCCACGCTTGGCGCGAGCGATGTCAACCAACTGGGGCTGGTTGCCGTGAACACCACGCTTGCGGCGGCTGCAGGCGCTTTGGGCGCAATGTTTCTAAAACACTGGCTGACTGGCGGCTGGAATATGAGCTTCATCCTCAACGGCTCGCTGGCGGGCTTGGTTGGCATCACCGCCGGCTGCGCCTTCGTTACGCCCATCGGAGCTGTTGTGATTGGCCTGCTCTCTGGCGCGGTTTTGGTCTATTCGATGCGCTTTGTCGAGAGCATGAAGATAGACGATGCCGTCGGCGCTTTCTCTGTGCATGGCGCTTGCGGCGCTTTTGGCACGATCATGATTGGCATCATCGGCTCGTCGGCTTTGGGCGCGCCCAGCCTGCTTGACGGCGGTTCGCTTGATCTGCTGGGCGCGCAAGTCGTTGGCGTAGTCGGCGTCGCAGTTTGGGTGGGCGTCACCAGCTATATCATGTTCCGCGTTCTGAACGGCATGGACGTCCTGCACGTTGATCCGGAAGCGGACAGAATCGGCATCGACGCCTACGAACATCACGCCTCGGTCTGGCCCAACGTCCTGCCACTGCGCGAATCCGATGAGGAAGGATAAGCGCAACCTGAAATCAAGCGGGGCTTAAGTGGCGGGCGATCCAAGCGGGTCGCCCGTTTTGATTTCTAGCAATTGTGAATACGCAGTTATCGTGGGATTCACAATTGATCGCTGTCTAGCATGATGGTCACCGGACCATCGTTGTGGATCGCCACCTGCATCAACGCGCCGAAGACGCCGTGCTCCACCGGCCGCGCGCCTGACTGAGCCAGGCAATCCGCGTAGTAGCGCACGAGCGGCTCGGCGAGGTCAGGCTGCGCCGCCTGGATATAGCTTGGGCGGCGACCCTTTCGCGCATCGGCATAGAGTGTGAACTGTGAGACGACCAGGACAGCGCCAGCGACATCAAGCAACGATAGATTCATTTTCCCGCCGCTGTCGGAGAACACGCGCAGGTTCACCGTCTTTTGCGCCAGCTTCGCCGCTTCCGCTTCCGTGTCGGAGTGGGTAACGCCGACCAAAGCGACGAATCCGCTCTCGATCTTCCCGCTGATTTCGCCGTCAACGGTCACTGAGCCGGCGCTAACACGCTGCAATAGCACTCGCACGGTAATCTCTCCAAATTGAATTAATCAGGCGCGCTGGTTAAGAATCTGCATGACGCGCAACAGGAAACGCTGACAGCAGGTGTCGACATGATATTGTATGTCCATCTCTTCTATCGCATTGTCGTAAACGCCGCTGATCGTGAAGCGGGGCGCTTCGCCATGTTCCGCGCAGACGACGTCCGCAAACTTCCGCTTCAAGCCGGCGCCTATGGATTGCCGCGCGCCCTCGAACATGAGCTCAAGCTCGTAGCGGTCGAGAAAAGGATCAGCCAGGGCCTCGCCCTCGACGCGCAAATCAAAGTCGATTTCGAGTGACATATTGCCTTTAGTCGATCATGGGGGTCACGCGCTGCACTAGCTGGATTGCGTATCCCCAGGGATCGCGCAGAAAAGCCAGTTTGTCGCCATTTGCGCGATGGTCGATATCGCCATCCAGCGAAGCGCCGGCGGCAACCAGTCGCTTGCGCGTCGCATCCATGTCAGCCACGGCGAATGCCAAATGAAAGGTGACCGCATGCTGCGCGCCGTAATCGATGACTTCGCCCAGCGGATTACTGTAGACTTCGATCAGGCTTTTGCGCGCGCTATCCGCCAAGAAGTGAATAAAGGGCGGCTCATCGAAAGATCTCACCAGTTCCATGTCTAGGTTGGCGACATACCAGGCGGCGAGCGCGGCCGGGTCGTTCACGTTGAAGGCAATATGTTCCAGTCTCATTGAGTGTCTTCCTTATTCCAGTTCAAATCGTTCCGAATCGGATTCTTCGCTTTCGCTTTCCGTTTCCATTTCTTCATCCGGCAACTGCTGGCTGCGCAGCCAACTGATACCCATCATCGCCAGAAACACGGCAGCGATGCTCAAGAAGATGATTTCGTCGAAGGGTCCCAAGGCGCCATGAGCCAATATGACGGGCATGTTCTTCCTTGCGATTGCCATGGAATCGACAATATTATACGCAAGTGGGTCGCGATTCTGAACCCGCGCTTGAGCGTGCTAAAGCGGGTGGATGACGTTAGCTGCGACCGCAGGCGCGACCCATTAGACATTGCGAATTGCCGCGCGCGCCAAGCTGCCGCAGAGGATTCGCCTAATCAGGATCGATGGGGATTTTGAGGCTTCCGCCAGCGGCGTCCATTTCATCGTCATTCGCCTTTTGCGCTGGCTCGTCCCCCTCGCCGCTGATGTCGATTCGCACCGCTTTCTTGCCCATTTGCGCTTTCGGTTTGCTCTTCCGCCGGGTTTTCTTCCGCTTCCGCGGCGCCACGACATTGACCGCCACCACTGTCTCTGCTGTGCCGGGCGCGTCGCGTGTAATGGCGATTTCGCTGCGTTGGCTGGCTTGCTCCTTTTCGCCTGCGGCTTCGGACTGAATTCCTCTGCTGCGATCTTCTGTTTCTGCTGGCGAATCGGCGGGCTTGTCCAAAACGATTTCCGCTGCTGTGTCCAGTTCATGCTCGGGCAGCTCAGCTCGCATCGCCTTCACTTTTGCCTTGATGTCGGTCTCAAAGATATCCCAACGTGACGGCGCCAGCGATTCGAGCATCAATTCCAAGGCATCCACCAGTGCCGTTTGATGCGAACCGGAATAATTCAGGGCGAATATCCGCCAGGCGCGCAACGAGCGGTAGCTCGGGTGGAGCCGCAACCCTTCTTCAAGTATCGCCAGCGACTCGGTCTCTTCGTCCATTTCCAGCAGCGTTGCGCCCAATTGCGTGTATAAGCGGGGGATGTCCTTCGGCGGCAAGCCCTGACCTTTCGGCAGCGCCAGCAGTTCTCGGTAAAGGGGCAGCGCCTGCTCGGGCACGCCAAACGCGCGCCAGCAAGCCGCCAATTCGAATATGATGCGCGCATGCCCCGGATAGGTCCTATGCAGCTGCTTAAAATGTTCAATCGCGCCCTGAAGGTTGCCGCCCAGCTTCAGACGCGCGCCCGCTTCAATTAATTCGGAAATGACCGCCATGATCCTCAATCCTCATCGCAAGCGGCAAGTATGAGTATAACACGCGTAAATTGACTTAGGTCTTATCGTCGCCGCCGTTGCCAAGTTCAGCCTTCGGCAACATGATTACGGCGAGACTAAGCTGAGACAAGCGGCACGATGTAACCATCATCGACCCAGACTCGCAGCCGCGCTGAAGCGACCGACGACGCCGGGAATCCTTCCGGATTTTCGCGCGCCAAGCGAATCAGCGCCTCGTCCTCGTGATAGGCAGCGAGGAAATCGTGATAGACGCCGCGATCGGGCGAAATGTAGCACCAGGGCGCCAACTGATAGGTAGTGTTGTCGCCAAGCGCTGGCAGGCGATAGTGTAGTGGCGGCTTCTTCACCGCTTTGAGGATGATATCGGCAAAGCGGCTGACCATCGCCTCATGCGAGAATGCGGAATTCAAATAGTTGAGCGTCTCCGCCGACGTACGCCTGCCCTCGCTCAGTATCGCATGGGCGAGCGATGCGGCGTCGTCGATGTCGCCATAGTCGACACGGTCGATATGTTCATCCGGCAGCAAATCGCGATAGGCAGCGACGCGCGAAACGATTGGCGGCGCGCCACAGCCCAGCGACTCGAATGGGGTATTGCCGAAGGTCTCCACGCAGCTGCCGATGCACATCGTCACATCGGCCAGGCTGTAGTATTCGGGAATGAGGGCTTCGCTGATCCAGTCGTGAAAGACGAAGACATCGCCCAAGCCCGCCTCGTTTATCGCTCGCCGCAGCTTTTCATAATAGGCGATATTGAGCGAGTCGCTATCCGCATCCAGCCAGCGCGGCACGAGCACGCGCAGATCGTCCCAGCCCATTTCATGCACCAGGCGTCGCGCCACCTGAACCACTTCATAGATGCCTTTGTTGGTATCGGGACGATGCGGGAAAAGCATCACCTTATGGTCGGCGACTTCGGCTGGGATGACCTCGAAGATGGCGGATGGCGGCGTATAGCGATACAGATCCCAATCAAAGCCATTGTGGATCGTATGCATACGTTCGGGCGCCGCTGGCGCGAACTGCGATACGGCTGCAGCGTATGAGGCGCGCGTGTGCCGTGAGGGCAGAATCCATTCATCGCCCTGGAAAAGAAAGGCGCATTGCAGCGTCTCGGGATAAATGATGCTTCGCAGCGATATCACGGTTGGCTTGGCTTGATAAACAAGCGGGAAGATCAGCCCGCCATCGTGGCTGTAGTGAATATCCGCGTCGGCAATGGCGTCGCCGACATAGCGCATGGCGTTGGCGATGTGGTAAAGCGGTGTGAAGTAGGGCTCCGGATAAGGCTGCTTGAAGCGCAAGATCGGACGGATTTCGACATTTTCATGCCACTTGAAGGGCGTCATCGAGCCTTCGCGTTGGGTAGAGAGGATCGTCAAGCGATGCCCCAGCTCGCCCAGATGAAGCGCTACTTTCTTCAACTGCGCCTGCCCGCCGCCCATGGCAAAGTCGGGAAAGAGGGGTGTCATTGAAAAGACGGCGATCTTTTTGGGCTCGCTCATGTCTTGATGAAACTCATCCGTCCATGTTTGACTGTAAGGTCACGAGTCCCTGCAGACTGCGTTGTGAAAGAGAACTGTATCCCTCTGTGCCGGCGGTCAGTGTCTACGCGCCCCTCTGTGTTGCCTCGTTTCCTCTGTGGTGAAGCCTGTGAATCTACTTGCACTTTATGTCCTCACAAGCGTGTCTACAGGTAGCGGCCAAGCCCTAAAGCGGCAAGGATGGTTGACGTCCAGGCGCCTCGCTGATCAAAGTGCCGACGCACTGTTCCCCTTGCAGCGCTTTGACCAAGTCATGCGGATTCCAGAAATTGAGTACGATGATTGGCATGGCGTTTTCTTGGCAAAGCGTGAACGCGGTTGTATCCATCACTCGCAGTTGCTGATTGAGCACATCCTGGTAACTCAGTTGACTGAAGCGCGTCGCGTCCGGATTCTCCAGCGGGTCGGCTGAGTAGACGCCATCCACCTTGGTCGCCTTGACGATGACATCGGCGTGGATTTCGCTGGCGCGCAGGGCGGCAGCCGAGTCGGTCGTGAAGTAGGGGTTGCCGATGCCGCCTGACAGGATGACCACTCGTCCTTTCTCCATGTGCCGGATCGCCCGCAAGCGTATATAGGGTTCCGCCACTGAATTCATCTCGACGGCGGTTTGCACGCGGGTAACAATGCCCAGTCGCTCAATGGCGTCTTGCAGCGCCAAGCCGTTCATCACCGTGGCGATCATGCCCATGTGGTCGGCTGTGCTGCGGTCCATGCCGAGTTTCGCCGCCGGTTCGCCGCGCCACAAATTGCCGCCGCCAATCACGATGGCGACTTGCATGCCCAACTGATAAACCGCCTGTACGCGCTGCGCGATATAGGCTGACTTCTCCGGATCAATGCCCATGCCTGTGTCGCCAGCCAGGGCTTCTCCACTCAGTTTCAACAAAACGCGCTGGTATGGCAACTGGTCATTCGCCGTCATGCTCGCTCCTTAATCGTTTGCCACAAGGAATATTCGCCGAAAATCGGGCTAGAGTCAAATCAATTTGGCGGCATCGTCCAGAAGTCATCGGTTAAGCCGAGCGCGCGAAAAACTGCGATGGCTTCGTCAACTGCGCGGCCGCGGAAGCGCGGCGACATCCGGTCGTGATACCAGCGCCCGGAGAGTTCCCACACTTGGTCCAGCGTCAGTACAGCGCCTCGCCTGCGCTTCTCAATTCGGCGCCATTCCTCAATTTCCGCTTCCGACCGGAAGAGCAGAATCGTCCCTCAAGTATCTACGATGTCGTCATACCATTGGCGAAACGGCTTGGCAAAATGCGCCAATTTTCTGCCCCCGCCGATCAGCTTTCCCTTTTCCACGCCATATTCGACCAGTTCGCCGCTTAAAGGATGGCGCGCCTTAATGCGGGCGTCCGCGCCGAGCATGGCCGGAATGCCGAGCGAATCCCAGACGCAATTGGCGTAGAACGCGGTCCTGCCGATGAATACGCGATAATCCGTCGGCGCCGCCGAAAAGGGGTTCGCCATCAGGATTTCGCCGCTTCCCGCCTCCAACACCAGCGCGTGAGCATCGTGCAAGCGCTGCAGCGCCTGCCGCGCCTCTGCTTCGGCAATCGCGAAGCGCGCGCCCAAGGCCCGAGCGCTTGGGGCATGCCCGCTCGCGGCTATCGCCTGATAGATATAGAGGCGAATGTCCCAATCGGCTTCAGTCAGATCCATGATTCTGTACAGACGAAGAAGGGATCAGCATTGCGCTAATCCCCGTGTTAATTTTGACGCTTGTCCTCATGCTATGCCAATGAGCCGCCTGCCGCCCACGCTACTTTCCGTCTCCGATTGCGAAGCGCTGGAAGCGGCCAATGTGGATCGTCTCGCCCACCTCGGCGACCGTCTCCTGCAGGTATTGGCTTATCGTCTTGTCATCGTCTTTGATGAAGGCTTGCTCCATCAGCACAATCTCTTCGTACCATTTGTTCAGGCGGCCCGCGACGATTTTCTCGGCGATATGTTCCGGCTTGCCTTCGTCCAGCGCGCGCTCCAGCTGAATGCGCGATTCGGCCTCCACGATGTCGCCCGGCACATCTTCCCGCTTGACGTATTTGGGGCTCATATTGGCAATGTGCATGGCGATGTCTTTGGCGAAAGCTTTGAAGCGGTCGGTCGCGGCGACGAAATCCGTCTCGCAATTGACTTCCACAATCACTGCCAGCCGATTATCGAAATGCAGGTAATTGCCGATGACGCCTTCGTTGGCGCTGCGCCCCTTGCCTTGCAGCTTGATGCCATCCTTCAGCGCCTTTTCCCGCAGGAATGCGGCGGCCGCCTCCAGGTCGCCATCGTGCTGCTCCAAAGCCTTCTTGCAATCCAGGGGACCGGCGCCAGTTATGTCCCGCAGTGCCTTTACCTCTTTTGCGCTTACTGCCATATTTCGATTTGTCTCCGTGCTACTGAGTGGATGCCTTAGTCTTCGCTCTTGCTCTCGCTTGCGCCTTCGCCGACAGCTTCCGTTTCGCCGCCGTTCGCGCTGGTCTCGCCTTCGCCCTCGCCACGTCCACCTTCTTCGTCACCGAATAGATTGGTATCGCGCAATTTCGCCAATGTCGACTCGCCGAGCAGATCTTCATCGGCGAGCTCTTCGTCGTAGGCGTCGGTGAATGTCTCTTCCTCTTCTTCTTCAATGCCGGCCGACTGACGCAAATTGCGCCCCTCGATTACGGCATCAGCCAGCGCGCTGATCAAGAGCCGAATCGAGCGCATGGCATCATCGTTGGCTGGCAGGATATGGTCGACCATATCGGGGTTGGCATTGGTATCGACCAGCGCCATCACCGGTATCTTCAGGATATTGGCTTCCTTGACGGCGGTGAATTCGCGCTCGGCGTCCACCGCGATCAGGAGATCGGGCACGCGCGTCATCTCGCGGATGCCGCCTAAGCGCAATTGCAGCTTGGCGATTTTGCGCTCCAGCACCAGCCCCTCTTTTTTCGTCAGCCGGTCGAATTCGCCGGCGTCGCGCCGCTGCTCCAGCTGTTTCAAGGTGTCGATGCGGCTGCGAATTGTCTTCCAGTTGGTTAGCGTGCCGCCAAGCCAGCGATAATTGACATAAGGCATCGCGCAGCGCTCGGCTTCACGCTGGACGATTTCCTGCGCCTGGCGTTTGGTGCCGACAAAGAGCGCCGATCCGCCGCCGGCGACGAGATTGGCGATCATGTCGTGAAAGCTGTTCAGATTCTTGAGGGTGATCTGCAAGTCGATGATGTGAATCCCGTTGCGCTGGGTGAAGATGAATTCATCCATCTTGGGATTCCACTTATTGGTGCGATGCCCGAAGTGGACACCTGTTTCGAGCAGGGTACGCATTTGCACGGCTGAAGGCATTAGGGAACTCCTTGGGGTTACGGTGTTTGATTCTCGCACATCATTCATCCTCCGGTGACAATCCGCCTCGACGGACAACACCCACCGCGAGTCCTGATGTGTGGGATTTGAAATCGCTCCCGCCGGGCAATGTCTACGCGCCCGCAGGGCCGTGTCTACGCGCCCTTTGGCTCGATTCCGCCGCGAATTCTATCATAAAGGTCGCGCGACAGCAATGATTGGTTTATTCGCCATGCGGGCCGCGGAAAGGCGCAGCGCTTAAGCGAAGGCCGCGTCCAGAATCTCCTCCAAAGCCGCAATGAAAGCCTGGTTGCTCTCCCGCGTTCCCGCGCTCACTCGCATGCCATAAGGCAAATTGTTGCGCGTCTGCGTCCGCAGCAAAAAGCCGCGCGCATGCAGCTGCCGGTTGAGGTCCTCCGCCGGCATACGCGTTTCAAACATGATGAAATTTGCCGACGATTCCCAATACTTGATATCGAGCCGGTCAAATTGGCTGCAAAGCCAAGCCACTTCCCCGCGCAAAAAGTCGATGCAGCGCCGTACATGCGCTTGATCCTGGCAGGCGGCGATGCCGGCCGCCAGCGCCAGCTTGTTCTGATGGAAGCCGCGATGCAAACCGGCGATGGTATTGGCGATCGCCGGCTTGGCAATGCCATAACCCAATCGCATCCCAGCCAAGCCGTAGGCTTTGGAAAAGCTATGCACTATCGCGATATTCCGCCCTTCCAGCGCGTATTGAATGGAATCGGGGAAATCTGGCGCCTCGACGAAATGATGGTAGACCTCGTCTACGACAACGAGCACATGCTCCGGCACGCCGCGCATGAGCTCGTCCATGGTCTCCGCTCTGGTGATCGTGCCGGTCGGATTGTTGGGATTGCAGAGCATGATCATTTTGGTCGATTCGTTGACGGCGCCCAACACGGCCTCGGGCCGGTACCGAAACGTCTCAGGCGCGAGCGGCGCTTCAATGATTTTGGCGCCCAGCGGCTCGGCGACTTTGCGGTAGGCGCCGCTGAATGTGGGCGGCGACAGGATCACTTCATCGCCGGGCGCGAGATAAGCGCGCGCAATCAATTCCAGCGTTTCGAATCCGCTGCAGCCGGTGAAGATATGCTCCGGTTCCAGCCCCCGGCCCAGCGCGTCGCATATCGCCTGCCGAAGCGCGATATCGGAATACTCGGGATAGTAGGACAGCGTCGGCGCGACAGAATTGATCGCTTCGATGACGCGCGGAGACGGTCCCAGCGGATTCTCGTTATTCGCCATCGGATAGACCTTGTCGACGCTGCGCGACTGGCGAAGGTCTTCCGGCGAAACAAGGCTGTCTTGCCGCGCGAAAGGCTCAAGATGGGGATTGTGACGCAGTTTGCTCATATAGCTGCCGCCGCAGTAATTCTCGAATTGGCCTCAAGAAGTGGATAATAGCCTGTTCGCCAATGGGAGGAAAGCTGTCGTTTGACGGCGCTCGCCGATTGGCGCTTCATCGAGGATTCCGAAGTAGCAGCGAACTGCTGCGCTTGGGCTGGAAGCCGAACCTGGCGTAAAAGCCTTCCAATTCGGGCGCGCAGTCCAGCATGATTTCCTCGATATGCTGCATGCGCTTCAGCAATTTGTCGAGCATTTCGGAAGCGATGCCCTGACCGCGATAGGCGCTGTCCACCACCACATCATCAATGAGGGCTCTATACCGATCATCGGTGATGACGCGCGAGAAGCCGATTAGATGGTCTTCATCCCAAACGCCAAGCGTGAAATGACTGCGATCCAACATTTGCTGGATTTCCAGCGGATCGCGCGCATTCGCCCAGCCCGTCTGCTTGAACAGTTTGACCAATTGCTCGGGACTGATCGGCTCGGTGAATGAGAAAATATATGTTGTGTTCATGGTTTTGCCCCAGGCTCGGTCCTCGCTTGGCGCGACACGCGAGACCGGTGCTGACTCAGATTCGGACTCTCGTGACGATCCCACATCATCATACAGCATTCGGGCGAACCCCGTTGCGAAATGCTGCGCATTGTCATCGAGGCAGCCTCAAACGACGGCAGGCGACACATAGGCCGGTGTCAGGCTAGCCTAGCTGGCGTCAATCGTGTTTTTGCTCAGGCGGCGCAGGTGCTACAATGGGGCTGTCGCTGCCGCAGCGGCGAGGGGGGTGGGCTTGGCCTCTTCAAGGTGGAATTCTTTCATTCAATTCTTATGCGAGGTCTATCAGACGCCGCCGAATGATCGCCAGAATCTCGTGGATGAGTTGCTCACGACGCATGACGGCTGGCCCTGGGTCGAGCGCAGCAAGGCGACCTTCGTTTACGAATCGCTGACGGCGCAGAATGTGGCGCTGAACATCGACATTGTAAATCGAGATCCGCCCTTCGAAAACCTGGCCCGGCTGGACGATACTTCGCTCTGGTATTTCCAGCGCTTTTTTGAGCGTGACGCATTGGTCGATTATATGTTCGCGGTAGACGATCCCGGCACGCCGCTGTCGCAGGAAGTTGACCTGATGGAGCGCGTTGGGCGTTATTGGGAAGCCGATTCGCGCAATGCGCTTTCGATGAACACCAATCGCGTGCAAACGTCGGTGCTGCAGATGCCGCGCGCCCGTCCTTTCCCTGCTTGGCAAGCGATGAGCGCGGTCGCTCGTGGTCGCGTCTATCGCCATCAATTCAGTTCGGCGCAGCTCGGTTTCGGCAGCCGCAGCCTATGGGTATATACGCCGCCGGGCTACGACGCCAACGACGGCATCAGTTATCGCTTGCTCGTGCTGATGGACGGGCAATGGGCGATGAATGCGCTGGAGGCGCCTTATATCGCCGATGCGCTGATCAAGCACGGGCGGATGGAGCCGATCATTATTGCCATGCTCGCCAGCGGCAGTCAGTCGGAACGGGTGGCGGAATATGTCGGCAATGACAAGCACTACGCCATGATTGCGGCCGAGCTGCTGCCGTTCTTGCAGGCGGAGCACAGGATAGAGCCACTTGACCTGGGGCTGGGCGGCATGGGCGAGGGCGCGATCGCGGCTGCTCATGCGGCGCTGAAGAACCCGGCGATTTTCGGCCACTTGATGCTGATTTCGCCGCCCCTGGGTCGGGCGCCGGCGGTGCAGTTGCTGAAGGAATTTGCCCAGCGCTTCCGTGATTCGCCGATCCTGCCCAATCGGATATTCCATTCGGTCGGGCGCTATGAGCAAGATCTGCGCTTTTATCAGCCGGCATTGGCGCTGCGGGGCATCCTGGAGCGGCGCATGACGCATGATCCCGACCTGAAATATCGCTTCGTCGAGCTAGGCAGCGGGCACAGCTTGGCCGCCTTCAAGAGCGTGATGCCGGAAGCGCTGGCGCATGTCTTTCCGCCGCGCTGACCGCAAGTGGCCGTGAAATAACACTTAGATGGGCACACTCTACATCGTTCCAACGCCGATAGGCAATCTGGAAGACATGACGCTGCGCGCCTTGCGCATCATGCGCCATGTCTCGCTGATCGCCGCGGAAGACACGCGAACATCGCGCGTCCTCACGCGACATTATGATATCAGCACGCCCATGACCAGCTATCACGAACACAACAAGATCGCCAAGCTGGATGAGGTATTCGCCGCGCTGAATCACGGCGATGTGGCGCTGATTTCGGATGCGGGCACACCGGGCATCTCCGATCCCGGATTCGAGCTGATTGCGGCGGCGCTTGAGCGCGGGCATGAGGTAGTGCCGCTGCCCGGCGCGAGCGCGCTGACGACAGCGCTTGTCGGCTCGGGACTGGCTTGTGATCGCTTCGCCTATCTTGGATTTCTGCCGCGCAAGCAAGCGGCGCTGCGCGATCTGCTTGCTGAATACGCCGAGCGGAGCGAAACGCTGGTCGCCTATGAGAGTCCCTACCGGCTGGCGCAATCGCTTGCGACGATTGTGGACGTGTTGGGTGATGATCGACGGGTATGCGTCGCCCGCGAAATCAGCAAGAAATTCGAAGAGTTTTATCGCGGCACGGCGAGCGAACTGCGCGAAACCTTCGCCGCCGACAATCCACGCGGCGAGGTCACGCTTGTGATCGCCGGCGCCGACCCGGGCGCGTCAATTTGGACTGAGGCGCAAGTCATCAAGGCGCTCGCGGCGCGGCTGGAAGCGGGCGAGACGCTTTCGCGGGCGGCGAGCAATGTCGCCAAACTGGCTCGCTGGAAGAAGAAGGCCGTGTATCGGCTGGGTGTCAGCGGCGGTGAAACAGAATGAAGGGCTCACTCGTGGTCGACGCGCAGGCGGGACAAGTCGACATCAATCGCCATTTCCAACAGGCTGGCACGCAGCGCTTCCCACTGATCTTCGCGCACGGCGCATGCCGTCGGGCCCAGGCGCGCGCCAAGATAGCGGCGCAATGCGGGTATCGCATAAATCTTTTCCAGCGTCTCTTCCGTGGTTGCGCGCAAAACGAGCATTGATTCAAGGGTCACGGAGCTATGGGCGCCCGCCTGCCAATTGCGCAGGAGTTTGACAACTGGCAGCGGCATTGGCTTGCCTTCGAGATGACGCGCGATGAAGGAATGAATATGCTGCGTGGTGATGTCTTGAGCGGCGGCGCGTTGGATACTGTCGGCGTCGATTCGATAGTGATAAGGATCGCCAGCCTTATCACAATGGGCGAAGCGCGCCAACTGAAAGCGCTCAAAACGGCTGACGCGGCGTGAAGTCAACAGGGCGCCGTCGCCGCGAACGTCGATGCGAGCATTTGGCTCATCCGGTTGGGGCCATTCGCTGTGCTCGAGGAACGCGCGTCCATAGGCGGTTAAGCGCGCCACGTCCTCGCCGGTATCGACCAAGCCGAGCCAGTGCATGGGTCCGACCAGATAGAACTCGATGAGCGACCCTTCGACCGCGTCCCAACTCTCAAAGCCAGAAAGAAACTCGCCGGCTTCATTGCGGATATACCAACTGTCGTAATCGCCATCAAGCCGCTGAAAATCAGGCTCGAATTCTTTGATGATTTCGATGAGATCGTTGATGGACACCCAACCTTGTTCCGGAAGCAAATCGGCGAGGAGCTGCATCACGGCGCCACGCGCGGCGGCCGCATCGTAAGACCAGCCGGAGTCTTCCGGGAATAAGCCGGGGATATGCCACATTTCGCGATAAGTCTCGCAGGCGAGCCAGGCATTCGCGAGGCGCTCGATCTGCTGGGCGCGCGACGCCTCGAGCCAGCTTCGCGCTTCGCTGCGTCGGGGATGAGCTTTGCCGCTTTCGCGCGAAATAAGGTCCGCGCTTTCGGCGACGCCAAGCATGAAGGACAGCCGGTTCTCATGCGCCTGCAATAGATACTGCCGTATGTTTGTGGCAAAGTCCGGCGCGAATCGCTCGCCTTCCAGCGCGGCCGGACGTGTTTGCAGCGCCGCCAACAGCGTCGTCATGTCGTCCACGATGGATGTATCAGCGCGGGTAACCTCATCGACGGTATCAATTAGCCCAAGAGCAGGCATCTCTTCGGGCGGGACGTCGACGCCTTCACCCAGTTTGTCGTAGCTCGTCTTGTGCAGCGGCAAGGCGCCAATCAGATCGGTCGGTACAAAGATGAAACCGATCATATTGCCGTCTACTTTGTCAAAGCCTTCGCCGATGAAGCCCCGATAATACAAGGTCTCGGCGATGCTTTCACCTTGGATATGCGGCTGTTCGCGCTCGATTTGCGCCCGCCCGAGTTTGCGGATTTTGCCGTAAAAGCGCTCAAACTGCCCGATCTTCATGCGGCTCTGCGCGCTGCTGACCAAGAGCTGCATGGCGGTGCGCGCGGGTTCATCCAGCCGCTCCCAGACTGCCTCAGCTGTCTCCGCGTTGAGCATCGCTCCCTGCAGTTGACGGATTAACTCGCCATCGCTTAGGCTTTTGCCGTCGATACGCCAGGTTTCAGCCAATGCCGGCAGCATGCCCGGATCGTAATCATGCAGGGTGGCAAACAGATTCTTCATGCGGTCGGCGTTCCGATGCCCACCAGCGCGGCGTAGATGTCAAAGTGATAGGCGATCTTGGAATAGTCGCAGGCGCTGAAAATGATGCGCGTCGGCGCGGCGCAGGCGGGGCAATAAAAGTCGAGGAAGCCTTGCTCGTCCGCCTCCAGCGTTGGCGTCATGTCATCGAAAATACGCCGGATTTTGCGCTGTAGAGCCGAGTGGCCGTCAGCCTGGTAGAAGCTGCGCCAGCGAAAGCGAACCCGATGGCTGCAGCGAGGGCAGCAGTAGATGCAGGCGCCGGCGACGCGGTTGCGGTAATCTTCACCTTCAAGCAAGCCATGAAACACCGAATGGGCTTCATAGTGGTCAATCCGCGCGCTTCGCATCTTCCTCACCGGACTGCATTCACGGCTTAATTTTAGCATAGTTCAGCGATGGCTCAGGTCAGTTGATAACCAGCGTGCCGAAGCCGATGTAAGCGCATTGGCCGCCGACTGAAACTTCGCTGAAGCTGTCGCCGCTCGCTTCAACATGTATAGATATGAAACTTGGGCGTCCCATTTCGAAGCCTTGCTCGCTAAGCATGTCGTTGGCTTGCGTCAATCCGTATCTCAAGAGATAAGCGCCGAGCGGTCCGCTGGCGGAGCCGGTGGCCGGATCTTCGCTAATGCCTAGCGCGGGCGCGAACATGCGGCTGTGCGTGGTTGAATCTTCATTGACGGTTTCCAGCGTGGTGACAAAGACGTTTTCAGCGTTCGTCCCTGCCAGATGCTCAGCCCATTTATCGGAACGAAAGCGGATCCGCTTCATAGCGTCGAGGGTATCTAGTACGATGAACAAGAAGGGAAGGCCGCTGCTGACGACCTGGGCGGGAAGGTCGTCGCGTATATCGGTGGCGGCTAGCGACAGCATATCGGCAAGCGCAGCGCAATCCTCAAAGGCGCCGAGAAATTGCGGGTTTGGCTGTCTCATCCATACTGCGGACGGGTCGCCTTTCTCGTCGGCGTGAATTGTTACTCTTATCGGCCCGACACCCTCTTCAAACACGATTGTCTTCTCGTTTTTGATCCGACCGACTGAACCCAAGCGCGCGAGCATATAGGCGGTACCGATTGTGGGGTGACCAGCCATCGGCAATTCGGCGGCCGGGGTGAAAATCCGCAAGCGGCAATCGTTCGCGCTGTCTTCCGGCGGAAAAGCGAAGGTAGTCTCGCTGAGATTGAGTTCGGCCGCGATCCTCTGCATGATTCCGGTCGGCAGGTCGGCTGGCGGGTCGGGAAAGACAGCCAGTTGATTGCCGCCGAATTGACGATTGGTGAATACATCCACCAGATGATAGTTCAAGCGCATAATTCGCCTCCCGCTCCGGTTGTCGGCACGGATGTAAATGTCGCCTTTCACGATAAAGCTCGTTGACGCAACTGTCACTGCTGAATTGTCAGGAATCCGGGGTCAAGCCCTGCGGTAAACGCAACAGCGGAAGCGTATCGAAGTCGGTGGAAATTGTTGTGATCTTGCTTCGAATCCTTGCTCTACTTCCCTCACCCAAAATGACGACGAATTGTAGGGGCGAGCCGGTGGCTCGCCCGAAGCCGATGTTTTCTCGATTTAGGGCGACCCAATGGGTCGCCCCTACGGCTTCCTCATGCTAGCAGCTAAAGGGATTCTTCGACTGATTTTAAATTCAACCGAAATGGATACACTACCGCAACAGCCGTCTGTGGACGAAGGACCCATGATTGAACTACAATCTTGTCAGTTGAGACAATATGTCGCGGAGGCGCTTGTGGCAATCGATTACTTGGCGCGCTTGGATGATCTGTTGGCGGGGAGTGGCGCTGATCTCGTCGCTTTTGTTCCCGGCGAAAATATGGTCTATTTCACGGGCTTGCACTTTCATTTGTCCGAACGCCCAATAATTGGCTTGTACAGCAAGCAAGGGCTGTCATTCATCATTCCCGAGCTGGAGGTGGCGAAGCTGGAAGCGCGCCCGGACTTGGAGGCGCGCCGCTTCATGTGGACGGACCAGAGCGGATATGAGCTCGCGTTTCGGGAGGGGGTAAGGGCTTTGGCGCCGGGCAATACGAGCTGCGCCATGGACGGCCAGACGCTTCGATTCTTTGAGTGGCGGGCGCTGGAGAGGGCCGGTCTATCATCGGCGAACACGGCGGATATCGGCGATCTGTTCCTGAACATGCGCGCTCGCAAGGCGCCGGAAGAGATCGCAAACATGCAGCGGGCGATCGATATCAGCGAAGCGGCTCTTCAAGCGACCATGGACCGGGTGGCGCCCGGCATGACCGAACGCCAAATTGCCGATAGGCTCTCCGCCGAAATGGTCGAGCGGGGCGCGCAGGGATTCGCCTTTCTGCTGGTCTTGACCGGTGAAAAGACGGGCCTGCCGCACGGTGATACGGGCGACCGTGTCTGGGGCGAGGACGAGTTTCTGCTGATCGACTTTGGCGCGCGTTTCAACGAATATCCCGCCGATATCACGCGGACATTTTGCCGTGGCGAGCCGACGGCGCAGATGCGCGCGATGTACGATGCAGTCTATGGCGCAAACAAGGCGGCGCGCGAATTCGCTCGAGCCGGCGTCAGTTGCGAGGCGGTTGATCGCGTCGCGCGCGACGTGATTGAAGCGGCGGGATTTGGCGAATACTTCATTCATAGACTGGGTCACGGGCTGGGCTTGAGTGTGCACGAACTGCCCAATATCGTCGAGGGCAACAAAGAATTACTGCAGCCTGGCATGGTCTTCACCATTGAACCGGGCGTATATGTGCCTGGCATCGGCGGCGTACGGATAGAGGACAATGTAGTCGTTACCGACGATGGCATTGATGTGCTTACGTCCTATCCGCGCGAGCTATAGCGGCGCGTCAAGGACGCCAGAAGCGACTTTGCCGGGCGTCTCCTTTTGGAATCACCGATGTTGAAGCGGCGACGCTTGAAGTGGCTTTTGACTTTCATCGTTTGGCTGATCGCCGTTGCAATCCTTTTGGAAATGGGCTTGCGGCTCTTCGTCGCGGCGCTGCCACCCCGCCTGCAGGAAGTCACGCATATCGTTATGCGCGGCGTCCCATTCCCCGAATCCTGGGACCGAGCCTGGACGCGCAATCCCGACCACTACTTCATATTGAAACCCGGGCTGGTGAACGCGCTGCAATTCGGCAGCCCAAAAGTGCGATTCCATGTCAGCACCATTGAATTATGGTCCGGGGGCGGCATTGGTTTCCGCACGCGCCCGGTCAGTTACTTTGTGGATGCGGTCGTCGTTGGCGATTCCTTCGCCTTCTGCTTCACCGAGCGAGCCGACTGCTGGGTGACGCATTTGGAGCGGGCTACCGGCTTGGGCATGGTAAATCTGAGCCAGCCGGGGACGGGCAGCCACAGCCACATGCTGATTCTGCATGATTTCGCCAAGCCCTTGACACCGCCTCTGGTGATTTGGCAATTCTTCGGCAATGACTTCAACGATGATTATGGGCTGTTCATCGCGAGCGGCAAACTGGCGCCGCTGGAAGAAGAGGCGGTTAAGGACCAAGCTGTCACTGAGCCGAGCGGCCTGCAGTCGTGGCTGCGCGGACGTTCGGCGCTGTATGCGGTGCTGGAAAGCGTCGCGTCCGGCGGGCAACGCTACCGCGATCCGGGGGCGGCGCAGTTTGATGATCGTTTTTCAGCAACGTTGCCCAGCGGCGAGCAGCTGCAATTTGGCCAGCCTTATGAAGCGAGCGCGATGGATATGGCGCGGGCGGTCAATCAGGCCGGCTATGAAGTCTCGCGCGCGGCCTTCGCTGCAGCGCAGGAGCTCGTCTCGTCTTGGGGCGGGCAGCTTGTCGTCGTACTCGTGCCGACGCGGGAAGAAGTTTATGATTCCTTGACTGCTACTGCCTTGGGCGACGATCTTGACAAGATAGTCAGCGCGCGTCTGGCGATGCAAGCCCTATGCGCCGAGCTGAGTTTGACTTGCTACGACGCGCTCGCTGACTTGCGGAAGCGAGCGGCAAGCAGCGAGTTGCTCTATTTCAGCGATGACTTGCATTTGAATCCTTTGGGCAATCGCGTTTTCGCTGAGCTGCTGCATTTGTGGCTGGACGCAGGCGGATTTCTGCCTGATTGAGAGGCTAGGCGCGCATCACGCCGCAGACGGGCGCGGGCCAGGGCAGCTTTTGGTGTTTGGCAAGCAGCGCGTCAAGCCGCTCCTTCGCTGCCGGCGGGAAAGGCGCGCCGCGTCGGCGAGCGATATCGACATTCATCATCACAACTTCGACTGTGGCCGCCAGTTCCGCGCGCGAGTGATTGACGAGGAAGCCCATAAAATAGGCGCGCTTCGGCGAAAGTTCTACCAGCCGGATGTAGACCGATACGCGTTCATCGACGAGGATTTCGGCGAGGTAGCGAATATGCTGCTCCAAGGCGAAATTCCCAAGCTCGTCGGCGGCCGCGTAAGGTTCGCCCAAGCCGACGCGCCGAAAGACCTCGCCAAGACCACTTTCGACGAGGCGCATGTAATATTGCACATTGACGTGCTGGTTCTCATCCAGAAAGGATTTCGGAATCGTCATTTCATAAACGCGGTCCAACTGGCGAATCTCGTTTAATGTCGTATGGATTCGGGTCATTTCGTCGCTCGATTGATCGGCACGGCAGCCATTATAATCATTGTGTTTAAGCGCGCAACGTGATGAAACGGCAAGACGCGCGCGAATAGAATCGGCCTGAGAAGTGAGAGTGTCGCCCTGAAAGCGCAGTCGATTGCTCCTGGAAACATAGATTCTCTGCGCTGCCTCGGGAAAGCGGCTTTCGGTTGGATTTCACGATTGCGCTGGTCGCCGCGCGGCGACATGCTCGCGATTTGCGGCGGCGACGGGATTGCATTATACGTCGGTGATTTTGGCGGGGCGCCGACTTATCGACTGCGCGAACATTCCGCGCCGGTGAAGGACATCGCCTTCAGCCCGGACGGCAAGCGGCTGGCATCGTGCAGCGCCGATACGACGATTGTGTTGCGCAAACTGGCCGAGGGCAATGCGCATGTCGAGACGACAATCCGGGACGGGCGCAATGCAGTCGAGGCAATTGCTTTCAGCCCGGGCGGTGACTTGCTGGCGAGCGGCGGCGCGGATCACACTATTCGATTGTGGTCGGTCGCGACCTCCGAGCGAATTGCAGCCCTTGATGGTCATACGGATGAGGTGACTGCGCTGAGATTCGCAAACGATGGCGAAAGTCTCTTTTCGGCGGGGCGAGACGGAGTGATTCGCCATTGGGCTTTGAAGTCCGGAAACTGCTCGGTCGTCGGCCGGCACCATGACTGGATTAGGCAGATCGCCACCCGGCCGGGCGGGGCGGAACTGGCATCGGCGAGCCGAGATATGACGCTAGGCTTGTGGTCGCTAGCTAATCGCAAGGAATCGCGTATGTGGAGCGCGCACGCGGCTGGAGTCGATGCCTTGGCTTTTTCGCCTGAGGGCAGATTGCTGGCGAGCGGCGGACGTGACAGCGCGATTCGAATCTGGGATGTCGATGCTGCGCGAGAACTGATGACGCTGAAGGCGCACCGGCGGCCAGTGCTGTCGCTGGATTTCAATCCGGCCGGCACGCTGCTGGCATCTGGCGCCGGCGATAATCAGGTGATGCTATGGGGCGCGGATTGAGCGAGTTACGCGATATGGCGCGACGAAGGCATCGAGGCTAGAATGCGTCAATACTGCAGAGTTGCGAAGGGAAAAGCTAGAAAATGAGTGACAGTGGAACGACCTGGCAGCAAGCGCGTGAACGGCAGATCTCCGCAATGCGAATGACCTGTGAAATCCTGGGACATATACTTCGCAATGTTTCGGATGAGCGGGCTCGCGCGCTGCGGGACGGTCCTGACGGTTGGTCAATTGTTGAGATTGTCTGCCACCTGCGCGACTTTGATGATATTTTCCTTAGTCGCGCGCGTATGATGCTGGAGCGGGACCACCCTCCATTGCCGGCTTACGATCACGAAGCAATGGCGATAGAGCGCGCCTATCAGGCGCAGTCGCTTGACGAGGCTTATGGAGCGCTCAACGCGTCGCGCGCAAACTTCGCCCGATTCTTCGAGACATTGACGCCGGAGCAGTGGGCGCGCGGCGGCCTTCATCCGGAGCGCGACAGTTTCAGCATGACTGATGCGCTGATGCAGGTAAGCGCGCATGACCTGGATCATCTCGAACAAATCACGCGAGTCCTGCGCGATGGCTGATTCCACGACAAAAGTTCGCTTGGAATAGAGAGTCTAGCTGGCAAATGGAACCGAGATCCTTTGCGTGTAAGTCGAAGAGGCGCTGGGGCAATCTTTTGCGGACAGTCGTTGCTGATATGTGCGGCATTTCCCTTTCGAGAGCCGCATTTGGCGCGATCTACGGGTCCATGACCATAGGCGCGGGAGAGATTCGATGAAAGCGCTGATAGAGCGGATTCGAGCCGAGGGCGTGCATCTGGGTGGCGGCATCCTCAAAGTGGATAGCATCATCAACCATCAATTGGATCCGAGCTTGATGGCGAATATGGGCGCCGCCTTCGCCGAGCGCTTCGCCGGGACTCCGGTTGATCGCATACTCACCGCCGAGATATCGGGAATCGCGCCGGCCTTAATGACGGGCATCGAGATGAATGTGCCGGTCGTCTACGCGCGAAAGCGAAAGCCGATCACGATGTCGGGTCCGGTCTTCCTGGAGACGGCGCCGAGCCACACAAAAGGCGGCGAGACGCTGCTGCTGGTATCAGCGGAGTTCCTGCGCGAAGGCGAGAATGTGCTGATCATTGACGACTTCCTGGCGACGGGCAAAACGCTGCTCGCGCTGTCGCGGATCGTTTTGAGCGCCAAGGCGAATCTGGCTGGCGTCGGCGTCGTGGTGGAGAAGACTTTTGAGGGCGGCCGCGCGGCAATGCAAGAGAAATACAATGTGCCGATTCACGCGCTGGCGACCATCAGCGCAATGGAAGGCGACTTCATTTCGGTCTTGGACAACTGAAGGCGGCTGTTACAGCTTGACTGCTTTTCCTGCGCGCGCGGATTCCTGCGCAGCCAGCGCGAATCGCAGGACATCGCGCCCTTCTTCTCCCGTTAAGCTGGGCGCTTCCCCGGCGAAGTAGGCATCAATGAAATGTCGCGTTGAGTTAATGAAACTATGCTCCCAGCCGACCGGCATGTCGGAGAAAGTCCGTGTTTGGCGATCTTTGTACATCACCACCGGCGGCACATCCATCATTTTGCCGTGCCCGCGCGTCACCCAGATCACGCCTTTGCTGCCGGTGATTTCAACGCGGTCGTCCTGCGCGTAGTGACGCGTATCGAGCACTAATTCGGGTGAGGATACGGCTTCGAGCGAACCGTATCGATTATTCCCGAATTTCCAGGAAACGATCGCCGGCGCGTCAAGAAACAGGCCGGGCGCGATTTCGGTGCTGCCGATCCAGGCGTGCACTTCTTCCGCCATACCCATAAAATGCCAGCCCAGGGCAAATTTGTGGTGTCCGTCATCAAAGACTAGCGGTCCGCCGCCACACTCCTCCGGATTCAAGCGCCAGTCCCGCGCCGATTGCGGCACCTGCCATTCTGTCGGGCTAACGCCGGAGTTGCTCTTGATGCGAATCGTGAGCGGGTCGCCGATTTCGCCGTTGTCGATCAAGGCTTTGGCGCGCTGCACCGGCGGATAGAAGATGAAGTTTTCGTAAACTTTCAGGATGAGGCCTGCGTCGCGGGCGACCGCCACCATTTCGTCGGCTTGCGCGAGGTTGAGCGCCATCGGTTTCTGCACCGAGACGTGTTTTCCCGCCGCCACCGCGTCAAGCGTCGCCTGGTAATGCAGATGATGCGGCAGCAAGATTTCAACGAAGTCGATGTCTGGCTGCGCCAGCATCTCATGATAATCGGAATAAATTCTCTCTGAAGATACACCCCATTGCTCGCCTCGCTGACGCGCGAGATCAATACTGCTGTCGCAGAGGGCGACGAGTTCGGCGCGTTCGTCGTCCAAATAGGCGAGGGCGTGTAAATCCGAGATTCTTCCGGCGCCGATGAAGGCTGCGCGAAGTTTGTCCATGCCTGGCATTTCGAACGCTGGTTGCGATTGGCTTGATAGTATTCGCATGGACAGAATTTGTTAATGGTCAGTTGTCGCAGGATCGTCAATGTCGTTCCGCCGCCGGCATGCCCGGATGTGTGCTTAGGCTCTGCGCCAGTGTTGTTAGACTTTCGCGGTAGATGATACAATGAAAGTCTGTGGTTCCTCGTCGGAATTGCCAAGGTGAGGTGACGTATGGACAGTCAGTCTGAGGCGCATGCCCCGAAACTGCTTGACCTGCCACTGATGTTGCGTCTGAAGCAGAACGCCATCGTCTTGCACAGTGAACTGGGCTTGACTGAAGATGCGCGCGGGCAAAACAGCGCCTTGCTCTCGAGTATCGTCTTTCAGCGCGGCTTGCATGCGCTGGTTGCGCGCGTGGATGAAAAGGATGTTGTCGGGCAATTCCGTCATCGCCCGGGTGAAACCAATGCGCATATTGTCTACCTGGCGCCGACGCTCGCTGATGATGAAGATGATGCCATCTGGCTGCGCATGCTCGACGCAATGGCTGAGCAAGCGGGCGGCAACGGCGCGCACACTTTGGTTGGCGAGGTCGAAACCAGTCACCGGCTTTTTGAAACGATGCGTCGCGCGGGCTTCGCAGTTTATAGTCGGCAGGTCATCTGGCGGCACGGGCCGATTGCCGCGGCCTTGCGGCCTCCTGGGCTTACGCTAGCGGCCGAGACCGAAGATGATCAGATTGGTATCGCGGCTTTGCTTGGCAGCACGATACCGCGGATCTTGCAGACGGTCATGGGTCCCTCGACCGACATGGCCGGTCTGGTATATCGGGTGGATGGAAGAATCGAGGCTTACCTGGCTTATTCCGAAGGAAAGCACGGCGTTTATCTGATGCCGTATCTGCATCCAGAAGTGCTGAGCGAGGCGCCAGAAATCATTGCCGCCGCGCTGCGGCAGATCGAACGCTGTCGTAAACTTCCGATATACATTTGCGTGCGCGGTTATCAAGGTTGGATGGAAAACGCGATGTTGGACCTGGGTTTCGATCCCTGGCTGGAACAGGCGGTGATGGTCAAGCACCTGACCGCCGGCGTGCGACAGGCTTCCTTTGAAAGTGTTGAGTTGACTGCGAGCAGGGGGCAAAAACCAGCCGCCACCCTGCGAATGGCCAGCGTCGACGACATTCGACGGTCGCGAAACCTGGCAGCCATCAAACCATGCGGCTCGCCAGAGCAGACTGGTAAACCTTAACCTATTGGAGCGCAGATTTTAGAAACCGGAGGACAGCCACCCGATACATGGACAAGCGCATAACGGACGACATTGACATACTCAGAAGCATTTTGCCGGCGCGGATTCGCAATGCAATCGATGAGTATGGCGAGACCAGCCGCCTATTGGAAGTCGTGCTCGATCTGGGAAGAAGGCCAACCGCCCGATACATCGATAGCGAAAATGAACTCTCCGACCGCGAGGTGACGGACATTGACTTGCGCCAGCTAGTCGATGAACTCGGCGAGTTTGACGATGACAATCGCGCGGGCATTGAACGTTCGCTGCATAGAATTTCGGCGATTCGAAATCGTCGAGGCAGAATTGTCGGCTTGACGGTTCGCGTCGGGCGGGCGGTTTACGGCACAATTGATATCATCGCCGATCTGATCGAGACCGGGCATAGTGTGCTGCTCGTTGGTCCGCCCGGCGTCGGCAAGACCACGCTATTGCGCGAGGCGGCCCGCGTGCGCGCGCGCGACAAACGGGTGGTGATTGTGGACACTTCAAATGAAATCGGCGGCGATGGCGATATTCCGCATCAGGCGGTCGGTAAAGCGCGTCGTATGCAAGTGTCGCAGCCCGATCGCCAGCACGAAGTGATGATTGAGGCGGTGGAGAATCACAATCCGGAAGTGATTATCATTGACGAGATCGGACGCGAACTGGAGGCGAAGGCGGCGCGCACCATCGCGGAGCGCGGTGTGCAGTTGATCGGCACCGCCCACGGCAATACGCTGGAGAATTTGCTGCTCAACCCAACCCTGTCTGATTTGATCGGGGGCATCGAATCGGTAACCTTGTCCGATGACGAAGCGCGCCGGCGCGGCACGCAAAAGGTCGTGCTCGAACGCCGAACCGCGCCCACTTTCGATATCATGATTGAGATTCAAGCGCGCGATCGCCTAGTGGTGCATACCGATGTGGCGTCGGCCGTTGACGCGATGCTGCGCAACCGTCCCTTGCCCGCGGAGTTGCGGGAACGCGACGAATCGGGCGCAATCCACGCCAGCGAATACGTGCCGGAAGCAGATTCTCGCAGCGCGCCCGCACGCGGCGGAACGCGGCAATTTGGCGGCCCCGGTATGAATGCGCATTTGGTGCGCGGCAACCGCGACAATGGCAAAACGCGTAATGAGATGAAAGATGATGTCAATCGATTTGAAGGGCGCAATCTCCGCCCGATTGGCGTCTACGCCTATGGCGTGGCGCGCAACCGTTTGGAGCAGGCTGCGCGCCGCCTGTCGGTTCCCTTGCGCCTCACCGATGACTTTGGCGACGCGGAAGCGATTGTCACGCTCAAGACTCACTATCGCCGCCGCCCGCGTTTGATCAGCGATGGTGAAAAACGCGGCATGTCCATTTATGTGCTGCGCGCCAATACAGTAACGCAGATGGAGAATTTCTTGGTGGACCTTTTCCGACTCAATGGGCGGCAAGATGCCGATGTCTTTGGCGACGCGCTGGCGGAGGCTGATCAGGCAATCAGTCGAATTCGGGCGGGCGAAGACTATATTGACTTGAAGCCGCAAGCGTCGCAGGTGCGCAAGCGCCAGCATCAGTTGGCGCGTCAGGCTCATTTGCAATCGGCTAGCGTCGGTGATGAACCGCAGCGTTATGTGACGATTTATCGCGGCGCATAATCCGGCCCCGCTGTCCTAAGGCAATTTATGTCCAGAGCCACCGAGCGTCCGGCGCCGATTCGCACGGATCACAGCAACGTCTTTGCCAATAACACGATGCGCGTTCGCCTGCCGGCGATCATTGATGAGGTCGAGGCGCTAAACCCGGACTACCCGCCGGACATCAAACGGCGTCTGCGCCAGCTGAGAAATGACATCGCCATTGGAGCGCTCATCGGTGAGATTGAGCTGGCGCCGGCCGAAGATTCAGTGGAATGGGCAGAGGCCTTGCGGCGGCAGCGGGAGACGATAGGCGCCGAGCCGACCTGGCACAGCGCGGAGTGGTTCTTCGCCGAGACTTACGCTTATCGCTGTCTGATCGAAGCGGTCCGTTGGCGCGAAAGCGGACGCGATCCCTTCCGGCCCAAGAAGCTCGAAGAGCTGCGTAGCGATGCGCTCTGGCTGCTGATTGAGCGCTCCTATGAACCGCTGGATTCATGGGAAAAGGAATTAAATCGCTCGCTGGCATTCGACCTGTGGGCGAACCGCATTGACCTGAGTTACGCGGCATCCAAGGAACGTGGAACGATCATCAGCGCGGACGATCTGCTCGTGGATGACCGCGAAGCGTTGGCGGCCTATCTTAGAGAAACGCAATTATCGCCGGAAGACGTTCAGGGTCGGAAACCTGTGTTCATCGTGGCGGATAATGCGGGCTCAGAACTGGCGATGGATCTGGTACTCAGCGAAACTTTGCTGCGGCATGTGACGGCGCAGGTCATGCTTTGCCTAAAAGCGCATCCGACCTTCGTCAGCGATGCCACGCCGCAAGATCTGTGGATGATACTTAAGGAAATGGAAGCGCGGGGACCAAAAGCAGCCGCGCTTGCCGAGCAGCTGCGACGGCGCTGGCTTTCGGGGCAGTTGCGCTTTCTGCCGCATGCGTATTGGAATAGCAGCCGCTTTCTGTGGGACTTGCCGGCCGACCTTGGGCGCCAGTTGAACGAGGCGCGCTTGGTGATCGTCAAGGGCGATGCCAATTATCGGCGGACCGTCGGCGATTGTATCTGGCCCGCCCATACGCCATTCAACGGTGTTGTTGATTATCTGAATGCGCCAGTGCTTAGCCTGCGCACGCTCAAGAGCGATCCCATCGTCGGATTGCCATCAGCGGAGGCGGCGCAACAGCTCGACCGAGCCGATCCGGATTGGCGCGTCAATGGCAAACGCGGTTTGATTCAGTTCAAAAGTCAGACGTCGAAGAGCCAATAAGTAGCGGTGGCGGGATAGTTGCGCTCCAGCCAAGCCATAACCCGTCTCGGTAGCAGGCGGAGTATTAGGCTGCCGCTATCCTCAAGTTGCGGTTCAAGTTTGTACTTCTCAACATATCGATCGCTGATTGTCTTTAGTTGTTCGTCGGATACCTGCGCTTGGACCGCTCGTCCTTCGAATATGACAGTGTCGTCGCCGCTTTCGAGATGCGCGACAACGCGGTTGTCGCGGGCGATGTTGCGCGCCTTGACTGAATTCTTGTCGGTACCGAAGTATAGGCAGCCGCCGACCCAGGCGCCCCAGACGGGAACGCTGTGAGGTCGTCCATCGCCGCATACGCTGGAAACCCAGTAGTTGCGCGCCGCCTGCATTTGCCGGTCGACCCAATCCCAAGTCAGCATGGCGCTCACTTCGTCCGGCATGACACCGTAATGGGGCATGTTCGGGCGAACGCGTCGCGCGTTTTTCGGCTGGATCACAATGCTGCTTCCAGATTACCGGTGTGAACTATTTGCTCATCGGCATAATGACATGTGTAAAGTCATCGCGATTTTCCGGTTTGAGCACGCCAGGGTTCTCGGGTCCGTTGCTCTGGAAAACGACGCGCTCCTCATTGATGACGCGAAGCACATCAATCAGATAGCGGATGTTGAACGAGATATCAAGCGGCTCGCCCTCGGCGGTGGCGTCCAGCATGCCTTCGCTATCGCCGCGCTCGGCGCTCTTCCCAACGATCAACACTTCGGCCGGTTCGCCCGGATTCAGCGCCGGCTTGACCCGAAGATTGGCGCTGTTCGCGTTGTCGCGGGCGAAGATCTCGGCGCGCTGGCAGACCGCCAGCAGATCGTTGGTGTACATCACGGTGGAGGTGACAAAAGAGCGCGGGATGATCGAGGCGAAGTCGGGGAAGCGACCCTCAAGCAGCTGCGATGAGATCACGACGTTCGGCGCGAAGAAGGTGACGCTGTTGCGCTGCGCCGGTAGCGCAATGCCGACCTCCTGTTCGTCTTCTATGATGCGCGCGACTTCGCTCATCGTGCGCGCCGGGACGACCATGTCTTGCCGTTCGTCGAAGCTCGCGCCGATCTCGGCCGTGCGCACCGCCAGTCGATAGCCATCGGCGGCCGCCATCGTCATTCCGGCAGCCTCAAGCTGAAGATATACGCCGGTGAGAATCGGTCGATTCTGTTCGCGGGCGGCGGCGAAAGCGGTTTGATTAATCATCTCCCGCAGCGACTCGCCCTGGACTTGCAGATCGGCGCTTTCGTTGTGATTGATCGGCGGGAATTCGTCAGCATCAATGCCGCGAATATTGGAGGTCTGCACACCGCAGCGGAGATGCACGGTATGAGTCGCGGCGTCAAGGCGCAAATCCACGCGTTCCGGCGAAAGGCTGGTCACCAATTCGCTGAAAGTCCTGGCGGGCAAGGTGATGCTGCCGGTTTGCTCCACCTTGGCGCCAATCCACACGCTTATGCTCAATTCGAGATTGGTGGCTGATATCTTCAGCCGGGAGTCTTCCGTCTCAAGCAGGACGTTGGCGAGCACGGGCAAGGGCGGGTTGCTGTCAACCGCTTTGGTGACGATATTCAGGCTCCTCGCCAGGTTTTCTTGAAGGACGCTAACGATCATGATCTTCCTCTATTTTCGGCGCGTGGCGCTGGCGCTCGCAATGCGTCCAATCGCCCGACTTATACCTATTGTTGATATCCAATAAGTATAGCCCAAGTTGAGCGGAAAACCTACCTCGCTTGTGTGTTCTCTGGGCGCCGAGGGAAAGCGATCAGCATTTTGGGCGCTCGCGCAATATCGCGTGGATTGCAAGCGGCGCTGGCCGACCACTGTGCTCGGCCCTAAGGCTTGACAACCTATGGACCAGCGGAAACAGAAGCGTTCAGTCGTCGGATGGTGTCACATCTGTGACATCGTCGCCGGAAATCAGAATCGTTTCCGCGTCTTCGTCGATTTCTTCGACGCGAACGACATCAAGCTTGAGTTTGGCGAAGAGCGCCGCCATCGCGCCAAGCGCCGCCAGCACCGGACTAATCACCGCGGCGACGCCGCCGACGACAACAGCCAAAGTCAGCGGGACTTCGATCAGGATTTCGTTGTTGGCGTTGCGGATGATCAAGCGGCGGACATTGCCCTCGGCGACCAGCGTCTTGACACGATCGACCAACTCATTGCCAGCGACTTCCATCTCCTCAACCCAGTCTCGTTGGTTCTTTGGCTTCTGTGGTTCGTTTTCCATGGCTTATTCTCCGTCGCAAGCTCTACTGTCAGATACGCAGCGGGGCGCCATCAGGTTGCGGCGCAGTCAGCCGGCTAACGAATCAATTGATACAGAAGTTCTTTCCAGCGCGACGCATCCAAATCCCAGCAGATGGACGGTTTGTTCGCGATTTGCAGCAGCTCGCGCCAGACCGGCTTATTGCGCGTATCGTCCGCCAGATTGAGCTTGTCCACCACGGTCATGCCGCGGGTCAGCTCGCTATCGCATTCCACATCGACATAGTGCTGGCTTTTCGCGATGCAAATTGATGGATCGATCGCGACCGCCATCGCCACGCCATCAGGCAGTGAAATGCCGATTTCGCCCGTCTGAATCTCGTAACCGCGCATGCCCTTGATGTTGCAGTCGATGGTGAATTCGGCAAAGGGCGTATTGATGCCGCGCGCATAGTCGATGTCGTCCAGTGAAAGCACAAACTCGCCGATGCTGAATTCCCAGCCTACCATCTCGATAGGCAAGCCAGAGCGAAATACGATGCGCGCCGCTTCCGGGTCGCACCAGATATTATATTCGGCGGCCGGTGTGACATTGCCGTTGGTGCAGGCGGCGCCGCCCATCACCACGCAGCGCGATATCAGTGGCGCGATGTCCGGCGCTTTGCGCAGCGCCAGCGCCAGATTCGTCAGCGGACCCAGTGTAACGATGACAAGGTCCGTGGTGGAACGGGCTGTCTCGATGATGACGTCGACAGCATGTGTTTTGCTCGCTTGAGCGCGCTTGGGCTTATAGCGGTCGCCCCAATCGCCCAAGCCATCAGCGCCGTGGAACCAATCGGCGGACAGGTATTCGCGCAGCAGCGGTCCTGCGGCGCCGGCGTAGACTGGCGCGTCAACCTCGCATAGTTCAGTGAAGTAAAGCGAGTTGACGACGCCCTGCGGCAGCGGCACATTGCCGGCCACAACTGTGATGGCGCGGACATCAATATCTGCGTGCCGCAGCGCCATCAGGATCGCAACCGCGTCATCGGAGCCGGCGTCGGTGTCGATCAAGAAAGGTCGCGCCATGTAACCGCTCCTGCGCTAGACCGTCAGCGCCAATTGCTCCACCGCCGCCCGCAGACGTTCGAGCCCGTTTTCCAGCGTGGCGCGTGGACAGCCGAAATTCAAGCGTACGAAGCCTTCGCCAGCGTCGCCAAAGAATGTACCGGGACTGGGCGCGATGCCGGCGGATTGATGGCAAAAGTCCATCAGATCGCCGTCAATTGGCAGATTGCGCATATCCATCCAGAGCAGGTAGGTAGAGGTCGGAACGGTGGTTTTGATCAGCGGGATATGGCGGCGAATGTATTCAATGGCGAAGTCACGGTTATCTTTGAGATAGACTAGCAGCTGCCGCAGCCATTCGTCGCCGCCCTTGTAGGCGCCATAAGCGGCTTCATAACCCATGATGTTGACGTGTGCGCTGATGCCCTGCAGCGCGGCCGCCATCGTTTCGCGAATCTCTTTGTTTTGGGCGATGAGAACGGAGCAGCCCATGCCAGCCAGGTTGTAGGTCTTGCTTGGCGCGATCATGGTGAGGGTGTTCTGCGCGATTTCTTCCGACAAGGTTGCGATGGGAATGTGTTGGTCTTCCAAGATAAGGTCGGAGTGTATCTCGTCGGCGACGATTAACAGCTTGTGCTTGAGGCAGATTTCACCGATGCGCTCGAGCTCGGCGCGCGAATACATGAAGCCAGCCGGGTTTTGCGGATTGCACTGCAGGTGGATCGAGGTCTGCGGTTTGCTGGCGGCTTCTTCAAAGGCATCGTAATCATTCTCGTAATGAAAATGACGCATGCCATCGGCGGCGTATTGCATGTCGATAGATAAGGCGAATTTCTGGTTGCTGGTCGCTGCTTTAAAGAATGGTCCATAGACGGGCGTCTGTATCAGCACCGCGTCGCCAGGCGCCCCAAAGCCGCGCCCGACCGCGCAAAGCCCAAGCACAAGGCCCGGCGAAAACAGGATATCTTCCGGCGTGATGCGCCAATCGTATAGCCGCTCCATGCGCTGGACGACGACTTCTTTTAGTTTCTGTGGATCCATCGTATAACCGAAGACGCCGTGACGAGCGCGTTCAATCATGGCGTTGATGGCTGAAGGCGGCGAGCGGAAATCCATATCAGCGACCCACATCGGCAGGCAGCCATCAGCGACCGCGCTCCATTTGGCGCTGTGATGTCGCGTTCGATCGATGATTTCGTCGAAGTTGAATTCGGTCATTTATCAGCTTTCAATGATCTATCGAGCATTGCGCCTAGAAATATAACCGATAAGCGATTGCCATGCACGGGCCTGTTTAATCGACGCAGCGTCCGCGGGATTCCGATGTGACAGACTGCGCCGTGCTGTTATTCTTTGATCAGGAATCGCGCAGATTCGCTAGACCGATTGCCGGCTTGCATCCAGCCGCGCGAGGAGCGCGTCCGCGTCTACATTGGCGCAATCGCTAATGCAACGAAGGGCGAAGATCGCGCGAGGATCGTCGTACATCCGCGTAATTACAATATCGGCGCCGAAGACTTCGCTGAGCGTCTCGGACAAAGTGCGTCGGACGGCTTCGAAGATTTCTGGCTCATTCCGATAGTGAATGCGATCGAGAAAGCTGATCTTCACCGAGCGGTAGTCGAATACGATGTCGCTTGGCGCTTCCGCTTCCAGGGCGCGCGCCGCCGCAAGCGTTCTGCTGATGACGAGACGGAGCGAGTCGTCCAGCGATTCCGGCAAATTGCGCTTGCGAATGTAATACAAGCCGATTTCTCCGTCGGCGAGATCGTAAGCCAAATCGAATTCATCGGCGATTAGCACGATGCCGGGTCCATCGGGCATGTGCTTGTAATCGATGACATCAATCAGCATGCCTTCAATGGCGTGCTCTTGAATCCAGCGCTGAAAAATAGGCAGGATGTCTTCCGGTTGCAGCGTCGGCTGTTGTTTCAGGCTGAACTTCACGCCCAGGCGTTTGGGTACGGTTGTCATTCGGCCCTCACGTTTTGGTCACAAGCGGGCGAGCCAAGGGTCGCCCCTACAAGGCTTGTCCGCTACTGTGTCAATTCAAATCAACGGA
>JAPOYT010000244.1 GCA_026706445.1 Chloroflexota bacterium
TGCGAGGTGCGGCCCTGGGCCGATCTCAATTTCCGCCAAAGCCCGCCCGGCGGCGAAGTCATCAGCGTGACGTCCACCCGAAAATGGCTGCCCGCAAGCGAAAAGCGCTACGGCTATTTCAAAGTCCGCTTGTGGGGGCGCGCAGGCTGGATCAGCGGCGACTATGTCTACACCCGCGGCGAATGCGGCGCTTGAAGCCGGCGGGGCGATTCTGTGAATCGCCCGCAAAATGTAGGCTATCTTCGTGGGCGACACATCGCCGCGCGTAGACACTGCGGTCCTGTCGCCCCTACACCTTCTCGCTTATTTGATGAACCGGCCAAAATTCCAACTGCAATCATAGCGAAATCTGTAGACACACGCGCGGCACCCCCGCCCTTGACCATAATTGACAATATCGAAACGAATTAGTTAAACTTAGCGGCGTCTAACGAGGTTTCTAATTGCATACAAATTTCAGGGAGTTGATCATGTACAGACGCATCATGCTTGTTGCGCTCTTCTTGCTCGTCTTCGGCGCGTTTGCCGGGCAGGCGCAAGATGAGATCACCATCTTCGCCACCGTCGGCGCCTACTACCCCGATGAACCGACCGAGAACAATCCCAATCCGCCCGCAATGATGAACGAGATCGTCGCCGAATACGAAGCGGCCAATCCGGGCGTCAACATCGAACTGGTAGACACGCCAGCCAACATCTCCGGCGACCAATGGCGCAGCACCGTCTTCAACGGCCAGAACGAGCCGCATATCATCGTCAACAATTACATCCGCGTCTGGCAAGAGCAAGGCAACGATTGGTATGTGCCGCTCAACGATTACATTGAAGCGCCAAACCCCCATATCCCCGAGGGGACGCCGGGCGCCGAACGCTGGGCAGACAGCATCCCCGAGGTCGTCTGGGACACCACCTTCCATACCGGCAGCGGCAATCAATATGTGGTGACGGTCAACGCCGTCGCGGTCGGCTTCTATTACAACATCGACATGCTGGAAGCAGCCGGCATCGACACCGAATTCGACATCTCCTACTCGCTCTGGGAGGACTGGGAGACGATGATCGCCGAGATGGGCGCCGTGGCTGAGGCTGGTTATGAGCCGCTGGCGATGAGCATGTCCACCGCCTCGCCTTATACCTACAACTGGTTTGATGGCACCAGCTTGACCAGCATGTACATCGACCACATCGAAAGCTGGTGGGAGCCGGGCGCAAGCTGGCACGCGCTCAACCAGCGCGAATTCGCCTGCGCGATCCAGAACGGCTTGATCAGCGCCAACGACGACGCCTTCGCCGATTGGATTCAACTGCTGGCGGACTTCGAACCGATGTGGGTGGACGGCTACGCCACCATGACCTGGGACGAAGCTTATCGCCTCTTCATCACCGGCGAGGTTCCCTTCCTGCTCGGCAACGCCGCCAGCCAAACGCTAAATGTAACGCGCGACGCCGATTTTAACTGGGGCATCAGCTACTTCCCGCCGGTCACCGAAACCACCAGCGCCCATGCCGCCAATAACGAGAGCGCTTATCTGGTCGGTGGCTTCACCGCCGGCTTCACCGTGACCGACCGCGCCCGCCGCGAAGGCATTGAAGAGCAAGTGGTCGACTTCCTGATGTTCGTGACAGCACAGCCGCAATGGGGCCGCGTCGTTACCGATTCACCGCGCAGCATCCCAACGCAGTTCGGCCTCGATGTGCCCGACGCCCTAAAGCCAACAGTCGCCTTTCTTGAGTTGCCGATCCGCGCGCTGAAGGACCCGGACCCGCGCCTCAGCCGCCGCTATGGTGAAGACCACCGCCGCTTGATGCAAGAATTCTTCACCGAGCAGATCGATCTCGAAACGCTGATCGCCGAAGAAGACCGCCTGATGACGAGGGAAGCGCGCGTCGTCATCGCCGAAAACGAATGGTCCTGCGATTTCCAGATGGAGTAAGCCTGGCCGAATACTGATTTACACAGCGGGCGAGTCACCGACTCGCCCCTATTCGCGCCATTTGCAATTGCAGATCTAGGGGCGGCCCAGTGGGTCGTCCGCGCTCACATTCTCAACTCCCGCTATGATCAGACGTCTTTCCACAAGCCCGTCCGCCAGGGTCAGCAAACGCACGAGCCAAAGCCCGCTTCCGATCCGCATTTGGCAGGCGAAGTGGCTCTACCTGGCGCTGCTGATACCGGTCGCAATTCTGCTCATATTCGAGTGGCTGCCGGCTTTCAGCGCGCTCTACAACTCGCTCTACATCTGGAATGGCGGCAAGGTCCACTTCTATGTCGGGCTGGAGCATTACGAGCGCATGCTCAGCGACCGCACCTTCCGCGTCGCCATTACCAATCTGATCGGCTTTGTCTTCTTCCGCGTCGTCATGCAGACGGTGCTGCCTTTCTTCGCCGCCGAGATGATTGTCAATCTGCGCAGCGCCCGCTGGTCTTATTGGTGGAAGATCATCTTCGTCTTTCCGATGGTGGTGCCACAGATCCTCAACTACCTGATCTGGCGCTTCATCTACAACCCGCAGGTCGGCTTGCTGAACGAAGGCTTGAAACTGATCGGATTGGAGCAATATGCCTACGCCTGGCTAGCCGATCCCCACACCGTGATGTGGGCGCTGGCTTTTGTGCGCTTTCCCTGGCTGCCGACCTTGCAATTTCTCATCATCCTCGGCGGCTTGCAGACGATCCCGCAGGAAGTGCATGAGAGCGCGGCCATTGATGGCGCGGGCTTCTGGCGAAGGCTCTTCTATATTGATATCCCTATGACGCGGCGGCAAATCACCCTGGCGATGATCCTGACCATGCTCTTCATGACGCAGCGCTTCGATCTTTTCCTGGTGATGACCGACGGCGGACCCGGCTACAGCAGCATGGTGCCGGCGCTGCAGCTATATCAGTCGGCTTTCCACTTCTTGGAATTCGGCTACGCATCCGCCATTGGCGTTGTGCTATTTGTCGCCATGCTCGCCTTGACCATCATTAACCTGCGCGTCTCCGCCGGCGCGAATAGAGAATAGGGCAAGCCGAATGAGCTTGAGAAGTTCCAGGCGCATCCGCCTCGGCAACCGCGATCTGCCCTTCCAACTGGTGCTGATCGCCTTCGGCATCGTTACCTTCTTCCCGCTGGTGCTGGTCGTCATCACCTCGTTGAAGAGCAACACGCAGTTCTACCACAATTTCTGGCTGCCGGAACTGCCCTTTCGCTTCGGCAATTATTCGTCCGCCTTCCGCATCATCTGGCGATTCATCGTAAACAGCGTCATCTATTCCGGCGCCACCATTTGCCTCATCGCCGCCATCGCATCCGTCACCGGTTACGTATTCGCCCGTTTTCGCTTCCCCTTCAAAACCGTTCTTTTCCTCGGCTTCATCACGCTGATTATGGTGCCCGGCGTGCTGACGCTGGCGCCGCGCTTCGTCCTTGTGCGCGACCTCGGTTTGGTCAATACGCCCGGCGCGCTGATTTCGGTCTGGGTCAGCGGCGGCTTGGTGCTCTCGACCTGGCTGATGCGCAGCTATTTCGAGTCGCTGCCGCAAGAGCTCTTCGACGCCGCCTATGTCGATGGCGCCGCCGAGCGGCAGGTGTTTGTCTACGTCTCCCTACCACTCGCCCGCCCCATGATCGCGACCGTTGCAATGACTACGCTGATCAGCACCTGGAACGATCTGATCTGGCCCCTGGTTACGATTACCAATAAGGACCTGATGCCGCTGGCGCAAGGTCTTATGCAATTCTCCTCCGATTTTGAGACCGACTGGGGCACGCTTTTCGCTGGCTATGTCATCTCATCGATTCCGCTGCTTTGCGTCTTCGCCGTGGCGATGCGGCAATTCATCAGCGGCTTGACCAGCGGGTCGATCAAAGCCTAGGGCGAGGGAGTGGTGTATCCATTTCGATTGAAACGGCTAAAATTTTAACACAGAGTACGCCGAGGCGCCGAGAATTGTCTGCGAAATATTCCATTTTCTATGTGTCCTTTGCACCGTTGTCGTGAAACTGAATTTGGCTTATTGAATTGCAACAAACTTCGATACACTACCTCCCTACACTGCAAGACTCTCGATTGCATCGCGATTGATGAATATTGATTATTGAAAGCATATACGAATACTATTATGCTCAGCCGCTTATTCACTCCTCGACATTGGAGACAGCATTGTTACCAAAGACCGCACAGATATGTCTTCTCATCGCTACAATTTTCTACAATTCCGCTTTTGTCCAAGCCCAGCAGCAACTCGCATGGCCAAGAGATTTCCGTATCGAGGCAGATGCGCTTCATTGGAACGAAATCGCCGGCGCCAGCGGCTATCGCCTTCGCTGGCTGGGTCGGAACGATTGGATTACGGCGGAAGCGGCGGAAAACCGCTTTCCTCTGAGCCGCTTTCGCTATGGCAGTACGCACCTGATACAGGTACAGGCGCTTTCTAGCGATTCAACGACCTATCAGGACAGCGAGTGGAGTTGGACTTACGTCCTCCGCCGCCCATATCCCACCGCCACGCCGACGGATACGCCTACAGCGACGCCAACCGCAACCCCGACTCGCGTGGTGCTGCGCGGCTTGCGCACACCGCAGAATCCGCGTCTGATTTCGGACAGCACAGTCGCTTGGGATCCAGTATTTGGCGCAATCGGCTACAGTCTGTTCTTGTCTGGCGATAACACGTTTCGGCTGGAAACTGTGGACGCGCCGCAAACCGAATACAGCTTTACTGGCTTGAAGCCTGGCGTTAGTTATATTTTTCAGGCGCGCGCATTGGGCGATGGACGACGCTACGAACGGCAGGGGCGGTGGAGTACATTCATCAGAATCGCACTCCCCAGCATCCCTACATCCACGCCAACGGCTACAAACACAGCCACCAACACACCGACAGCGACGCACACAGCTACCAATACGCCAACAGCTACGGCGACGAACACGGCTACCAGCACGCCAACCGCGACCAACAGTCCGACAGCCACATTGACTGAACCAGCGACCGCCACTCTGGAAGCGCTTAGAAGATTGCCAAGTCCGGAGAATTTCCGAGCGCTTTCGGGCGACACGGTCGCTTGGGATGCCGTCGAGGGCGCGGACCGCTATCGCGTTCGTTTGGATCCCCCGAATGGGGAGCGCATTCTAAAACGGGTCGATCCGCCGCAAACACAGTATAGCTTCGATAATCTGCAAGCGGGATTGGTTTACCGAGTGCGCGTGCGGGCGATGGGCGATGAGGTGACTTATCAATTGCTGGGCGATTGGAGCGTTACGCTGAATCTGATGCCCGTAGCGACCGTCGAACCTACAGCAACAGCAACAATCATTCCATCAGAAACCCCTACAGCGACGGCAACAGAAACGCCGTCCCATACGCCCACTGAAACGCCGACGAATACAGCAACTTTCACGCCTACAAATACCCCGTCGCCTACCGCGACTGATACCCCTATGCCCGTATGCGAACTGGCGAAGCCGGACAATCTCGTCGCCGTTGCGGAAACGACTGTGGCTTGGGATGCCGTTGAGAGCGCGGCCGGCTATCGCTTGCGCTGGAGAATGGGGAACGGCGATTGGCTGAACACAACGTTGCCCGCTTCACATCGCGCTTACCAGTTTGCGGAACTGCAAGTCAGCGTTCCCTACGAAGTACAGGTACAGGCGCTAGGCGACGGCATAACTTGCGAAGAAGAAGGCGAATGGAGCAGCGTCCTGACATTCACGCTCCACCCGACTGATACGCCGACTCCTACACCAACGAACACGCCAACGTTTACGCCGACCAATACGCCCACCAATACACCGACTAACACACCGACGGACACCCCTACCAATACGCCAACCAACACGCCCACCTTCACGCCGACGGACACGCCAACCAATACGCCGACACTTACTCCCACGAATACCCCAACGGACACGCCAACATATACTCCGACTTACACGCCGAC
>JAPOYT010000026.1 GCA_026706445.1 Chloroflexota bacterium
CGATACCGATGTGCCCACCGATACGAGCACGCCAACGCCGACAGACACGCCGACAACGACCGAAACGCCGACGGTGACGGATACGCCGACGGCAACCAATACGGATGTGCCCACCAATACCAGCACGCCAACGCCGACAGACACGCCAACGCCGACGGATACGCCGACTCCGACGGACACGCCGACACCCACAGACACGCCGACAACGACCGAGACGCCGACAGCGACGGATACGCCGACGGCAACCGATACCGATGTGCCTACCGATACGAGCACCCCAACGTCGACTGTTACGCCGACGACGACTGAGACGCCGACAGTGACGGATACGCCGACGGCAACCAATACCGATGTGCCCACCGATACGAGCACGCCAACGCCAACAGACACGCCGACAACGACCGAGACGCCGACAGTGACGGATACGCCGACGGCAACCGATACCGCTCTGCCCACCGCTACGAGCACGCCGCCGCCGACGGAAACGCCAACGTCGACTGATACGGATGTGCCCACCGCTACGCGCACACCAACGGCAACCGAGACCGACGAGCCCACTGCAACAGCGACGCCATCGGCCACAGATACTGAAATGCCAACGGCGACGGCTAATCCGACAGCGACGGATACGGATTTGCCAACTGCAACTGAAACTCAGCCGCCCACGGCGACCGAAACATTGACGGCGACTGACACCGACGTGCCAACGTCTACGAACACCGCGACGCTCACTGCTACAGTCGAAGCAACAGCGACGAGCCCGCCCACAGCAACGAATACGGCGGAACCAACGGCGACCGATCCGCCGACGTCTACCGCGACGCAAGAGCCAACGGCGACCTCGCAGCCGACAGAAACGAATACGGCGGAACCGACGGCGACAAGTCCGCCGACGTCTACCGCGACGCAAGAGCCAACGGCGACCGCGCAGCCGACAGAAACAGAAACTGCGGTACCAACGGCGACAAGTCCGCCGACTGCTACGCGAACGGAAGAAGCCACCGTTACGACTCAGCCAACAGCGCCGCCGCCGCCGTCCACCGATACAGCGGAGCCAGCGGTCACGTCAACGCTCACCCCATTGCCTTCTCTGACAGCCGCCGCAACGGTTGAACCGACGCTGACCCGGATCCTGCCCATTACTGAAACGCCGACTCCGACGCCAACTCCGGCGCCAATCCAGCCGCAGCCGCCCAGCCTGCCGCAGCTGGCGGAAGAGGATATTCCCACTGCAACGAGCGAAGCGGACGTGATCGTGCCGCGCGCGACGATTCCTACTCCGCTAATTCCGCCAACTGCCGACGAAACCGAGATAGCGGAGCTGCTCGCTACGCCGCCTCCGCGCCCGACTGAGCCGGTTACCTGGACGCCAGCGCCGACAGTGCCGCGAGGCGAAGTCGTGTTTGGTCCGGCGACGGCGACCACGCCGGATGACCCGCCGACGCAAGACTCCGGTTTTGTCTTCAACCCGACGCCGAGCGATGCGACGCTGCCAGCGGAAGTTGGCGTCCTCGATCTGCCGCCCACGCCAACGACGGTAGTCTTACAGCCGACGGTCGCCGTCAGGCCCGAATTCCTGCCGCCGACGCTTTCGCCGATATCATTCGCGCAGACATTCAGCGCCAGCGGCGTGACGGCTTATCAATACAGTGTGGGTCCAGGCCAGAATTTCACTTTTCAGAATATCCAATTGCGTGATGGCGTCCGGTTGTTCCTGCCCAATCCGGTCGATGGCAACAGCTGGATTCGAACCGATCATTATGGGATTCTGCGATACAAGCCGATTGGCGTAGCGCAAGAGGGCGTCATGACCGTTTCGCCCTTTTTCGCCGGTTTTTCTGCGACCAGCTTCGAGGAGAACAAGAACCGCATCGTTGAATTGGATTGGTCGGCGGACGGACAGCAATTCAGCTTCCGGATTGATCCTTCGCGCGACCCGCAAAGCCATAACGATATGGGCGTCTGGTTCTGGCAGCCGGAAGTGGGACCCTTGAACACACAGAATTATATGCTCATCCGCGACTGCCCGGCCGAGGGCTACGGGTCTTGCAACCTGGTGCAGCGAACGGGACCGCCTTGGTATTGGAAGACACGAGGCGTAGAGTGGTCGCCGATACCCGGCAGCAATTCGGTATTGGCGCGGGTGCGGCTGCCGGACGAAGGGCGAAACGCGCTGGCAATTGTGCAAGCCCTGCGAGATCCCAATTACGCCCAACGACAGCCAAATTTCGTCCGTTATGACTACGGATACTGGAACCCGAATGGGCAAGGCATCATCGTCAGCGGTCGCCGTCCCGATGGTCGCGTGATTATAGGCGAAGTCAATAACGACTTGTCTGGCGAGCGCATTATCCTCGATGCGTCGGCGCTCGGGCTTTGGGTACGCGATGCTGTGCGCCGACCCAACGGGCAAGTTATTGCCTTGGGGCGCCATGGCGGTCCCGGCAGCGGACCGGTCGCGCTTTACGATAGCAGCGGAACTCAGCTTACCGGATTCATCGGCGACGCCGCGCCGGAGGATGTGCGCTGGTATCCCAATCGCAGCCTGGTGGTGGTTTCGGTTCAAGGTCGGCAGTATACGGTTCAGGTGGCCGGCGGCAGCATCGTGGACGCCACCGACCGCCTCGGCAATCCGCAATTCAGCGCGAGCGGTTTCGGATCTTCGACGATTCCGTCCGGCGTAGTTCAGGGTTCAGAATTCGCACCGGGGCAGCAGCTGCGGATGCTGCGAGACCTGAACATTCGCCAGGAGGCAAGCACCAGCAGCCCAGTGGTCGGCGCCTTGGACCCGGGTGATTACGTAGCGGTCCTCGCCGGGCCGCATCGGGAAAGCCGATACGAGTGGTGGCGCATCCAGACGGCGAACAACATCGTTGGTTGGATCGCCGCAAAGATTGACGGGCAGCCGACTGTCCAAAGGCTTTGAGGATCTGCGACTCTTGTCACTGCGCCAACTGCGTCCTAGTATCTGGTTTGAGCCTTGCAACCGAAGGGCAATCAAGTGCCGGGCGAACCGCTAGTCAGCATCATCATACCGACCTTCAATCGAGAGGCCTACGTCGCCGACGCGATCGACAGTTGTTTGGCGCAAACCCACCGCAACTGTGAAATAATCGTTATTGACGATGGCAGCAGCGATGGCACAGGCCATTCGCTGAAAGAGCGCTATGGGCAAGGCATACGCTATATCCATCAAGAAAATCAAGGACCCGGCATCGCCCGAAACCGCGGCATCGCCGCAGCGAATGGTCAATACATTCACTTCCTTGACGCTGATGATCAACTGCACGTAGAGAAAATAGCGATCGGCTTGGAAGCATTCCGCCAGCACCCAGACCTATCTGTTGTCTATACCCATTATCAGCAGGTGGCGAGCGACGGCGTGACGCCGGTCAAGACGGGACCATTTGAGCGTTATACCGACGACATCTACTGCGAGCTGCTGCGGCAGACCGGTTGCCGAATCTTGACCAGCTCCAGTATGCTTAGGAGCGCCGCCCTGCGCGCTGTGGGCGGCTTCGCCAACGATGAGGAATTCCGCAGCGCCGAAGACTGGGATCTCTTTCTGCGATTGGCGCTGCGCTACCGCTTTCACGGCATCAGCGAAAAGCTGGTTTATCGGCGCGTGCACGATAGCATGATCTCGGACGATAAACTTGCCGGAGCTTACGGTCGCTTGAAAACGGTGCAGAATGCGCGCAATTATGGCTGGGAAACCTGCATGACAGATGCGGAATTCTCTCGTTTGGAAGCGGCGCGGCATCATGTTTATGCTGTCTATCTGTGGGAAGCGGGACGCCGGGCGGCCGCCAGGCAGCACTTTCTCAATGCCGCCAATGTGTATCCGCCGCTAGCCAGGCAGCGCCGCTTATACGCCTTTTACACGCGCTTTTTGCCGCCGACTTCGCTGGATTTGACGCTGCGTATTGCGCATCGCTTGCGGCGATTCGCCGGTATTATGGCGAATACCGACCGGTGATTTCAGTCCAATGGCGGGCGAGGCGAACCATTTCCGATTAGTTGACGTATAATGTCTGAAGATGATGCCTTGCCATGGTGTGTTCGGAATGCCTACCAAGACGGACAGCTTGCGTTACGACATCAAAGAACTGATGAAGTCGGGCGCTTTCAACGAGATCGTGGATCGCTGCCATGTGGAGTTGACTTTGGCGCGGCGCGAGAAACGCGGAAGCGTGGAAGTCACCGCCTTGCTGGGCTTGGCGGAGGCGCAAACTTCGCTTGGCCACTTTGGTTTCGCGCGCGATTATGTTGGTCAGTCGCTGGATCGAGCGCGGGAAATCCGCTCGGTAAGCCAAACGGTCGATGCATTAATCCTTCGCGCTCGCATTGCGCGCGAGGGTTTTTTCCAAACCACGGAAGCCTTTGAAGATTATCGCAGCGCGGTCGATCTCGCCTTTGAAGCGGGTGATATGCGGCGCTACGCGCAATCCCTTTTGGGCTTGGGCGAAATTGCCGCCAATCCGTCAGATTCCAATAAACACGCCTGGCGAGTGATTGATATCGCGCGTGAAATTAGCGACGGGCAACTGGAGGCGAGGGCGATACTCTTGCTGTCGAACGCCTTCATCCGCCAGAAGGAATTTAAGAAAGCGAGCGATGGCTTGCTGGTGGCTTTGAGAAAGGCGCAGGCGAACAGCGACCGTTTGCTTGAAGGCGTCATCATTGGGCAGCAGGGCTTGGTGCTGGCACAGGAGAGTGAAACGTTTCAACGTGGAATCGAGCAACAGTTGACCGCCTTGGAAGTGGCCCGCGGGCTGGAAGCGATTTTTCACGAGTTTATGCGCCTGTACAGCTTGGCGATGACGATGCTGGCAGCCGACGATTTTGACGAGGCGCGGAAATACTTTGATCAAATGCTGGCTCTCTCGCAAGACCTTGGGCACAAGCCCTACGAGATGTACACTTTGGGCATGCTCGGTCAATGGCACGAGCTCAGGGGCCAGCCGGATATTGCGATTGCCTACTTTGGCCGGGCGGCGGATACGGCGCGCGATGTTGGCAATCCGGCTTATGAAGCGCGTTATCTCTACGCGCTCGGCACAGTCTATCAATCGCAGTGGGATTTCGAGGAAGCGCGCCGTCAATACGTGTTGGCGCGGTCGATTTACCGATCGCTCGATGACGGCCGCAACGCCACTCGGGTCAGCGCTTCGCTGTTTTACAGCTATCTTCTCGCATTTGCCTCGCGCATCATGAAACTGATGGGGTTTCAGTCAAAAGGCAAGTAAGCGCTGGCATTGAGCCTTTAGCCTTTGCTCAGAGGTCGAGTTCGCCCTTGGTCCAGAGCGTCGTCAGGGCAATCGACGGATAGAAAACGAGCGCTGGCAGATTGCCTCGCGAAAACCAGCCCACCGCTGCGGCGTCATCGCCGGCCCGCGGTTTTCCCGCGAGTACGACTCCGCTATAAGCGATGATGATATCAGCCAGCCCGTGGTCCCGCTTGGGAAAGACAGCGAGCAGCTTAGCAATGCGAATCCGCAGCGCCGTTTCTTCAAGTGTCTCGCGCACAGCCGCCGCTTCCGGCGCTTCATCATAATCGACGAAACCAGCCGGCAGCGCCCATTTGCCCTTGCCTGGCTCGACCGCCCGTTGAATCAGCAAAACGCGATCGTCACGTTCGATAAATACAACCACGGCGACTTTGGGGTCGAAATAAACTGTGCGGTCACAGCTAGGGCAATGGGGCCTCTTGCGCCCGGAGACGCGCCGGCTTACTAAGGGGCCAGCGCAGACCGCGCAGTAATTCGCGATTCTCGTCATTTCAGCCTCTGCGTAGGCCGCGGTACTATTGACATTCCGCTTTAGCCAGCTTACACTGCTTGACTGCGCGCCGGAGTGGCGGAATTGGCAGACGCGCACGACTCAAACTCGTGTACCTTC
>JAPOYT010000107.1 GCA_026706445.1 Chloroflexota bacterium
GCCGCGGTAGGGGGGCAATCGTAGCGACGGATATAGTCTGACCGGGTCGCCGACCGCTCTCGTCGAGCGGTTGCGTCGCCCGCATCTGCTCGCTAAAGAGTCACTGCCGCGGCGCCTTCTTCAGAAACTTCGTTAGAAAATTCCAATGCAAGAGCAAATGTTTACTTCATGGATAGAACATCTGTTCTATGCTGTTCGATGTGGTCTGACGGCTTCTTCCCTCAGACGCTTAACAAGGCACGGGATACGCTCTTCGCGGTTTCGCTTTCGGGCGGTGGCGGAGGCAATTGCCGCGCTGCATGGCTGCCCGCCCCTGCACCACGTTAGCGCCGCGTGTGGACGGACTGAGGCAGCCTTGGGAGAGATTGGCAAGCGCCGTATGGGCGAGCGGAGGGTATTAGGCATGGAACAAAGCATGACAAGCGAAGCAATCAAGGCAGTGAAGATGATTGATGAGCCGAAGGGTCGTGTTGGCGGCTATCTGATCACATGGGGCGAATCAAAGGCGAGAGACATACAAGGCGAGTATTTCACGCCGGAGACCGATGTCGGGCTGGATTGGTATGAGCGTCGGCCGGTGTTGTATCACCATGGGCTGGATGGCAAGTTGAAAGCGGCGGTGATCGGCGTCATCGACAAACTGGCGCCGGATGAGATCGGGCTCTGGGCTGAGGCGCAGCTGGACTTGCACAGACGCTATGTGAGAGCGGTGCAGCGGCTGGTGGATCAGGGCGCGCTTAGTTGGTCCTCGGGCAGTTTGCCGCATCTGGTCGAGGTGGAAGCGGGCGGGCGCATCAAGCGTTGGCCCATCGTGGAAGGCAGCCTGACGCCAACCCCGGCGGAGCCGCGGCAGACGGATGTGCGGACCATAAAGGGCGCATACAAGGCGCTCGGTCTGGACATGTCGCGGCTGGGACTGGGCGATGCAGGCGCCACAGATTCAGATTCTGCAGAAAAGAAAGGAACGTCAATGACTGAAGAGACAAGAACGCCGCTCAGACGTCTGCCAGTGGCGGATGAGCGCGAGGCGCTGAAGACCGGACGGCTCGAGGTGGGCAGCGAATTCGATTCGCTGGATGCGCTGGACATGCTGCACGGCTATATGCTGCTGCGCTCGGCGAAGAGCTTCCGCGGCGTCAGCGAGCGCTACAGCAATGCGCTGGCCGCCAAGATTCAGCGCGCCAAGCTGAAGGGGATCAAAGCCGATGAGCTGGCCTACAGCACGCAGACCGGCTTCGGCGATGAGTGGGCGCCCGACCTGTGGAGCCAGCAGATTTGGCACAAGGCGCGGCAGGACAATACGATTTTGCCGCTGTTCCAAAGCGTGGAGATGCCGAGCAATCCCTTCGAGCTGCCGATAGAAGGCGCCGATCCGACGGTCTACTTCGTGCCGGAGACGCAGGACGAAGCCCATCTCGCGCTTGATTCGGGCAATCCGATTCCTGACAGCAAGATCGGCAGCGGAAAAGTGACGCTGAACGCCAAGAAGCTGGCGCTGCGGGTCGGCTTCAGCAGCGAATTGGTGGAAGACGCGGTGATCCCGGTGCTCAACATCTATCGCGAACAGGCGGCGCGCGCGATCGCCGACGCCATCGACAACGTGCTGCTCAATGGCGACACGACAGCGGGAGCGTCCGGCAATATCAACAGCGATGCCGCCCGCCCGGCGGCGACGGCGAAATACCTGGCGCTGGACGGTTTGCGCCACCTGCCGCTGGTGGGTCGGACGCAAAATGCGATCAACATGAACGGCGCGCCGACCTTGGCGAAGATGCGCCAGACGCGCTTCAAGATGTCGGGCAAATACGCCGCGCGTCCCTCTGATCTGGCTTGGATTGTCGACAGCGGCACCTACGCGGCGCTGCTGAACATCGGCGAATTCTTGACCATGGACAAGGCCGGTCCGCTGGCAACCGCGCAGACTGGTCAGATCGGTTATGTGGACGGGATTCCGGTATTCGTTTCGGCGGAGATGTCGCTGACCGAAGCTGACGGCAAGGTCGGGGAGCGGACGAATAACAAGGGTCAGGCTGTCTGCGTCTACCGGCCTGGCTGGTACGTTGGTTATCGGCGCAAGATCGCTGTCAGCGTTGATTACCTGTCGTATTACGACTCGTATCAGTTAACGGCGACGGTGCGGCTGGCTTTCGTGCGCTTCGATAACGAGGTGGCGAGCTGCCTGTATAACATCAGCCTGTAGCTGCGTTGCAGGGCGGGGGAGTGGGCGCCTCCGCCCTGTTTTGTTGTGGTATGATTGTCGTGTTGCTTCCGGACTAAGTGATATGGTGACGACTGACATGTGCCAACAGAGTGGCAGCGATAGTGCAGTTTCTCACTTGGATAAAGAGCTGTACAAAAGAGCGGAAGAACTCGCTTCCAGGCCATACACAATTGAAATTGGTTCTGACGAAACTACTGACGGTGAACCCTGCTTTTACGTGCGTGTAGCCGAATTACCTGGATGTGTATCGCATGGCATGACCATACATGAGGCCAAAACAAGTATTGAGAGTGCTAAGGTAGATTTCATCTATTTCTTGCTTGTGGACGGTCTCTTCGTTCCTGAGCCCGGTTCACCAATGAGAGATTATGATGTGTATATGGTAACGAGCGCCGATAAACGTGCATGGTAAGCAATCGCAACCTTCACCCCACCAGCACCCACAACGCCGCGAAGAAAAAACCCCCATCCTCCTGCTGCTCCGCGTGGAGCGCCACCTCGACGCCGTCGCCTTGACGGCATAACTCCACCACCGTACCGCAGACCTCGCTCGGCAGCAGCGCCTGCTTGAGCGCCAAAGCCACCCCATCCGAACGCACATAAGCCTGCACCCCGGGCAGCAGCAGCTCGCCGGCAATTGGCAGCCGATGCAACTCGGCATTGAACTCGTCAGGCGCGATGGCGAGGGCTTTCACAATAGGGACCTTCCGCTGATTCCACCTAACTTAACACAAGCGCGGGTTCCGCAACAATCGAGGGACCGGCGGCCGCAATTTGATCGAGATACCGATACAGTTGAAAGGAAACGACAGCTATGTATACGATTGCGACATTGGAAGACCTTCGGCGGCATTTGAAGCTGGGGGATGAAGATAGGGGCAGCGATGAGCACTTGCTGCGGACGCTGGGTGAGGCGAGCCAACTCATCGAATCGGCGACGGCGCGCCGCTATTGTCCGCGGGTCGAAACGCTCGAAATCTCGCCCGAAGAGGCGAATCCGCGCTCGCTGCTGCTGCCTGATGACTTGCTGGAGTTGCGCGCGGTACGTGATGACAGCGGCGAGATTGACCTGGCGCGAATCCGCATCTTTCCGGGAGATCGGGATGAGCCGGCATTCTTGCTGCTTTACAAAGCCGGCGCCGTGTTTCGCACGGGTGAGGACGGGACCAACGTGGTCAGCGTCACTGGCGTTTGGGGCTGGCACAACCGTTGGACAAGCGCCTGGCGGGACAGCGGCGACCGCGTGAGCGGAAACGCCTTGAGCGCGAATTCGGCGCTGATCGGTGTGAAGAATAGCGATGGCGCCGATGCGGATGGCCTTCGTCCGCGATTTCACGTCGGGCACCTGCTGCGGATTGATGGCGAGTACCTGCGCGTAACCGGGATTGACCGGAAGGCGAATCAGCTGACTGTGCTGCGTGGCGTTGGCGGCGCGCGCGCGACCGGGCATCGGCAGAATGCCAAAATCGAAACCTATGCGCCCATGCCCGCCATCCGCGATTTGACCGTCAGATATGCTGAACAGCTGATCAAGTCGGCTGGTCCGCTCGAGCTGGAATCAACGTCCATGTTGCGGCGAATGCGCCGAGTGACCGCCTGAGCGCCCAAGACAGAGGCGATTGAATCTGGCTAGCTATCGGGCTTTGCGATAAGGTTGCAGCTTGAGTCGTCCGCCCGAAACCGAGCTCGCTCATGCCACGTCAATTCGTCCGCATGGTCGCCTTGCGCTATCGCGATTTTCGCTATTTGTGGTTTGGCGAAATGGCCTCCACCGCCGCGATGCAGATGCAGCAATTCGCCATCAGTTGGCATGTTTTCGAGCTGCTGCGCGGGCAGAGCTTCACGCTGAATCTCCTCGGTCATGCGATCGAGATGGGCGCGGAAGCGCTTGGCTTGGGCTTGCTGGGTTTGACGCGCGTCATACCGGTGCTGCTCTTCGCATTGATCGGCGGCTTGCTGGCGGACCGCTTTGACCGCCGCCGCATCATGATTGCGATGCGCGCGCTGGCGGCGCTGGCGGCATCCGCTTTGGCTATTTTGACCTTCGCCGACCAGATCAGCGTACAGTTGATTTATCTGTTGACGGCTTTGGGGGCGGCCGCCGTCGCGCTCGATTTCCCGGCGCGGCAGTCCATGGAAGCGAATCTGGTCAAAGCGCGGCACCTCAGCAATGCCATCAGTCTCAACATGCTGGTGACGAAGATCGGCACCATTGTGGCGCCGGCGCTGGCTGGCTTGCTGATAGCGCAGTTCAACATCGGCCTGGTCTACGGCATTAGCGCCGCCGTTTTTGCGGCCGCGGCGCTATCGATCACGCGTATACGCCATCGCGGAAAACCCGGCAAACAGGGCCGGATCAGTTGGCGCAGCTTGAGCCAGGGCATCCGTTTCACCTTAAGCAAGCGCATCATTATGGGTACGATGCTGCTGGATTTCTTCGCCACCTTTTTGGCATCGGCGCGGACGATGCTGCCGATTGTGGCGGGCGATATCCTGGGCCTAGGCGCCGCTGGTTACGGCTTGCTGGCGACGGCGCAACCCGTCGGCGGTCTGCTGGCGGGCCTCGTGTTGTCACTGCGTGGCGAGTTGAAGCGGCAGGGCGTCATCTTTCTGGTCAGCGTGGCGATATACGGCTTGGCGACCGCGATCTTCGGTATCTCGACCAGTTTCCTGCTATCCTATTTTGTATTTGCCTTGACTGGCGCCGGTGACATTGTATCCAGCGTGATCCGCGGCACGATCCGTCAGTTGAGTACGCCGGACAGATTGCGCGGACGCATGGTCTCGGTCAATATGCTATTTTTCATGACCGGTCCGCAATTGGGCGAAATGCGCGCGGGTTTGGTGGCATCGATTCTGGGCGCGCCGCTGGCGATATTCACTGGCGGTTTGGCGGCGGCGCTGCTGGCGGGCTGGGTCGCCTGGCGTTTTCCGTCGATACGGCGCTACAACAATGCCGATGATCTAAAGCGCATTCGCGCCTAGCGCAGGAGACATAAGGGATGAGCAAAAAAAAGCGCGGCTTGAAGCGGCATAGCGAGGAAGCGCAAAAGCAGTACGAACGCGAAGCGCGTCTGCAATACGGTCCCGCCGAAGTCAACGAGACGATCGGCCGCTGGAACAGCTACAGCAAGGAGAAGCAGGAGGCAATAAAAGCCGAGGGCGACCAAGTCTACCTTGATCTGGCGGACGCGATGGCAGCTCGCTTGGAGGCGAGCGATGAGAAAGTCAGGGCGATCCTCGAGCGCTGGCAAGCGCACCTGCGTCACTTCTATGAGCCGAGCCTTGATCGGCTCCGCGGTTTGGGGCAGCTTTACAACAGCAGTCCAGATTTCATCGCCAACTTCAAGCGAATTCACCCCGACCTGCCGGCATATCTGGAGCGCGTCATCGAAGATTATGTGGATGAGCTTGAGACAGCCGAGCTAGAGCGGATGCTGGCGGAAGACGAGGAACTGGCGCGGCGCCGCGGGCGGCTGAGCGGGTAGAGTCAGACGGCTGCAACAGGAATTCACCACAGAGGCACAGAAGTAGTTCCAAGTTAGTCATGCGAAACCTGATTGGAAAATATGGCAGGAGTGGGCGAGCCACCGGCTCGCCCCTACAGGTTTTCGATTATTTTGGCATTTTCTTTCGTACGGCAGTCATTCTCATTACTTTGTTTGAACTACTGAGG
>JAPOYT010000270.1:0-7332 GCA_026706445.1 Chloroflexota bacterium
TCAAGAGTCGCCCCTACAAAATCATACGTACTTGGGGTTGGGGATATAATCTCGCGGATGGCTCATTTGAATTTCAACCGAGTTCGATACACTGCCGCGCATCGCTGCCCAGTTTATCGCTTGCTGTCTAGATGCATGGTGTCGAATATCCTGTTTCGAGGCTGCTTTGGTGGATGACCTGCTTACTCCACTCCCATCTCAAATATATGATTGAGAAAGGCGAAAATATCCACCTGCTCTTCGATTAACTTCGAGGTCGCCTTGCCCAGGGCATGGCCCGCTCTGGTCAGGACGCGCAAGAGTATGACATTGTCGCTCTCATTGGCGTATTGCAAGGCGGCGGCCAGCTTCTTGGAATGCATCGGAACCACCCGATCATCATGATCGGCGGTGAGAATCAGTATCGGCGGGTAGGCTTGCCCGCTCTTTATATTATGCAGCGGACCATAAGCCGTCAGAAATTCGAAGACTTCCTTGCTGGACTCGGCATCGCCATATTCGGTGGTCCAATAACGCCCCGAGGTAAAGTATTTGAAGCGCAGCATGTCAATTGTCGGCACATGGCATAGAATCGCGCCGTAAAGATCCGGCCGCTGCAGCACGCAGACAGCCACCAGCAAACCGCCATTGCTCCGGCCTTCAATCGCCAGCTTCCGGTTCGAGGTATATTTGTTCGCTATCAGCCATTCCGCCGCCGCGTGAATGTCATCGTAGGTCTTCTGCCGGCCCGCAAACATGCCGGCGCGATGCCAAGCTTCGCCGTATTCGTTTCCGCCGCGGATATTGGCGACGACGAAAATTCCGCCGTTTTCCAACCAAACCGGCAGCCATTCGCGGTAACTCGGCGTTTGACTGAAGCTGTAACCACCGTAGGCGTACATGATGGCTGGATTGTCGCCATTCAGGTCCAATCCCCTCTTGCAGGTGATGAAGATCGGCGCCTTCGCGCCGTCTTCTGACGGGCAGAAAGCCTGTCTGGTTTCATATTTTTCCGGATCAAAGGAAGGCGCGGTCGTGCCGAAGAACGACTCCAAGTCGCCAGTCGCAAAGTCATATTGCAGTATTTGCGTCGGCTGCAGGAACGAAGTCCAGGCGATGAACATCTTGTCATCTTTTGCTCCGCCATAGGCGCCGGCATGCTCGCGTAGCGCCACCGCGCCCATCCCGGGCGGCAGCAACTCGCGATCAAGCGAGCCGTCTTTGTTGTAGATCTTGATCACATGCCGCGAGAGGCGCATCGCGGTGACCACAAACTGCTGATTGACGATCGAAATACCTTCTATGGCTTCTTCACTTTCCGGCACGACATCCAACCAGTTTTCACTCGCCGGATTATTGATATCCACGGCGACCACGCGCCAGTTCAGGGCGCCCTTGGTTGTCTGGATGTAGAAGATATCGCCATCGTTGCCGACAAACCGGTACTCAGCATCCAACTCGTCGAAGAGCCGGACGAAGTCGCTCTCATCGTCGATCGGTTTGTAATACAGACGGTTGGCAATCCGCGACTCCCACGTGATATCGAGTATGAGAAAGCGATCATCAGCGCTAACCGAGGCTGATAATTGAATGCCTTTGCGCGCCGGATCATCATAGATCAATTGGTCCTGCGTCTGTTGCGCGCCAAGTTTGTGATAGTAGACCTGGTAAGACACCTCCGGATTGTCCGGTCCTTCGTCGGGAGCGCCATCGGTGTATCGGCTGTAATAGAAACCCGAGCCATCTTTGCGCCAAGCCACCGACGAGAACTTGAGCCGCGCCAATCGGTCGTCAAGATCTTGGCCGCTTTCCACATCGCGAAAGCGAAAGCGGACCCAATCCAAGCCGCCATCCGAAAGGGCGTACATCACCAGCCGGCCATCCGATGTCGGCTGCCAATCAAAGATCGCGACCGTGCCGTCATCGCTGAATTCGTTTGGATCGATCAGTACGCGTTCGGGCTCGTCTCCCTCTTTTAGATAGAGGATTGGCTGCTCCAGCAAGCCATCATTGCGCATGTAAAAGAGCTTGTCTCCGCGTTTGCGCGGGATTTCGAATTTCGGGTAATCCCATACTTCGCGCAGCCGCCGCTCAAAGGTATCACGCCCCTCAAGGCTGTTCAGCACTTCCAGCGCGAGCTCGTGCTGCGCGTCCGTCCATTCCCGCACCTCGGGATCGTCAGCGTCTTCCAGCCAGCGATAGGGGTCGGCCACCGGCCTGCCAAAGAAATCATCAACCACATCACCCCGGCGCGTTTCCGGATAATTCAGTTTTCCAAACATCACTAGATTCCTTTTCAGATAGACCTTTTCTTCACCCGCGACTCGGCGCCGAGAGGCGCGCATCACCCGCTCATTCGCTGATTTGATAGCCCGCCGGCGGATCGACGCCGAGCAGATGCCGCAGAAAATAATCCCAGCGGCGGCGAACGAAATAGGGATGCGCCGTGCAGGAATGCGGCTGATTGGGCATGATGAGCAAGTCGAAGTCCTTATTGGCTTTGATCAGCGCGTCGACAACCACCAGCGTTGAGGCCACATGCACGTTTTCGTCCATGTCCCCGTGTATCAGCAGCAGCTTGCCTTGCAGGTTCCGCGCATGGTTTTGGTTGGCGGAAAAGACGTAATGCTCGCCGACAGGCAGCCCCATATAGCGCTCGACCCAGGTGGCTTTGTCGAGCCGATGATCGTGATTGCCGGCCGACGACACCGCCACCTTGTAAAAGTCCGGATGGGCGAACATCGCCCGGCAAGAGGCGTAACCGCCGGCCGAATGCCCAAAGATGCCCACACGGGAGATATCGAGGTAAGGGTAGCGATCGGCAAGCTGTCGTATGGCGCCGATGTGATCGGGCAAGCCATTGTCCGGCAGGTTGCGGTAACTGTGATCGTGATGCGCCTTGGATCTTCCCGGCATGCCCAAGCCATCGATCATCACCACCGCGAAGCCCAATTCCGCCAGAGACTGCGCCTCCCAGAAATTCTTCTCGCGTTCGCGCGCGGCCTCGGCGAAGGCGGCCGGCGCTTGTATCGCCTGGGGACCGCCATAGATGTAGTCAACAACCGGATATGCCATATCCGGATCCAGATCCGAGGGGCGGAAGAGCGCGCCGTAAATGTCGGTGATGCCGTCGCGCGCCTTGGTTTTGAAGCGTTCGGGCTTGCGCCAGCCGGTCGCTTCCAATGCGCTGATGTCAGCGCGCTCCAGTTCGCAGATAAGCGAGCCGTCGGCCGCCCGCAGCAGAATCACCGGCGGATTTTCCAAGGTCGAAAAGTTGTCGATAAAGCATGCGCCGCCGGGCGCAAACGCGATTGTATGATTGGCGTCTTCCGGCGTCAGCAATTCCGGCTCGCCGCCATCAAGACTGACGCGATACAGATGACCATAATAGGGATCACGTTCGGTTTCGCGCCCCATCGCTGTGAAGTACACCAGTCCATTCGCTTCGTCTACATGCTCGACATTGCTCACCTCGTAACTTCCCGAAGTTAGCTGTCGAATCAGGGCGCCATTTTCCGTATCGTAAAGGTACAGGTGTCCCCAGCCATCGCGCTGCGAATACCAGACGGCGCGCGCGCCATCGGCGAAGACGCGCAGGTTCGATGTGCCGCGCCAGACCGAAGGATCGATGCCGGCGCCGCTCTCCTCAGAAATGGCGCTGCGGGCGTCACCGGTCGCCGGGTCAATAATGATTAAGTCGATGCGGAAATAACCGCGCCCCTGCCGCAAGAAATATACCGTCTCGGAATCGGCGGACCACCACAAGCCATCGCCATAGACGGGTGGACCGTGATACTGAACCTCAATGGGTTCGATATCGATAGCTGTGAGCGCGCCCGCGCTCAAATCGGCGCAGATTAGGTAAGCCAGCGGCAGCGCTTCATCGCCCGGCAAGGGATAGGCGAAGGAATGCAGATGCGGCCGGACGCTTCCGTCTTTGGGCACGGATTGAACCAGGTGAAATTGCGGCGCCTCGCGCTGATCTACGCGGCAGAACAGCAGCTTGTCGCTATCGGGCGACCACTTGATGAAGGGCGGCGGCGGATCGTCGATGCCGCTGGTGGTCAATGGGGAGAGCAGATGCTCGCCGTAGTCGTTCTTTTCTTCGCCATCGGTGGTGATGGCGCGCTCTTCGCCGGAGGTAACCGAGCGCAGCCAGACATTATGGTCGCGCGTGAAGGCCTCCCATTGATCATCGGGGGAGCGAACTACATCGTCCGCAACCGTTGGCGCCTCGCCGATGCGAGCGCAAGTGTACGATTCCAGATCACAAGACCAGCGCTCACGCTTTCCGTCAAGATCAATCTCGAAGACGATGCTGCGTCCTTCATCAAGAAACTCGATTTCGTCGAAGGACAGTTGCGCGCCAGCGCAAGGCGTCCCGCTTGCTTTGCTGAGCGCAGCCGCCAGCCGGCTATGATCGAAGGCGGGTTTTCTTTCGCCCGTCGCCGGGTCGACCAGCACGAACTCGACGCCCGAGAGCGATTTCCAGCGATACCAAAAGCGATCGGATTCGCCGATCCAATTGGGATGGATCACAAGGTCGGATGTCAGATCCACCGCATTAGCCGCCAGCAGCCGTTCAGCGCGGACGTAACGCTGCCACATCTCCGGCTCGGCTGAGGGCTCGCGCTCACGCGCCAGGTTCATCTTTATTTCCATTGCATTAGCCTCGTAAAGCCATATTGATACAGAAGTAAATGCAAGTAAGTCAAGCAAATTATGGCTGTTTATCTATGTCGTATGTGGGCAGCCAAGGGTAGCGTAGACACTAACCTATGCTCGCCCCTACACGCATTCGATGATTCTGACAGTTTTATTTCGCGGGGCAATTTTTCAATAATTTGCTTTCGATAACTTCTGTGCTGAATCCAACTATGAATTAGATCGAATTAACTTTGGATGTAGGGATCAAGGGCATCGCGCAGCGCGTCGCCGATGAGATTGATCGAGATCACCGTCATCGAGATCAGGGCGCCCGGGAAGACCATCAGCAGCGGCGCCTTGCGCAGATATTGCCGGCCATTGCTGAGCATATTGCCCCACTCAGCCTGCGGCGGCTGCACGCCCAAACCGAGGAATCCCAAACCCGCCGTAGTTAGGATGGCGCCGGCGACGCCGAGGGTGGCATAGACGATGATGGGCGCAAGCGTATTCGGCAGCAGATGCAAGAACATGATGCGCGCCCGCCCCGCCCCGAGCGCGCGCGCGGCTTGCACATAATCTTGCTCCTTCAGCGACAGCACATTGCTGCGTACGATGCGGGACAGCGTTGGCGTAGCCCAGATCGCCAGCACAATGATTAAGTTGAATAAACTCGGTCCCAAGACGGCCACGAACAAGATCGCCAGCACAATCCCGGGGAACGCATACATAACGTCGATGACGCGCATCACCAGCGTATCGGTCCAGCCGCCAAAAAAGCCGGAGATCAAGCCAACTATCGTGCCGCTGATGACACCGGCGGCAGTCCCGACGATGCCGACAAAGAGCGATACGCGCGCTCCATAGGCAAGGCGCGAATAAAAGTCACGCCCCAGTTCGTCTGTGCCCAGAAAATGCTCCGCCGACGGTGGCTTCATGCGCTTGCGCAGCGACTGCTTGTAAGGATCGTGCGTCGAAACCACCGGCGCCAGGATGGCCATCAGAGCGATGAAGATGATGAACACTGCGCCGACCAAGGCAAAACGATTGCGTCGGAATTCGTACCAAGCGCGCCGCACGCCGGATATATGCAGCAACTCATCAGCTTCGAGCTGCGCGATCTTTTGCTTATGGACTTGGTCTTGCCCTGCATGAGTCACGCGGCAACTCCTTGAGAACTGGTGACAACCCACGCCGACATTGCTTGCGGCGACCAGTCATTCATAGCGAATGCGCGGATCTACATAGACCAACAGCAAATCCGTAACGAGATTGGCCATTACCACAGCAATGGCAATCAACAAAACCGCGCCCTGCACCACCGGGAAGTCGCGCCCGCTGATGCCGTCGATCAGATACAAGCCGACGCCGGGCCAGGCAAATACCTGCTCGATGATGACCGAGCCCGCCAAGATGAAACCGAAGTTGATGCCCAGTATGGTCACGATGGGAATCAGCCCATTGCGGAAGGCGTGTTTGACGAGCACGTTGTACTCGGTTACGCCTTTGGCGCGCGCCGTGCGAACATAATCATGGTTGACCACTTCCAGCATGCTTGAGCGAGAATAGCGCGCCAGCGAACCGGCAATCGACAAACCCACGACGATGGAAGGCATTATCATGTGCTTGGCGCCGCCGAGCCCGGAGGGCGGCAATATGGGAATAAACAAACCAAATATGAGAATGAGCACATAACCGAACCAAAAATTGGGCATGGAGACGCCGAGCAAGGCGATAACCATCAAAGTGCCATCTATCCAGGTGCCCCGTTTGATCGCCGCCAAAACGCCAAGGGGAATGCCCACCGCCATCGAAAGCAGAAAAGCCGCAAAACCGAGACGAACTGTATTCGGTACTCGGCGTACCAGATCCTCAGTTACCGGGCGGAGCGTGCGCAAGGAGGTGCCGAAGTCTCCCAGCAGCGTATTGCGCATATAACGCAAATACTGAATCGGCAGCGGATCGTTAAAGCCGTACTTTTCATTGACCAATGCCAGGTATGCTTCCGCTTCCTCACCCTGGAAGTCGGGCGGAACAAACATCACGGCCGGATCGCCCGGCGCCAGCTGCATGGCGAACCACACTAGCGTAATCGCGCCAAGAATTGTCGGTATCGCCAGCAGCAGACGCTTTACGATATATTTTTGCATAGCTGCTTGATCTCTAACGCGACGCCAAAGATGCTATCCAAGCTGAGGAAGGGCGCCACAGTCCATGATTGTGGCAAGCACGCGTAAGCGCATACGAATGGTCGACCGAAGGGGAGGCAAGCGCCTTTCGACGCCTGCCGCCCCAATGCGATCTGAAACCATCGAACCGCAATTCTATTCGTTGAGCCAAGCCTTGTGGAAGAGCGGGATGCGCCCGCCCAGCTCCCATACGATGCCCTCAACCGCCGGATTAATCACATTGATCCAGGGCGAGTGCCAACCCCAAATCGTCAGTTGCTCTTCCAGGAAGATCGTCTGCGCTTGGTGGGAAAGGCGTTTGCGCTCTTCCAGATCGGTCGTTGCCGAGAAGGCATCGAAAGTCGCTTGCAGTTCATCCGCCACCTCAACCAGATAGGGTACGGTTGCGTCGTCAATCTGGTAAATCGACCAGAAGGCGTCGGGCGCCCAGGCCGCTTCAATCGCCGATGTTACAGCGAAGAATGACCCCTGCGAATGGTGGCCGAAGGTCCAGTTGCCCTGGTTCTCCCGCCATTCATCC